>NZ_JBWKZT010000005.1:0-434860 GCF_059424735.1 Ensifer sp. GW101-20A05 | reverse complement strand
AGGGAAACTCTAGAGCGAAGGTCGTCGTCGCCAGCAGCGCCGCCGCCCTCGTCAGTGATCGGGCTTATAGACCCCCAGCCTCCAAGACGTCAACAGCGATCTTCAAAAAAACTTCAAAAAAGAACAAGCCATTGAATTTAAAAGACAATTTCGACTGTTGATAAACTCGATCGATTTCGAGGAGCGAAAACACGGGCGTTTGCGGCGCAAATCACCCCGTGGCCACGAAGAGACCCATCCCGGCATCACCCGACACGGATTACGATCGCGATATGCGCCGCATGCCCGTCATCGGCGGCGCAGTTTCCCGGGTGAAATCCGCCCGGTGTTCCCGAACGATCTGCATCAGGAATTCGCGCACCGCCCTTACCCGCGGCACCGCGACCAGATCCCGGTGGCAAACCAGCCAATAGGTGCGCTTGAGCTCAATCTCCTCAGGCAGAACGATCTCCAGGTCTTCTTCCTGCTGTGCTATGAAGTAAGGCAACACGCATAGTCCCAGCCCCTGCCGCACAGCCTTTAGCTGCGTCAGGATGCTCGAACTCTGGAAATGCGCATGCAGGCCCGGCTGGAGTTCTCCCAGATAATCGAGACCCGGCGCAAAGATCATGTCTTCGATATACCCGACGAAGCGGTGCGCGGCGAGGTCGTTGCGTCCGGTGATTGGCGGATGTTTCGAGAGATAGCTGCGCGCGCCATAGACATGCAGCGTATAGGGCGTCAGCACCTCGGACTGGTAAGGTCCGGCCTTCGGCGCCGTCAGCGCCACCTGGATATCCGCTTCCTTGCGCGATAGCGACATGATCTGCTGGATCGCCACCAGTTCCAGCGAGACGTTCGGATAGTTTTCGGCAAAATCCGCCAACCGATCGGCCAGGAAGAAATTGCCGAAGCCTTCGAGCGTGCTCAACCTGACGACGCCGTGCTGCGCCGTCAGGCCATCATTGATGTCGAGCTGCAATTGTTCGGTCTCGCGCTCGATCCGCTCGGCGGTTTCGATGAAGCGCTGGCCCATGCCGGTCAACACGTAGCCGCGCGGATTGCGCTCGAACAGCTTGACCTTGAGCGCGAACTCCAGCCGATCGATGCGACGCGAGACCGTGGCATGGCTGGTCCTCAAGCGTCGGGCCGCCGTCGACAGTTGTCCGGTACGGGCAACCGCGAGAAAGAACTGCAGATCGTCCCAGGTGAAATTCGGATTCATCGCCACCCTCATCTGTTCGAAAATGAACAGATCCTGTTTCGCAATTTACGGTCCAGGCCGCTTGCATCCAAGCGGTTTTTTCCGGATTGTAGTCGCCGGAGCCGACATCTGAGGAGCATGTCTGGCCAATTATGAACAGAACGAAACGGCACCGCCATCCGCGCAGAGGAGCCCGCGTACATTCCTACGCGCCCGTTTCGCGGCGGTTCCCGAACACCAAGAGAACCCAATGGACACGTTCGACTATATCGTCGTCGGGGCGGGTAGCGCCGGCTGCGTGCTTGCCAATCGCCTTTCCGAAAACCTAGGGCATCGCGTGCTGCTGCTCGAGGCCGGCGGCCGCGACAACTACCACTGGATCCACATTCCGGTCGGCTATCTCTACTGCATCAACAATCCGCGCACCGACTGGTGCTTTACGACGGCCGCCGAAGAGGGCCTCAACGGCCGTTCCCTCGGCTATCCCCGCGGCAAGGTGCTTGGCGGCTGCTCCTCGATCAACGGCATGATCTACATGCGCGGCCAGGCGCGCGACTACGACCATTGGCGCCAGCTCGGCTGCACCGGCTGGGGCTGGGACGACGTGCTGCCGCTCTTCAAGAAGTCGGAGGACCACTATAAGGGTGCCAACGACATGCACGGCGCTGGCGGCGAATGGCGGGTGGAAAGGGCCCGCGTGCGCTGGGACGTGCTCGACGCGTTCCAGAAAGCCGCCACCGAAGCCGGCATTCCCGAAACGCCGGATTTCAACCGCGGCAGCAACGAAGGCTCCGGCTATTTCGACGTCAACCAGCGCTCCGGCATCCGCTGGAACACGGCGAAGGCGTTCCTGCGCCCGGCGCAGAAGCGCGGCAACCTGACGGTTCTGACCAAGGCGCATGTGCGCAAGCTGATCATCGAAGGCGACCGCGTCGCCGGTGTCGAGTTCCAGCATGATGGCACGGTCAAACGCGCCCGCGCAGCCCGCGAGACCGTGCTTTCCGCCGGCGCGATCGGCTCGCCGCAGATCCTTGAGCTCTCCGGCATCGGCCGCGGCGACGTGCTTCAGGCCAACGGCATCGAGGTCCGCCACGAACGCGCGAACGTCGGCGAGAACTTGCAGGATCATCTGCAGCTGCGCATGGCCTACAAGGTGACGGGCGTGCCGACGCTCAACGAAAAGGCCAATTCACTCTTCGGCAAGGCGTCGATCGGGCTGGAATATCTGCTGAAACGCTCCGGGCCGATGGCGATGGCACCAAGCCAGCTCGGGATCTTCACCCGGTCCGGCCCGGAGAAGGAAACGCCCGACCTGCAATATCACGTGCAGCCGGTCTCGCTCGACAAGTTCGGCGAACCTGTTCATTCTTTCCCGGCGATCACCGCCAGCGTTTGCAATCTGCGCCCGGAAAGCCGCGGCTCGGTGCACCTCAAAGGCCCGGACTTCGCCGCGGCACCGGACATCCGGCCGCGCTACCTGACCGCAGAGGCCGATCGCAACGTCGCCGTCAGCGCCATCCGCCTGACGCGGCAGATCGTCAAACAGCCCTCCTTCGCCCGCTTCAACCCGGTCGAGTTCAAACCGGGGCCATCCTACGAGACGGAGGACGACCTGAAGCGCGCCGCCGGCGATATCGGCACGACGATCTTTCATCCGGTCGGGACCTGCCGCATGGGCGCTGACGCTGAAAGCGTTGTCGATCCCGAACTGCGCCTTCGCGGCCTCAAGGGGTTGCGCATCGCCGACGCCTCGATCATGCCGACGATCACCTCGGGCAACACCAATTCGCCGACGATCATGATCGCCGAAAAGGCCGCCGCCATGATCCTGGCAGCCAATCGCTAGCGAAAATGCGGGGTGGTTTTGCGTCAACGAATGCGACATCCAATGTGATCGAAGGTGCTGATTCGACGCCGGATTCGGCCCGGAGAGCGGCAGCGGATAACGGTAAACTGGCCGAAATACGAGGCGAAACGCTTAAATCACGGGCCTTGAACCCCTATATCAGGCCCTGATGGCTCAGTTTTGAGCCCAAGCAAGAATAGGGGTTGTGATGGCAATGCAGCGATTTGGGCGTCTTGGACGAGCTCTGGCAATGATGGCGATTGGCTTGACCGTCGCGTTGACAGTTGTAGACGTCGCCGAAGCGCGGCGTTCGGGTGGCGGTTTCGGTAGCCGCGGCACCCGCACCTTCTCGCAGCCGCCCGTTACCCGCACGGCGCCGACCAACGCGGCACCGATCGACCGCTCGATGACGCCGCGCCAGGACGCCGGCCCCACCGCCACCAATCCGGCGGCCGGCCAGACGCGCCCGAACGCTACCCAGCCGAACGCCCGTCCGGGCTTCTTCAGCGGCTTTGGCGGCTCGCTGCTCGGCGGCCTCATGGTCGGCGGCCTGATCGGCATGCTGATGGGCGGCGGCTTCGGCGGTGCGGCCGGTTTCCTCGGCCTGATCGTGCAGATGCTCCTCATCGGCGGTCTGATCATGCTTGCCATGCGCTTCTTCGGCCGCAACCGCCAGCAGACGGCCTATGCGGGCCCGTCCGAGCGGTCGTCGGCTCAGCCGAACGGCATGCCGTCGTTCAAGATTCCGAGCATCGGTGGCGCCCAGGCCGGCGGTCAGGCGAACGCGCGCCCGACGGCAGCACCTGCACCGGCCCCCGTCACCGACGGCCCGGCTGACGAAATCGGCGTCCAGCAGGCCGACCTCGAACAGTTCGAAAAGATGCTGAAGGACGTGCAGGCGGCCTACGCCGCTGAAGACTACGGCACGTTGCGTCGCCTGACGACGCCGGAAGCCATGTCCTACCTCGCCGAAGAGCTGAGCGACAACGCGACGAGCGGCGTCAAGAACGATGTGCGCGACGTGCACCTTGTCCAGGGCGACGTGGCCGAGGCCTGGTCCGAAAACGGGACCGACTACGCGACCGTTGCCATGCGTTACGAAAGCATCGACGTGATGCGAGACCGCGCCACGGGCAAGGTCATCAGCGGTGATCCGGACAAGCTGACCGAAGCGGTCGAGCTCTGGACCTTCGTCCGCAAGCCGGGCGCGGAATGGCAGGTTTCGGCGATCCAGGGCGTCAGCCACGACTGACGCGAAACAGAGTCTATGAGAAAGGCCCGGTCGGCATCGCCGCACCGGGCCTTTTCATTTTCAGGATCACATTTTCCCACGATCAAACGATGGCCGGAACCGACTCCGATGGCGCGAGAATGTGGGTGATCAGATCCCGGAGCCAGCGGTGGGCGGGATCGCCGTCGCGCCGCCGATGCCAGATCTGACGGAACGAAAAAGGCGGGATGGCGAAGGGCGGATCGAAGACGGTCAGTGACCCGGCCTCAGCATCACGCGGCAGGATGCGGTGTGCCACCGTAAGCACCATGTCCGTGCCGAGAACCAGGCCGGGCGCAGCACTCCAATGGGGCAGCGCCAGCACGATGCGGCGCTTGTGCCCCGCGGCCGCCAGCGCCAGGTCGATCTCGTTGCCGGTGTCGCCGCGCAGCGAAACGAGAATATGCGGCCGCTCCAGATAGGCCGTCAGATCCATCGCCTTTTCGCCACCAAGGCTCGCGCCATCTGCCAGGCAGGCGAAGTGTTCCTTAAACAGGAGCGATGTCCTCAGATCCTCGGTCAGCGTCGGAAACACCCCGAGCGCCAGATCGATCTCGCCGTCGACAATTTGCGACATCATCACTTCACGGCTCGCCTGGCTAACGATGAGATCGACGTACGGCGCTTGCCGGCGCAGCACCGCCATCAAGCGCGGCAGCAGAACGAGGGCGGCATAGTCGGACATCGCGAGCCGAAAGATATGGCGCTCCATTGCCGGATCGAACGGCTGAGACCCCATGAGCTGGCGCATGTGCGCCAGGGCCTCGGCAAGCTGTGGCGCGATCTCCAGCGCCCGCACCGTCGGTTCAAGCTGTCCGCCATGGCGGACGAGCAAGGGATCGTCGAAAAGAGCCCGCAAGCGCGCAAGCGCATGACTGACCGCCGGCTGGCTCTTGTTCAGCCGCAGGGCCGCACGCGATACATGGCGTTCCGCCAGCAGGGCATCGAGCACCACCAACAAGTTCAGGTCGATTCCGCCGAGATTATTCATGAGGCGAATGTAACACGTACGAAATTTGAATTTCCATTCCTCCCATCGATGCGTGAGGATGAGGCAATCAAGAAGGAAAAAACAATGCCCACTCTCTCCTCCCTCCTCATGCTTGCCACGGCGATCTTCGCCGGCGCCGTCGTCCCCCTCCAGGCCGGCGCCAATGCCAACCTTGGCCGCCTCCTCGGCCATCCGCTCTGGGCGACGGTCGTCTCGCTCGGCGTCAGTCTCGCGCTCATCCTGCCGATGCTGATCGCGTTGCGGGCGCCGTTGCCCAGCCTTGCGACGGCATTCAAGGGTCCGTGGTGGATCTGGATCGGCGGCGCCGCCGGCGTGATCTATATCACCGCTGCTCTCCTCCTTGCGCCGAAGCTCGGCGCGGCAAGCTTCATCGTCGCCGTCATCGCCGGCCAGATGGCGGTCTCCCTGCTCATCGATCACTTCGGCCTGATGGGTTTCCCCGCAAAGCCGGTCAATGCGGCGCGACTGACCGGCCTACTCTTCATCGTCGGCGGCATGGTGGTTACACAGATCGCCAATACTGCTCCGGCATTGGCCAACGCAACGCGATAGCGCATAGCCGCAAAGCGGACGCATACCGGAGATGGTCGCTTTCGCGGCTTATTTCACCCTCGTGCAGCGCTGCCTGCCCTTGGACGCCAGACGGTCTTCTATGCCGTTACCTTGCCCCTGATGGATCTTGGCCTTGCCGCAGGGATGCTGTCGGGAGCGATGTTTACGAATGGGCTCATGTCGCTTGGACAATTCTGGCTGTTTGCCAGTGCCTGCGCCGTGCTGCCGGTTCTGCCGTTCCTCGCATGGCGCGGGCGCGTTACCGACCGCTGAGCGACGTCTCCGAACCAAAAAGATCAACGCCAGCCGTAACTTGCGACTGGCGCGCTTCGCATAGACTGGCCATACTTGCTCCGGGCTAAAAAGGGGTTATGGCATGCAGGATCGGCTGTTCATTGGCGGCAAATGGGAAAAACCGCGGCGCGGCGGCACGCTCGACGTGGTCGACCCGGCAACGGAAGAGGTCATCCACCGGGCGCCGGCCGCGACCTATGAAGACGTGGACAGGGCCGCAAAGGCCGCCCGCATCGCCTTCGACAGCGGTTCCTGGCCGAAACTGTCAGGCACTGAGCGTGCCGTCTATCTCCGGGCGATCGCGGCGAAGATCGAAGAGAAGCGCCACTCGCTGGCGCGGCTCGAAGTCGCCGACAACGGCAAGCCGCTGCCTGAGGCGCTCTGGGACATCGACGACGCCGCCGGTTGCTTCCGCTTCTATGCCGGCCTCGCCGAGGAACTGGACGCCGATCCGGAGGAGACGATCCCCGTCGGCGACAGCCGCTTCACCGCACGCGCCGTGCGCGAGCCGCTCGGCGTGGTCGGTGCCATCACCCCCTGGAACTATCCGCTGCTGATGGTCTCCTGGAAGGTAGCACCGGCGCTTGCCGCCGGCTGCACCATCGTGCTCAAACCCTCGGAACTGACGCCGCTGACGGCGCTTGAGCTTGGCGTCATTGCCGAGGAAGTCGGGCTGCCGCCCGGCGTGCTCAATATCCTCACCGGCACCGGCCAGGATGCCGGCCAGCCGCTCACCGAGCATCCGCTGATCGACAAGCTCGCCTTCACCGGCTCTGTCGTGACCGGCCGCAAGGTGATGATGGCCGGCGCTCAGGACATCAAGAATGTCAGCCTCGAACTCGGCGGCAAGTCGCCCTTCGTCGTCTTTGCCGACAGCGACATCGACAAGGCCGTCGAATGGATCATGTTCGGCATCTTCTGGAACCAGGGCCAGGTTTGTTCGGCAACCTCGCGGGTGCTGGTCGAGGAGGAGATTTACGAGACCGTCGTCAGCCGTCTTTGCGAAGAGGCCGCGAAGATCAAGATCGGCAATGGCTTGGAGGACGGCACGCTGCTCGGGCCGATCGTCTCCCGCGGCCAATATGACAAGGTTGTCGGCGCCATCGATCGCGCCCGGCAGGACGGGGCCACGGTCGCTGCAGGCGGTGGCCGCCCGGCCGGCCTCAACAGCGGTTACTTCCTCGAGCCGACCGTGCTGACCGACATGCGCGAAGACAGCTTCGTCTGGCGCGAGGAGATCTTCGGCCCAGTCGTCTGCGTCAAGCCGTTCCGCGAAGAGGCGGACGCGATCCGCATGGCCAATGACAGCCGCTTCGGTCTCGCGGCGGCTGTCATGTCGGCTGACCGCGAGCGTTGCGAACGCGTCGCCCGGGCTTTTCGCGCCGGTATCGTCTGGATCAACTGCTCGCAGCCCACCTTCCCCGAGGCTCCCTGGGGCGGCTACAAGCAATCGGGCATCGGCCGCGAGCTCGGCCGCTGGGGCCTTTCGAACTATCTCGAGACCAAGCAGATCACCAGCTTCGACACCGACGAACCCTGGGGCTGGTATATGAAGGGATAGGGGCGATCAGGGGCGCAGAAGTCCCGGCGTCAAATTCCTTTCATGCGGCTGTGAAATAAGCCGACTAACGATAGAATTTGCAAAGCTGTCGGTGGACACATCGTATCGGAGGGTCAGATGAACAGGTCGAACGACGAGATCGAGACGCAGGACTGGCTGGAAGCGGAACTGGCCGACACGCTCGACGAAGACTACGAACTCGAGCTTTCAGAACCGGCGCTCTCTGAAGAGATCCGCAAGATCTATCGCAAGAGCCACCCGCCGACGATCCCGCGCATCGATTACTTCCGCGCGCTGCTGAAGCTGCAGTCGGAGCTGATCAAGCTGCAGGACTGGGTGGTCTACCACAAGGAAAAAGTGGTGGTGATCTTCGAGGGGCGTGACTCCGCCGGCAAGGGCGGCGTCATCAAGCGCATCACCCAGAGGCTCAATCCGCGTGTCGTGCGCGTCGTCGCGCTGCCGGCACCCTCCGACCGTGAAAAGACGCAATGGTATTTCCAGCGCTACGTGCCGCATTTGCCGGCCGGCGGCGAGATCGTGCTCTTCGACCGCTCCTGGTACAACCGCTCCGGCGTCGAGCGGGTCATGGGCTTTGCCGCCGAAGATCAGGTCGAGCAGTTCTTCAACGACGTCCCTGAATTCGAGCGCATGCTGGTGCGTTCGGGCATTCGGCTGGTCAAGTACTGGTTCTCGATCACCGATGAAGAACAGCAGATGCGCTTCCTTGTGCGCATCCATGATCCGCTGAAGCAGTGGAAGCTGTCGCCCATGGACCTGCAATCGCGGGTGCGCTGGGAGGGCTATACCAAGGCCAAGGAAGAGACCTTCGCCCGCACCAACATTCCGGAAGCGCCCTGGCATATCGTCGAAGGAAACGACAAGAAGCGTGCCCGGCTCAACTGCATCGATCATCTTCTGACGCAGTTCCCCTACGAGGAGGTGCCGCACGAGGAAATCTCGCTGCCGGAACGCGTCTTCAACCCGGATTACGAGCGCAAGGTGCTGCCGCCGGAACTCTACGTGCCGTCGAAGTACTGACGGCGGGGCTACTGCATGTCTCCTTAAATCGACCTCGATTTAAGGACGAAGACATGCAGCAAATCAAAGTGCTACAGCGACCTTCGCGCGTCTGATAAGACGCGCGGCGCTGTAGGACCTTCCCCCGTTCCCAGTTGAAAGCGAGGCGGCACCCGCCCGCCTCGCTTGCAATATCCTCTCGAAAATCAGAGATTGCCGTGAAACGACAGTTTCATGGAATCGACATGAGCCCCAAAGAACGCTCCTTCCTCACGCGCGTCCGCCAGGTGCTGCCGGAGCTGCATCCGGCCGAGCGGCGGCTGGGGGATTTCCTTTGCGATTTTCCCGGCGAGGTCGCGAGCTACTCGGCCCAGGAGCTGGCGGCGCTGGCGCATGTGTCGAAGGCGACCGTCTCCCGCTTCATCCAGCGCTTGGGCTACGACAACTACGAGGAGGCGCGCCGTCATGCTCGCGCCGACAAGCAGACGGGCTCGCGGCTGTTCCTTGCGACTGCCACCGACAGCGGCGGCGAACAGTCGCTCTCCTCACATGTGGCGCAAGGCGTGGCCAACATCGAGGCGACCTTTCTCGCCATCTCCGAGACCCAGGTGACGGCGGCGGCAACCGCCATTCTCGGCGCCCGCAAGGTCTGGGTCATCGGCTTCCGCGCCAGCCATTCCTTCGCCACCTATCTGCAATGGCAGATGACCCAGGTGGTCGAACACATCGCCGCCATCCCCGGCGGCGGCCAGACGCTCGGCGAACATCTGGTCAGCATCGGCCGCGACGATGTCGTGATCCTCTTCGGGCTGCGCCGGCGCGTCTCCCTCATGGAGCCGATTCTCGGACAGCTGGAAAGATCCGGCGCGCGGCTGCTCTACATCACCGACGAGGGCGTGCCCTTCCTCAACCAGGCGGAATGGCATTTCCGCTGCCAGACACTGGCGCCAGGCCCCCTCTTCAACCACGTCTCGGTCATGGCGCTCTGCCATCTCTTGACGACACGATGCATCGAAATCGCCGGCACTGCCGGTCGAAATCGGCTGCGTGGCATCGAAGCCATCAACGATGCGCTCGAGGAATTGTGAGCGTAGATTGGGCAGCGGCCTGAAACGCCAGATTATTTTTTGCACATAAGAAATCTCAGTTTCGTTCGCTTGCGACACGACAGCCAGCCTCCAAGCCGCTGACTGCAAAAGAGAAACTGTGGTTTCTCTTGAGATGCACGAAACCTGCATTCCACGAATTTTATGCAGCGAAGGGCTCCGTCCTTTCGCAGTGCATCACAGAATCTTCTATGAAACCTCAGTTTCATGATGTAGATTTCATGAAACTGAGTTTTCACATTTTCACGTTGTTAAGCCATAAAGGGGAACGAACCATGGCAGCGGAAAATATGGTGCCGTCCGGCAGGTCATCGCCGGTCATCAGACAGTTGGAATCAGCCTTCACCAAAATCGGCGTCACCGGCGCCCACAAACAGATCCTCGCCCTCGTGCTCATTGGCTGCCTGTTCGACAGCTTCGAACAGAACACCATCGGCGTCGCCGGTCCGATCCTGAAAGAACATTGGGGTCTCACCGGCACCGACATCGGCTTCCTCAACACCATCACCTTCGGCAGCGCCGCCATCGGCCGCCTGCTCTCCGGTATCCTTGGCGACCGCTACGGCCGCCGCGTGATGCTGACCATCAACCTCCTGCTTTTCACCATCGGTTCGGCCGCCTGCGCCATGGCGCCGAACTTCGCCACCCTCTGCTTTGCCCGCGCCATCGTCGGCTTCGGGGTCGGCGGCGAGATCTCCACGGCGGTCACGATGCTGTCGGAATTCTGCTCGCCAAAATTCCGCGGCACGGCAGCCGGCCTCGTCAATGTCGGTGCTGGCGGTTTCGGCAACTTCCTGGCACCTGCCTTCGGCCTGATGATCTTCACCCTCTTCCCGGGTGAAAACAGCTGGCGCTGGCTTTTCGCCTCGCTTGCTCTGCCGGCCCTGCTTGTCGTCTTCTATCGCCGTTTCGTGCCGGAAACACCGCGTTTCCTGGCATCACAGGGCAAGATCGACGAGGCCAATAAGGTGCTTTCGATCCTCGCCTCCGGGTCGCTGCGCCCGCGCAACCTCAAGGTCCAGGAATATCTGACCAAGGACCACCTCAAGGACCAAGAACCGGCCAAGAGCGACTGGAAGGAACTCTTCCGCGCGCCCTTCATCGGCCGCACCGTCCCGGTCGCCATCGCCATCCTGATGAGCTACGGCGCCCAGCTCTCGGTGCTCACCTTGATGCCGATCATCTTCGTGTCCATGGGCTACACGCTCCAGGGAAGCCTGCTCTACAGCATGATCATCCAGAGCGGCAGTGTGCTCGGTGCTATCGCCGCCTCGATGTTCGGCTATTACTTCCCGCGCAAGAGGGTGCTGACCCTGGGTGCCGTCTTCGCCTGCCTTGCGGCGGTCTCGATCGCCTATCTCGGCACCAACATCTATCTGGTGCTGATGTTCGGCGCGATCTTCCAGTTCTTCGTGCTCTTGCTCAACACCTCGATCTGGATCTATGCGCCCGAACTCTTCCCGACCCGCATCCGCGCCTTCGGCGTGGCGCTGATCCTGGCAACCGGCTCGGCCGCGGGCTCCTTCATCCCAACCATCGCCGGCGCGCTCTTCGACGTCTACGGCATGGTCGGGGTCTTCGGTCTCGCCGCCGGCATGTATGCGGTCTTCGCCTTCTGCATCCAGCTCGGGCCCGAGACCTATGGCATGTCGATGGAAGACCTGACCCAGCCTGCCGATGCCGACCTCGCAAAGGCTGACACTTCTGAAATCAAAGTCGGCGCGGAACTGAGAACGTGAGTGCACATATCCTTCTGATTAACCCGAACAGCTCGCTTGCCACCAGCGACATGATGGTCTCCATCGCACGCCGGGCTGCATCAGGACGCATGGCCGTGGCAGTCGCCACGGCCATGCGGAACCCGCCGATGATCGTGACGCCCGAGCAGTTGGATGCGGCCGCTGCCGAGGTCGTCGAGATCGGCGAAAGGCATGAGGCTGGATGCCTCGGTATTGTCGTCAGTGCCTTCGGCGATCCCGGCCTTGCCGCCCTCAAACGCCGCCTCGCGATCCCCGTGATCGGCATCTGCGAGGCCTCGATGATCGAGGCCTCGCAGGGCGGCCGCAAGTTCGGCGTCGCCACCACGACGCCGGAATTGATCCAGGCGATCGACGACCGCGCCCGCGATCTCGGCGTGTGGGACCAGTATACCGGCATTCGCTGCACGCCCGGCGACCCGCTCGCGCTCTCCGCCAACCCCGAGCGCCTGCTGGAAGCCCTCGGCGACGCTGTCCGTCAGTGTATTGACTTGGATGGCGCCGAGGCCGTCATCATCGGTGGCGGCCCGCTCGGCCAGGCGGCCGAACAGCTCCAGCCGCTGTTCCCGACGCCGATCATCGCGCCCATTCCGAGCGCGATCGACCGCATGCTCGACCTGATGCAGGTCGCCGCCTGACAGGCATTCATCATCGCAGCCACCCAAAAGGAGTATGGATCAGGCAACGGTAACGCCTGTTTCCACCGGTCGCCCTGTGGTATTTTCGCTCTTTCCAATTGGGCAAGACCGAAGCTGGGGCGGAGGTTGCGCGATGAAATCTATCCTGGCAGCATTCGTCGCGGTGGCGTCCTTTGCTGCGGTGGCGATGGCCGGCCCTTTGCATGACGCGGCACGGGACGGCGACACGGAACGAGTCAAGCAGTTGCTCGATCAGGGAACCGACATAACCGAGCCCGATGCGGCCGGCGAGCCGGCGCTGCTGATTGCCGCTCTCAAAGGGCGCACCGAAGTTGTCGCGCTTCTCATCGAGCGCGGCGGCGACATCGAGATCCGCAACAAAGGCGGCCTGACCGCACTGCACGCCGCCGCCTATGGCGGCAGTCTCGAAACCGTCAAGCTGCTCGTCGCCAAGGGTGCCGCCGTCAACGACGTCGCCAACTTCTACAAGATGTCGCCGCTGCATGCGGCAGCCGAAGAGGGCCACGCCGAGATCGTGGCTTTCCTGCTGACCAACAAGGCCGACATCGAGGCCAAGGAACGCAACGGCTACACCCCGCTGACGCAAGCGGGGTGGCGCTCCCACTGGCCGGCCGCCGAACTGTTGCTGAAGGCTGGAGCCACCTGCCAGAAGGCCGACCTCGTCGGCGACTGGCTCTACGGCGAATGCACCAAACGACAATAACAAGCACATCCGGAAACGGAGGACATAGCATGTCTCGATATCCGATAGCGGGCGCAATCACGGCGACGGCAGTGCTGTTCGCATTCGCCAGCCCGGGGTTAGCGGAAGAACCTGTCAACACCGGCTACTTCGGCGACGTGGCGATCAAGGGTTATGATCCGGTCGCCTACTTTACAGAGAACAAGGCGGTCGAAGGATCGCCCGAATTCAGCTATCGCTGGCTCGGCGCCACCTGGCAGTTCGCAAGCGCCGAGCACCGTGACCAGTTCATCAAGGAACCCACTCGCTATGCGCCGCAATATGGCGGCTACTGCGCCGACGGCGTCTCCTTCGGCACGGTGACGACCAACATCGACCCCAAGGCCTGGCGCATCATCGAGGACAAGCTGTACCTCAGCTACGATCCGGGCGCTGCTGACGGCCTTGTGAAGAACCCGAACAAGGTGGTCGATTCGCGCAAGCACTGGTCCGAGGTCGAGCAGACGCTGCTCACCGAGAAGGCGTCGATCAACTGGACGAAGCCCTCGCCCTGAGTGGCTTATCGCTCGGACGATGATCGCGATCACCGCTCGATCGAGAAGAACTTCAGAGCCTGCGGCGTGACGTTGATGTAGTCCGCCGTGCGCTCGCCCTTTGCCGTGTTGCGGTAGACGTAGCCACAAACCATGCGGTCGAGGAAATATCCGTCATACTTCTCGCAGAGCTGGTTGCCCTTCACCTCGATGCGGCCGGTGATGTTCGTATTGCTGGTGCGGTAGGCGGTGTTTCCGTCCTTGTCGAAGAACTGCGCGAAGCTCGTGCCGTTCTTGTGCACGCCAACCCAGGTCTTGTCATCGGTCAGTTGCTTGAGTTCCGCCGGGCCAAGCCGGTCGCTGGCAGCACCAACAAAGCCGAAGGGCCATTCCGGAATGCCAGCGACACGCAGGCCGAAAAGGTGACGATAGAGGTCCTCTTCGCGCCAGTAGTCATAGAGATAGCTATAATAGGTCAGGTTGGTGTCCGGAAAGAGTTTTAGCAGTTCCGCGGCTACTGCCGCTGCGCTCTGCTGATCGCCGCGCTGGGCATAGGCCGAGGCGAGATACTCCTTCACGGCTTCCGCCTTCGGCAGCGTCTCGCGCGCCGCTTCGATCAATGGGATCGCCTTTTCGAGGCGGCGCGCCGTGTAGTAGACGATGCCCGCCAGAAGCTGCAGGCTCGATGAGGGCGACGGATCGAGCCTGAGTGCCCGTTCGATATCGTCTAAGGCCTGCTCGTGCTCCCCGGTCTGGGCAAGGATCAGCGCCAGATTGGCGAGCGCCTCGGCATCGTTGGGCTGCATCGAGACAGCCCTAAGCGCCGATTCCTTTGCCTCCGAAGCGCGTCCATCGACGAGCTGCAGCAGCGCCAGCACCGTGTGGGCGCGCGCATTGTTGGCGTCGAGTTTCAACGCCTGCCCGGCCGCATCATAGGCGATCTTGCGTGCCACGGCCGCCGACCAGAGATAGTTGTAGTCGTTGCGCCAGACGTCGACCGCGATGCGGGCTATGCCGGCATGAGCATCGGCGAAATTCGGATCGAGATCGATCGCCCGCTGATAAAAGGTGAGTGTCTGACGATTTGTCTCGACATCGCGCCAGATAAGGCCTTGCTGCTCGGCGCGCATGTAGTTGTCATAGGCCTCGAGATTATCGGTGGGGATCCGTGCCAACCGGTCGCGCTCGCCCTCGCTGAGCTTGACCTCAAGCGCGGCAATGATCTTGCCGATGACGTCATCCTGAACGGCAAAGAGATCGGCATATTGGCGGTCATAGCGCTCCGCCCAGAGCGACAACCCGCTCACCGCGTCGAAGAGCTTGACGTTGATGCGCAGCCGCTGGTCGGCCCGCTGCAGCGTGCCCTCCAGCACATAATGCACGCCGAGTTCGGCCGCCACGTCCTGGATCTTGGTGGCGCTCCCTTTGAGCGCAAATACCGAGTGCCGGGCGATGACGAAGAGGCCGGAAACCTTGGACAACTCGGTGATGAGATCGTCGGTGAGTCCCTCGGCCAAGTGGTCGTGGTCGCTGTCGCCGCTGACATTGATGAAGGGCAGCACCGCGACGGAAGGCTGGTCCGGCAGGGGATAGGCGAAACGCTGCGCCGGGCCGTCCTGCCCGATCCATGTCCACGGCTGCCACCAGGCGAGCGCGGCTGAAATTGCGATCGCCGCAAGTCCGACCACCAGCCCCTTTAACCAGGCAGTATTTCGCCGGTTTTTCTCAACAAGCGTCCTGCCCGCGGCTTCCGGGTCCAGGAGCACACGGTAGACCCGGATCGGATCGCCGAGCCCCTTGACCGGCTGCTGCCCGAGCGACACGAAACCGGCCTTCAGCTTCGAGTTGACCTGGTCATAGGCCGTGCCGGATATCGCAATGCCGCCAGGCTCGGCCAATCCCTGCACCCGGTCGGCGATATTGACGCCATCACCATGGATGTCGTCGCCCTCGACGATGATATCGCCGAGATTGATGCCGATGCGGAAATCCAGCCGCTCGCCATCTGGCCCCTTGTCGACCTCTGCCGCCTTGCGCCTCTGGATTTCGATTGCGCACTGCGTCGCATCGACGACGCTGCGGAACTCGACGAGCAGCCCGTCGCCCATCGTCTTCACCAGACGCCCGTGATGCTCGATAAAAAGCGGCACCAGGATGTTGGAAAGGTCCGACTGGAATCGCAGGCGCGTCCCTTCCTCGTCCAGCCGGCTCAGGCGGCTGTAACCGACGACATCCGCGATCAGGACGGCAGCGAGACGGCGCTCCATCGACGAGCTCTCAACGTACGATGTACTCCAACGCAGATGTTACCGCAGCTTGGCAGGCGGCGCCATCGGCGCGGTCCGGCGATGGCGCCCCGCGTGCGTCGTAACCGTTACGTACTTGCGGTTCCCCGTCGAACTGGCACGATTTTGGGCGACCATCGGATGGAGTTTGCCACGCTAGGTGACGAAGCGAGCGCCGCCGATGCAGCGCGGCAACTGACTGAGAAGGATCCGAGCATGATGTTTTGTCGTTCGCTCTTCATGGCCGGCGCACTGGTGATGGCCGTCGCCACACAATCA
The DNA here is from genome assembly GCF_059424735.1 of Ensifer sp. GW101-20A05. NCBI lineage: Bacteria > Pseudomonadati > Pseudomonadota > Alphaproteobacteria > Hyphomicrobiales > Rhizobiaceae > Ensifer > Ensifer sp. GW101-20A05. Next base: position 418,824 of record NZ_JBWKZT010000005.1, on the reverse strand, counting down.
ACCGCCGCCGACCCCGACACGGTCGGCGTTGACAACTTCGTTCGTGCCGAAAGCGACATGTACCTCGCCTCCATGGTCAAGGACGGTGCCTTCGGCAAATTCCTGCACCGGCGCGAGCCCGCCTCGATCGACAATCAGACCGTCATTCGCCTCAACCGCGATACGCTCTATTCGTCGGCCGTGTTCGATCTCGATGCCGGGCCGGTTACCATCACCATGCCGGACGCGGGAAAACGCTTCATGTCGTTGCAGGTGATCAACGAGGATCACTACGTGCCTGAGGTCGTCTACGGCGCCGGCGAAACGACGCTGACGAAGGAAAAGGTCGGCACGCGCTACGTCGTCGTCGGCGTCCGCACGCTCGTCGATCCGGCCGACCCGAAGGATATCGCCGAGGTTCACACCCTGCAGGACGCGATCAAGGCCAGCCAGCAGAAGGAAGGCAAGTTCGAGGTTCCCGCGTGGGATCCGGCCAGCCAGAAGAAGGTGCGCGAGGCGCTGCTCGCCCTCGGCGCCACCATGCCGGACTTCAAGAAGGCGTTCGGCACCAGGGAAGAGGTCGATCCCATCCGCCACCTGATCGGCACCGCGACCGGCTGGGGCGGCAATCCCGACAAGGATGCGACCTATCTCAACATCACGCCCACTAAGAATGACGGCAAGACGATCTACAAGCTTGACGTCAAGGACGTGCCGGTCGATGCCTTCTGGTCGGTCAGCGTCTACGATGCGCAAGGCTTCTACGAGAAGAACCGGTATGATGCCTATACCATCAACAACATCACCGCCAAGAAGGGCGACGATGGCAGCGTCTCGATCCAGTTCGGCGGCTGCGACGGCAAGATCCCCAACTGCCTGCCTGTGGTCGACGGCTGGAACTATACCGTGCGGCTCTACCGGCCCCGGAAGGAGATTCTCGACGGCTCCTGGCACTTTCCCGAGCCGCAACCGATGAACTAAGCTTCCCGCGTCGTGAATCAGGCACGGGAGACTGAGCGCATGGAGTTCCGGGACGATGATCTTGTCGCGTTTGCCGAGCATGGCGCAGCGCCTCTGCCCGTCGCAACCGTCGAGGGCCACGTCGAGCACAATGGCGCGCGCATCTGGTACGCAGCCTATGGCAGGGGCACTCCGGTGATCCTGCTGCATGGCGGCCTCGGCCATAGCGGCAACTGGGGCTACCAGGTCCCGACGCTGCTTGAGGCCGGGCACCGCGTCATCCTGATCGACAGCCGTGGCCACGGCCGCAGCACCCGCGACACCAGGCCCTACACCTATGAGCTGATGGCGTCGGACGTGCTCGCCGTTATGGACAGGCTCGAGCTTCAAAAAGCAGCCTTTGCCGGCTGGAGCGACGGCGCCTGCATTGCGCTCGTCCTCGCCTCGATGGAACCGGAGCGTGCCGCCGGCGTCTTCTTCTTCGCCTGCAACATGGACCCGAGCGGAACCATGGAAATCGAGCCGAGCCCGGCGCTCGACCGCTGCTTCGGCCGCCATTCGAGCGACTACAGACAGCTGTCGGCAACGCCGGATGATTTCGGCGCCTTCGTCGATGCCGTCAGCGAGATGCAGAAGACTGAGCCGAACTACACCGCCGAAGAACTCGGCCGGATCCGCGTACCGGTCGCGATCGTCCAGAGCGAAAACGACGAGTTCATCAAGCGCGAGCACGCCGACTATCTGGCGCGCAGCATTCCCGGCGCCGAGTTCATCCTGCTCCCCGGCGTCAGCCACTTCGCACCGCTGCAGCGGCCGGACCGCTTCAACGTCGCGCTCATCGGCTTTCTGGCAAGCCTTCCCGACTGACCGCACTCCCCGGGCGCGACGGCCTCCGTGCGAATGGACGGGCCAAGACCGGACCGTCTGGCTGCCATTCGAACGAGATTACTCGGCCGCCTCGGTCTCCGGCATCGGCACGTAGTTGAGGATCGGCGACAGCCAGCGCTCGACCTCGCGCACCGGCATGCGCTTGCGTGTCGCGTAATCCTCGATCTGGTCGCGCTCCACCTTGGCGACACCGAAGTAATATGCCTCGGGGTGGCCGATATAGAGGCCGGACACTGACGAACCCGGCCACATCGCATAGCTCTCGGTCAGGCTGACGCCGATCGCTGCCTCCGCATCGAGCAGCCGGAAGAGCGTCGCCTTTTCCGTATGGTCGGGCTGCGCCGGATAGCCCGGCGCCGGACGGATGCCGGCATAGGGCTCGCCGATCAGATCCTGCGGCGTGAAGACCTCGTCGGCCGCATAGCCCCAGAGCTCCTTGCGCACATATTCATGCATGCGCTCGGCAAAGGCCTCGGCAAAACGGTCGGCCAGCGCCTTGACCAGGATCGAGGAATAGTCGTCATTGGCGCGTTCGAAACGCTCGGCAATCGCCACTTCCTCGATACCGGCGGTGACGACAAAGCCACCGACATAGTCGTTGGAGCTGCTGCTGGCCGGAGCGACGAAGTCGGAAAGGGCCACATTCGGGCGGCCGTCGCGCTTCGTCAGCTGCTGGCGCAGCGTGAAGAAGGTCGCAAGCTCAGACGCCCGATCTTCGCCGGTGAAGAGCCGGATGTCGTCGCCGACGGTGCCGGCCGGCCAGAAGCCGACCACGGCCTTCGGCGCGAACCACTTCTCCTCGATGATCTGCGCAAGCATCGCCTGGGCGTCGTCGAACAGTTGCCGGGCGGCCGCACCTTGCGCCTCGTCCTCCAGGATCCTCGGATAAACGCCCTTCAGTTCCCAGGTCTGGAAGAACGGCGTCCAGTCGATGTAGCGGGCGAGTTCCGCCAGATCCCAGCTCTCGAAGACCCGCGTGCCGAGGAAGGACGGCGCCTTCGCCTGATAGGCAGACCAGTCGACCTTGTGCTGGTTGGCGCGCGCCTGCGACAAAGGCAGCCGTCGCTTTTCCGCTTCGTTGCGGGCATGCGCCTCTGCAACCTTGCGGTATTCCGCCCGGACGGTCTCCATATAGTTGCCCCGCGCCTCCGGCGACAGGAGGCTTGAAACCACGCCGACGGCGCGGCTGGCATCGGTGACATAGACAGTCTGGCCACGATCGTAGCGCGGATTGATCTTGACCGCCGTATGGACGCGGCTGGTCGTCGCGCCGCCGATCAAAAGCGGAATGTCGAAGCCTTCGCGCTCGAGTTCGGAGGCGACATGCACCATTTCGTCGAGCGACGGGGTGATGAGCCCCGAAAGGCCGATGATATCGACCTTCCGCTCGCGCGCCACGTCGAGGATCTTCGCCGAAGGCACCATGACGCCAAGATCGATGATCTCGTAATTGTTGCAGGCGAGCACGACGCCGACGATGTTCTTGCCGATGTCGTGCACGTCGCCCTTGACCGTCGCCATCAGGATCTTGCCGGCGCTTTCGCGCGCTTCGCCGCCATTGGCAAGCTTCTCCGCCTCCATGTGCGGCAAGAGCACGGCAACCGCCTGCTTCATCACGCGTGCGGATTTCACCACCTGCGGCAGGAACATCTTGCCGGAACCGAAGAGGTCGCCGACGACGTTCATGCCGGCCATCAGCGGGCCTTCAATGACGTACAGCGGCCGCGCGGCGGTTAGCCGGGCCTCTTCGGTGTCGATCTCGATATACTCCGTGATGCCGTTGACCAGAGCATGTTCCAGTCGCTTTTCGACCGACCATTCACGCCAGGAGAGATCCTTCTCGCGCGCCTGTGAACCACCCTGACCACGATAGCGCTCGGCGATTTCAAGCATGCGCTCGGTCGAATCGGCGCGGCGGTTGAGCACCACGTCCTCGCAGGCCTCGCGCAGCTCTGCATCGATTGCATCGTAAACGGCAAGCTGGCCGGCATTGACGATGCCCATGTCCATGCCCGCCTGAATGGCGTGATAGAGGAAGACGGCATGCATCGCCTCCCGCACCGGCTCGTTGCCGCGGAAGGAGAAGGAGAGGTTGGAGACACCGCCGGAGATATGCACATGCGGCAAGGTCTTGATGATCTCGCGCGTCGCCTCGATGAAGTCGACACCGTAATTGTTGTGCTCCTCGATGCCGGTCGCCACCGCGAAGATGTTCGGGTCGAAGATGATATCCTCGGGCGGGAAGCCGGCCTCTTCCGTCAAGAGCTTGTAGGCGCGGCTGCAGATCTCGACCTTGCGCGCCTTGGTATCGGCCTGACCGACCTCGTCGAAGGCCATGATAACGACCGCTGCACCATAAGCGCGGCAGAGTTTCGCGTGATGCAGGAAAGCCTCTTCGCCTTCCTTCATGGAAATGGAATTGACCAGCGGCTTGCCCTGAACGCATTTCAGGCCCGCCTCGATCACTTCCCATTTCGACGAGTCGATCATCACGGGCACGCGGGCGATATCCGGCTCGGAGGCGACGAGGTTCAGGAACTCGATCATCGCCTGCTTCGAATCGATCAGGCCCTCGTCCATGTTGATATCGATGATCTGCGCGCCGTTTGCCACCTGGTCCCGCGCGACATCGAGCGCTGCCGAATAGTCGCCGGCGGTGATCAGCTTGCGGAATTTGGCCGAGCCGGTGACGTTGGTACGCTCGCCGACATTGACGAAGGGAATGTCCGCGGTCAGCGTGAACGGTTCCAGGCCGGAGAGCCGCATCAGCGGTTCGACCTTGGGGATCTCGCGCGGCGGATGCTTGGCAACCGCTCTCGCAATCGCGCTGATATGAGCCGGCGTCGAGCCGCAGCAGCCGCCGACGACGTTGAGGAGGCCATCGCGCGCGAAGGCTTCCACTTGGGCGGCCATCTGCTCGGGTGTTTCGTCATACTGGCCGAACTCGTTCGGCAGACCGGCATTCGGATAGGCGCAGACAAGGGTATCGGCAACGCCCGAGAGCTCGTCGATATGGGCGCGCATGGCATTGGCGCCGAGCGCGCAATTGAGCCCGATGGTGAACGGATCGGCATGGCGAACGGAATGCCAGAAGGCGGTCGGCGTCTGGCCGGAAAGCGTGCGGCCCGAAAGGTCGGTGATCGTGCCTGAGATCATCACAGGCAGCTCGATGCCCTTTTCGGCGAAGACTTCCTTGGTGGCGAAGATCGCGGCCTTGGCGTTCAGCGTATCGAAGATCGTCTCGATCAGGATGATATCGGCGCCGCCGTCGATCAGCCCGCGGATCTGTTCGGCATAGGCGATCCTGAGGTCGTCGAAGGTGACGGCGCGGTAACCGGGATTGTTGACTTCGGGCGAGATCGACGCCGTGCGGTTGGTCGGTCCGAGCGCGCCGGCGACAAAGCGCCGGCGGCCGTCCTCGGCCTCGGCACGCTTGGCGGCGCGGCGCGCCAGCCGGGCGCCGTCGCGGTTGAGCTCATAGACCATGTCCTCCATGCCATAGTCGGCCTGGGCGATGCGGGTCGAGGAGAAGGTGTTGGTCTCGAGGATGTCGGCGCCGGCGATCGCATAGGCGTAGTGAATGTCCTCGATCGCCTTCGGCTGCGTCAGCGTCAGAAGATCGTTGTTGCCCTGCTGATGACACGCGCAGCCGCCGAACCGGTCACCACGGAAATGCTGCTCGATAAAGCCGAGCTGCTGGATTTCCGTGCCCATCGCGCCATCCATGATCAGGATGCGTTCACTCGCCGCCCGACGCAGCGCCTCTTTGATCTCGGAGCCGTCCGGCTTGGAGGAAACGTCACCGAAAAGGGCGCCGATGGCGGACATGGGAAATCTCCCGTTCTGAAAACGACAAACAATAATCGAGTCAATCACATAAAGATATCTTTATGTCAACATATGGCGCGATCACATTTGGCCATCTGGACAAAGAAAATGGCCCGCCGCGATTGCGACGGGCCATTATGAAAGGACCTGCTCCGGACGGCAAATCAAAGCCGTGCCAGGCAATCCTCGGTTTCGTATATGGCGCAGAGGATGTGATAGAAGCTGCTGGCCGGTGCAGGCTCGTCAACGAAGCTGCCATCGGCCTTCTGCTTGTCGCGCCAGAGACCCGCGACCGGGGTCTCCAGGAAAGTCTGAAGCGCTGCCGCCGCCCGCGCAGCCGAAGCGAGATAACGCTCCCGCTCGGCGCCGCCGGTCAGCGCCGCGAAACGAACCGCGGCCTTCAGCCACTCGGTCTGCGGCCAGAGCCGCGCGATCGGGTCGGCCACCGAGAGATCGTCGAGAAGCGTCATGATCGCAACGTTGCGGTTCGCGCAGATGCCGTGCGCCTCGCCGATATCGAAGAGCCGCCGCGCTTTCACGATCGCCTCGGCGCTGCCGCGGCGTTCCGCCCAGCGCAACAGCAGCCAGGCCCATTCGAAGAGATGACCGGGCTCTACGATGCGGCCCTTGTCGCCGGCAATCGGCGCCCAGTCGTGATCGAAGAACTCACGCAGGACGCCGGTCTCAGCGTCGATGAAATGATCCATCGCCAGATCCGCAATCTCGTCAGCGAGATTGGCCCAGGCGACCTGATCGAAGCCCTCGACCGCCTCGCTGGCGAGGCACGCCTCGAAGAGATGCATGTGCGGGTTGGAGCAAAGCGGCAGGCGCGGAGGGTTGTCTTCCTCGAAGCCGGCGACCGGATGCTTGACATGCGCCTCGATCCGAGACCGAAGGTCGTTGCTGCGTTCGATCATCTCCGCCTTTCGAGCCGGCACGACCTCGGCAAGGTAAGCGAAGGCGAGCAGCGCGAAAGCCTGGTTGTAGAGATCGAAGGACGGATCGAGAAGATTACCGTCGGCATCGGCGAGCGCGCCGTAGAAACCGCTCGGCTGCTTGAAGACGCGATCGAAATAGGCAAGTCCGCCTTCGGCAGCACCGCGCCAGTCGCCGCTCCATCCGCGTCGGCCCGCCTCCGAGAAGCAATAGACCTGCCGCGGCTGCACCCGCGAACGCCGGTTGGCGCGCGTCGGTTCACCTGCCATGTCGATCGTCTCGACGAAGCCACCTGAGGGATCGACACCCTTGTCACGCCAGAGCGGCAGGGCTTTGTCGGCCAGCCATTGCGACAAAATCTGGGACTGAGAGAAAATATCGCCTGCCAACACTTAACCCTCAAGCTTCAGCGCGTCGTGATCCTTGCTGAGCAAGGACGAAAGCGCTTCAACGACCATGTTGTGGTCCTCGCGCTGCGGCAAGCCGGAAACCGTGACTGCGCCGATGCAGCCGGTGCCTTTGACGACGATCGGGAAGCTGCCGCCATGCGCGGCGTAATCAGCATCGGCAAGCCCGAGCTTTGCCTGCAGATTGGTCTGTGCCTTGGCGAGCTCGCGGCCCGTGGCATAGCTGCTCTTGAACAGCCGGAAGACGGTGTTGCGCTTGCGGCGCACCCAGTTCGGATTGTCGGGCGTCGCCCCTTCGAGCGCGGCGTAGAACACCTGCATCGAAAACAGCGTGATATCGATGACCACACCGAGCTTGCGCTCGACCGCCATCTTGCGCAGCAGCGCGCCGAGCTCCCAGGCCGTTTCGAGATCGAAGCGCTCGAACTGCAATTCCTGTTCCTGCCGCGCGATGCGGCCCAAGTCCTTGTCGATATTCATGGGTTCAGTCCTTCCAGAGCCAGGCCGCACCGCGCACACCGGAACTGTCGCCATGCAGGGCCTTGCGGATGGGGGTTTCGAACGTGTCGCCGAAGAGATAGTTGACCACCCGCGGCGGCACGTCGTCATAGATCTCGTCGACATTCGACATGCCACCGCCGAGCACGAAAACGTCGGGATCGACGATATTGGTGAGCAGCGCCAGGCTGCGCGCCAGCCGGTCGACGAAGCGCTCGTAGACGCCCGTTGCCACCGGGTCGCCCGCCCGCTTCGCCTCGATGATGTCGCGCCCGCGCTTTTCGACACCTGTCGTCAGGCGATAGTCGAGCTCGACGCCGGTACCGCAGGCATACATGTCGAGGCAGCCGTGTTTGCCGCACCAGCACTTATGCCCGGGATACTCGTCCTTCGTCATCCAGGGCAGCGGATAGTGGCCGATCTCGGCGGCAACGCCCTGGTAGCCGGCATGCACCTTCTTGTCGATCGCAAGGCCGCCGCCATGGCCGGTGCCGACGATGACGCCGAAAACCACATGCGCGTCCTTGCCCGCACCGTCGACCGCTTCCGAAACCGCCAGGCAGTTGGCGTCGTTGGCGAGCCTGACCGCACGGCCGAGTGCCGCCTCCAGGTCACGTCCGAGCGGCTTGCCATTGATCAGCACCGCATTGGAGTTGCGCACGATGCCGGTGCGCGGGTTGGGGCTGCCGGGAATGCCGATGCCGATGGAGCCTTTTTCGCCCGCCGTCTGCTCCGCCGCGGCAACCAGGTCGAGAACGGCGCGAATGCAGTCGTCGTAACCGCTGGTCGGGGTCGCGACGCGATGCCGGGCGCGCGTTTCGCCATCGCGGCCAAGCGCGATGACTTCCATTTTTGTGCCGCCCCAATCTATTCCGATGAACATATGTGGATCAGGTCTCTGATGAAGGTCTCACGGGGAACGCCAGCCTCCTCAAGCCGACGCCCGCCTTGCTTAGCATTCGAAAGACCGGAAAGACCAGCCCCCGTTTCGTAATCGATTTCAACCCGTGGGGACCCCGGCGACGCGCCGCCCTTTCAGGATAGCCGAAGCTCGACACGGCCTGCATTTCCGCCGGTACTCATGCAAAAACACTTGGCTAAGACGCCTTGCTTTTGTATGGGTGCTATCCAAGTGGTCCCGTAGCTCAGCAGGATAGAGCATCAGATTCCTAATCTGGGGGTCGCGCGTTCGAATCGCGCCGGGATCACCATAAAAATCAAATAGATAGAATTCCAACCCTCCGACACATTCCCCGGGCCGTTCCCCACTCGCGTTTACGCAGCGCTCTATGCCCCCGGCCAAAATGTGAGATTCCAGCCAAACGCATTACACTGGTGCACTCATGGTTCAGTTGCTCGTGACCTATATGGAAATGCGTGGACAACGCGCGGGCGAAGCGCTTCCACCGCCGATCGAGCATGCAGCGGTCGCGCCCGAGCTGCCCGATGCCGCCACGTTCCTATCGCTCTACCGCGCCGTCGGCGAGCCGTTGCGCTGGGATCAGCGCCTGCGCATGAGCGCAGCCGAGCTCGACGGTTTTCTTCGCAGCGAATCGACTGGCCTCCACATCCTGCGGGTGGACGACCGAGCGGTCGGGCTCTGCGAATTCGACCGCGTCGGGACACCCGACATCGAGCTCACCCATTTCGGCTTGGTCCCCGAGGCGTACGGCAGGAAGCTCGGACCGTTCCTGCTCGACAGCGCGCTGCGCGCTGTCTGGAGCCGCGGCCCGAACCGCATCTGGCTTCACACCGACGAATGGGATCATCCCAAGGCGCAGGACACCTATCGCCGCGCCGGCTTCAGCGTTTTCGCGCAGAAGCGCGAAGAGGTCGACGGCTAGCGAAGCGGCTGCCATGCCGGGCCACGCCAGGCTCTCAACGCCTGCAGAAAGACCTGCAGTCGCGACGGCAGAAACCGCCGCGTCGGATAGACCGCGTGCACAAAGACATCAGGGGCCGACCATCCGGGAAGCACGCGCACGAGCCTGCCGTTCGCAAGCAGGCTGTCGCAGAAGATCGGCGGTAGCCGGCCGATGCCATGGCCTCGCTCGGTCATGGCGCTGGCCGATTGAATATCGTGGACCGAGACGGCTCCGGTCACGTGAAGCCTGATCGATTCGTCCCCGTTGACGAGATGCCATTCGGTTTCATTGTTCCGGGCGTTGACCAGCACACAGCGGTGGTCGCGCAGATCTTCCGGCGCGGAGGGCATGCCGTGTTCGTGCACGTATTCTGGAGCAGCCACGAGGAAGTGGGTGCTCCTGCCGATGCGCTGTGCGACGAGCGACGAATCGCGCAATTCGCCAAACCGGACCGCGACGTCGATGTTTTCGGCAACGAGGTCCATGAACATGTTTGTGACCAGCAGGTCGACCTTGATCTCGGGGTATTTCTTCAGGAAACCAGACAGGAAATCAAAGAACGGCGGCTGCCCGAGAGTCATGGGGACTGTGATGCGCAAAAGCCCCTCGGGTTTTCTTTGCGCTTCGCTCAGGACCCGTTCCGCGTCGTGAAGCTGCTTCAGCGGTTCGCTGCATTCCGCGTAGTAAGCGCGCCCCTGAAGCGTGAGGTTCAGTTTGCGCGTCGTCCGCTGCAACAGAGTGACGCCCAGTTGCTCCTCGAGGGCCGTGACCTTGCGGCTGACGGTGGAGACCGGCATGCCAAGCGCCCGCGCCGCCCGGCTGAAGCTCTCGAATTGGGCAACGGCCGCAAAGACCGCGATATCGTTCAAATCGACCATGCCCGCGACTTTTGCACTGATGGAAAAGTAATTCCAGATAATTTCATATAATCGTGCAATCGCACCTCGATCATATTGATCCCACGAACGCAATCCAACCGTGGAGAGATCAAATGACCAACAAGGTCGCCATCATCACCGGCGCGTCCCAGGGTATCGGCGCGGGCCTTACAAACGCCTTCCTCGCTCAGGGCTACAGTGTCGTCGCAACCTCGCGAAGCGTCAGCCAGTCCCGGGACATCGTCGAATCGGACCGGCTGGCCCGCGTCGACGGCGATATCGCCGATCCGGCCACGGCGAAACGCGTGGTCGAAACCGCGATCGATCGATTCGGCTCGATCGACGCACTCGTCAACAATGCCGGTATCTTCTTCACCAAGCCCTTCGTCGACTACACCGCCGAAGACTACCGCCAGCTGAGCGCGACGAACATCGAAGGCTTCCTCCACACGACCCAGCTGGTCGTCAAGCAGATGCTGGCGCAAAAGAGAGGCGGCAGCATCGTCAGCATCACGACGCCGCTGGCCGATCGCCCGATCGCGGGCATGAACGCCTCGGTCGCGATGCTGACCAAGGGCGGCATCAATGCGATCTCGAAGAATATCGCCATGGAATACGCAAGGGACGGTATCCGCGTCAACGTCGTTGCACCCGGCGTCGTCGACACCCCGCTCCACAAGGACAACCCGAAGGATTTCCTCAACACGCTCTCGCCGATGCACAGCATTTCCAGCGTCGATGAAATCGTGGATGCGGTCCTGTTCCTGACCAGGGCGCCCCGCGTCACCGGGGAGGTGCTGAACGTCGACGGCGGCGCGCATTTGGGCAAATGGTAAGCCGCGGGCAAGCACCCGCCGCTGGCGCAGAACAGCGGCTGAATGAACTCGGCATCGCGCTGCCTCCTCCACCGACACCGTTCGGCAACTATGTCGAAGGGGTCAGGATCGGCAAGCTGCTCTATCTGAGCGGAATGCTGCCGGTTATCGACCGCAAGCCGCAGGTCGTCGGCCGGCTTGGGGTCGAATTAACGGTCGATGAGGGACGGCGCGCCGCGGAAATCGCTACCCTGAGTGCATTGTCGGCAATCAAGGCGGCGCTCGGTTCGCTCGACAAGGTCGCTGCCGTCGCCAAGCTCGGCGTCTACATCGCAACATCAGGCGATTTCCGCGATCATCCTCAAGTCGCCGATGGCGCATCCGATCTGCTGGCCAAGGTCTTCGGTCGCGAGCTTCTCTCGGGCCGTATCGTCCTCGGCGTCGCCAGCCTTCCGCTGGGATTGTCGGTCGAAATCGAGCTTTTGGTCGAAGTGGCAGATTGAGACCATCGGTCGGCGGCGATCCACGCCGCCGACTTTCGGGAAGGAAGTCAGTTCGTCATTCGCCTGTCACGAACAGAAGCTATTTGAACAGTCACACCTTCTTGATGACCACGGATGAACTGGCGTCGATCGAAGGTGATGAGGAAGGTCGGGTTTGCCCCGGCCTTTTTTGTTTCGGTCATTGCCTACAGTGTCGTCGCAGCCTGCTCTGGCCGGTACCGTTCCCTTCCCAGCCCCATGACCGCTCTAACCACCAGGATTGAAACCACAGCGACCATTGCGCCGGCAATCACATCACTCAAATGATGTCCACCTTCCGGCAGCGTACCGATGATCATCACTGCGTTCAAAACAGCGATCGGGCCGGCGGCCCAGCGAACGCTGCGCAGGGAATACACGACCATGATTCCAAGGGCCGTGTGGTAGGAGGGGAAAGTCACAAGGCCTTGCGCGTTCCCAACGAACAGGTTGAAGTTGTCCCCCGACCTCAGCCTCAGCAGTTCGGAGTAGTGCCACATCCCGGCTTGTGCCGTAAACGCGTCGAAGGTTTCGGGCGGCGGATCGAAATAGGCATAGGCGCCCGCGGCCGGAAACATCGCCATCAACAGGCCGGTAAACACCGAGGAAACCGCAAGCAGCGCGACGAACTCCAAGGCTTTGTCCGCTCGCCGAGCCGCACTGTACAAGAGAAACAGCGCAATCACCTGAGGCGTCAGGCTGTGATAGGCGATTACCAATGCCCATGCGACCGGCGGAGACCCGTTCGTCGTCTCCAGAAACGAACGCCAATCGAAGCCTAGCGCCGCGTCGAGTGCGGCCAGTTTGCCATCGACCAGGGGAACCTGGGTTGCCGAGGCCAAATACATGAAGATGGCACTGACGAAGCCGAGTGGTAGAAAGATCGTGGAAACCGCGACCAGTACAATCAGGCGGTCCGCAGCCCATCGCATCGCACCGGCCGCCCACGATCTTTCATCGCGCAGGCGGTAGAGAACAAGCCTGCCGATCAGATAGGCAGCCAAAGCGGCCGACGCCGCCTTCGCAAGGTGACCAAAGTTTCGAGGATCAAGGCTGATCACTGAAAATGGCAGCCACACAACATCGATCGCCGCGAACAAGACAGTCACGGCAACGATGATCGAAACCAAACGACGATTAGCCCCCATATCGACATAGAACCATTCTTTGCCAGTACCGGCAATACTTGGTTCAACTCGAGCAAGGGCCGCGTCACTGCTTTCCCGAATAGGGATCAACCACCTGCAGGCTTAGGCAAAATCGACCCGGAATCACAGCGTTCGCAGCACTTCAATCATCGGGCCGGCACACACGCAGCCGATGGCCATCCGGGTCGAGCGCGACGAAGGTGCGACCGAAGACGGCCGTTTTCAGCTCCTGCTCGATCGTAAGCCCCCGCTCCCGCCAAGCGGCATAGAGCCGCTCGACCTCGGCATCGTCCTTCACCATGAAGGCGATTTCCGAGCGATGGCCCGTGCCGGAGGATACGAAATCCTTCGCCGCCGTGGACCAGAGACTGAAGGTCAGGCCGTTTTTCAGTTCGAAGGCGACATAGCTTGGAAAGGCGGCGGCGGGCTCGCGATCGAGCAGGTCGGTGTAGAAGCGTGCGCTCGCCAGCGGGTCTTCGACATAAAGCAGGATGAGGTTCGGTGACAGCATGGTCGGGTCTCCCGTTTCGATGACGCGACCCTAGACATAACGACTGTCAGCTTCCGTCAGCATCGACCGACCGCGCAGAAAAACCGCAGGCACATCGGAGCCGGCGGCTTTCACATTGGTTGGGAACGAGGTGCGTCAGAAGACGGCCAGGTATTTCAACAGAGAGATGATGCCGATGATGATGACGATGATCTGGACGATCTGTTTGGCGCGCGCGTCGAGCGGCAGCCGCTGGACGAGATAAAGCACCAACACGATGACAAGGAACGTAATCAGGATTCCGATAAGTAGCCCCATGGATCAACTCCCTTTTCACAACGACAGCGCGATTGCGCCGGGATTGTAACTATGGAGCGAGGGTAAAAGTTCCGATTCTCCCGGAAACTTCTTTAGCCGGGTTGGTTGGAGAAGTTGCCGGGCAGCCTCCGCGTCAAGGCGCAGGCTTGCAGGCGATGCCCTGGTCCTGTTCGCCCTTCGTCGCGTCGAAAAGCGTCGCTTCGTCGCCCTTGGTCCACCAGATATACTGGCCGCCGGCATATTTCGCGCCCGAAGCGGCAATCACATTGGAGGCGACGACAAAGGTATCGTCGATCGTGAAAGTCACCAGCGAGACCGGGCCGGCATTGATGTACTCCGCTTCGACGGGCTTGCCGCCGCAGTCATAACGCGCCGATTGCCGGTTCACCGCACCGGCTCCCGGAGCACGGAACGTCACGTCGATCCCTTCGGAACCCACCGTCATCGACGCCAGTTTGATCGCGGTCCGGCCCTCCGCCTTGCTGAGCACGAGTTTCGATCCGTCGACTGCCCAGGAGAGTTCGCTGCCAAGCGCCTCCAGGAATTTCTGTTCCTGGGTCATCGCCGCCGGCACGCACATCTTGCGTGTCGATGCGGCCGGGCCGAAGGTGATCTTCGTGCCCGACAGACTGAAGGTGCCGGTGAAATGGTTGCAGCCGGCCATGCCGCCATAGGTGCCGTCCTCGCGGATTTCCAGCGTCGATTGCAGATCGTCGATGACGCCGCCGCCACCGATGTCCTCGGCAAGCCAGGTACCGACGAGCTGCGGCGGAACGTTTTCGGCTGCAACCGGCTGCATCGAGGCCATCTCGATGGTCACGCACGCGCAGGAAACGGCGGTAATGATCTTCAGCATCGCGAACTCCTTCGGGCTCCGACTCAAAGCAGTCCGATTCTTAGCCCGTGGACGACACGGATTGAAGACCGCGCCCTTGTTGCCGGCGGAATTCGCCTGTAGAGCCTAGCAAACAACATAAAAACTCGGATCGATCTCGCGAAGATCACGTGTCCGCAGCGCAGGCTGCGCCGGGCATCCCGTCCGAAAAGAAGAACATGGGTATTGGTATGGCATCCCGCGACAGTGCGAAGCGCCGACTGACGATCCTCGGATCAACCGGTTCGATCGGCACCAACACGCTCGACGTCATCGAGCGCCTTGGCGGTCGCGAGCGCTTCGAAGTCGTCGCTGTCACCGGCAACGGCAACATCCCCCTGCTCGCCGAACAGGCCGTGAAGGTTGGTGCAGAACTCGCCGTCACCGCCAACGAAAACCAATTCGAAAACCTGAAGGCAGCCCTTGCCGGCACCGGCATTGCCGTCGCCGCCGGCCGAAGCGGTCTGATCGAGGCAGCCGAACGCGATGCCGATTGGGTGATGGCGGCGATCGTCGGCAATGCCGGTCTTGCTCCCACGCTCGCAGCCGCCCGCCGCGGCGCCGACATCGCACTCGCCAACAAGGAGTGCCTGGTTTCCGCCGGAAGCCTCTTCATCGACGCGGTGAAGAAGGGTGGCGGCCGGCTGCTGCCTGTCGACAGCGAGCACAATGCCATCTTCCAGGTGCTGGACGAGCACCAGCGCCACGCGGTCGAGCGCATCATCCTGACGGCTTCGGGTGGCCCCTTCCGCACCAAGTCGCTCGAGGAGATGCGGCATGTAACCGCCGATGTCGCCCGCGCCCATCCCAACTGGTCGATGGGCCTCAAGATCTCGATCGACAGCGCCTCCATGTTCAACAAGGCGCTGGAGATGATCGAGGCGAAGCACCTCTTTGCCCTCAAGCCGGAACAGGTCGAGGTGATCGTGCATCCGCAGTCGGTGATCCATTCGATGGTCGGCTACACGGATGGCTCGGTGCTGGCGCAGCTCGGCTGCCCGGACATGCGCACCGCCATCGGCTACGCACTCGCCTATCCGAGCCGCTGCAGCCTGCCGATCGAACGGCTCGATTTCGCCAAGCTGTCGCGCCTCGATTTCGAAGCGCCGGACGAAGTGCGCTTCCCGGCAATCCGCCTGGCGCGCCGCGCCATGGTCGAGGGCGGCGTGCAGGGGGCCGTGCTCAACGGCGCCAAGGAAACGGCGCTCGACGCCTTCATCGCCGGACGAACCGGCTTTCTCGCCATGGCGGAGATCGTCGAGAAGGTCATGGACAAGCTCGCCGACCTGCCGGCGGCTACATCGATGGACGATGTCTTCGCCGCCGACGAAAAAGCCCGGCATCTCGCGGCCGGGCTGCTTCAATAACTGGTCTGGTCGGGCATCCCGCCCCTCATCCGCCTGCCGGCACCTTCTCCCCGCAAGCGGGGCGAAGGGACGTTGCAGCACCCGCTCTGATCCGCCCCTAACGCTCGAAGTTCCTGCTTCTCTGAATGGAGAGAGGCGGTGTTTCGGCATTGAACGGACACAGAGTTCAGCCGTTGTCCTCGTTCCCTCTCCCCGCGAGCGGGGAGAGGGTTAGGGTGAGGGGCATACTTCTCGGAAGCTAAGCCGCCGCTTACGCGACCGCGCGGGCCAGCGCACAGCGCGACCACAGCGAATGCAGCGCGTTGACGAGATGGTCGATATCGGCATCCGAATGCAGCGGCGTCGGGGTGATGCGCAGGCGCTCGGTCTTCTTGGGCACCGTCGGATAGTTGATCGGCTGCACATAGACGCCGAAATTGTCGAGCAGCAGGTCGGAGATCCACTTGCACTTGGCAGCGTCGCCAACCATGACCGGCACGATATGGCTCGGGTTCGGCATATGCGGAATGCCGCGCTGGTCGAGCAGCGAACGCAGACGACGGACGCGCTCCTGGTGTGCGAAGCGTTCGACCTGGCTTTCCTTCAGGTGGCGGATCGAGGCGAGCGCACCGGCGGCAAGCGTTGGCGGCAGCGCCGTGGTGAAGATGAAGCCGGAGGCAAACGAGCGGATGAAGTCGCAGAGCGCCGCAGAACCGGTGATATAGCCACCCATGACGCCGAAGGCCTTGCCGAGCGTGCCTTCGATCACCGTCAGGCGATGCATCAGGCCTTCGCGCTCGGCAATACCGCCACCGCGCGGACCGTACATGCCGACGGCATGCACTTCGTCGAGATAGGTCATGGCGCCGTACTTGTCGGCGAGGTCGCAGAATTCCTTGATCGGCGCGATGTCGCCGTCCATCGAATAAACCGACTCAAACGCGATGATCTTCGGCGCGCGCGGATCGGCGGCGGCGAGCTTGGCTTCGAGGTCAGCGACCGAATTGTGCTTGAAGATGACGCGTTCGCACTTGGAGTGACGGATCCCCTCGATCATCGAAGCGTGATTCCCGGCGTCCGAGAAGACGATGACGCCAGGAATCTTCGAACAGAGCGTCCCGAGTGCGGCCCAGTTGGACACGTAGCCCGAGGTGAACAGCAGCGCCGATTCCTTGCCGTGCAGGTCCGCGAGCTCGCGCTCAAGCAGGACGTGGTAATGGTTGGTACCGGAGATGTTGCGGGTGCCGCCGGCGCCGGCGCCGCATTCGTCGATGGCGCGCTTCATCGCCTCGGTGACGATGGAATGCTGGCCCATGCCGAGATAGTCGTTCGAACACCAGACGGTGACTTCCTGAACGCCCGCAGCCGTGTGGCGCGCTGCCTTCGGGAAGTTGCCGCGATGACGGGCGAGGTCTGCGAAAACCCGGTAGCGGCCTTCCTGATGCAGCCCGTCCAGCTCGTTCTTAAAGAAATTCTCGAAATCCATCATTTTCTCCAGTGCCCGGTCGCTTTTCTTCAATCAAAGCGACCTGGGGTCAACCTCGGAATGCTCGGCATCTGCCAACTGCGGCAAAAGGCCCCTGAAGCGCTGCGTGTCCAATGAATGCATCCGGAATGATCTAGCATTTTCGGACCGAAGCATCTTCGCTGCTTTCACTGAAACCGTTTCAACCTGGAGAGCCCTAGTTTTGAAACATTCCAAAGAAAGCCCTAGCGCATGTTCATCTCTTCAAGCTTGATCGAAGTCAAGCAAGGATGAAAAAAGGACGGCCGAAGCCGCCCCCTTTTTTTGCTGTTTGGCGATACCCCATGCCGGTCAGGCCGCCGCCACGGCGCGCTTGGCCATGACCTTCACCAGATTGGCGCGGTAGGCCGCGTCGGCGTGAATGTCGGAGAGCAGTTCCGAGGCATCGACGCTGACATTGCTGAGCGCGTCCGGCGACCAGTTGGCAACCAGCGCCGCCTCCATATCGCCATGCCGGAACACCCCGTTCGCTCCCGCTCCGGTAACGGCCACCCGGACGTCGCCATTGTCCCGTCGCGCGACGAACACACCGGTCATCGCGTAGCGCGATGCCGGATTGGCGAACTTCTGATAGGCAGCCTTGGCAGGCGCTTCGAAGCTGATGGCGGTGACGATCTCGCTGTCCTCCAGCGCTGTTTCGAACAGGCCGGTGAAGAAATCATCTGCCGCAATCTCGCGCTTGTTGGTCACGATCGTCGCACCGAGCGCCAGCATCGCCGCCGGATAATCGGCCGCCGGGTCGTTGTTGGCGATGGAACCGCCGATCGTGCCCATGTGCCGCACATGCGGGTCGCCGATATGGCTGGCAAGGCTGCAGATCGCCGGACAGACGGCTTTGAGCGCCGCCGCCGACGCCACGTCATAATGTGTCGTGGCGGCGCCGATCCGCACTGACCGGCCGGAAACCGTGATGCCTTGCATCTCGGCGATATGCCGGAGGTCAATGAGATCGCTCGGTGCCGCCAGCCGCTGCTTCATCGTCGGGATCAGCGTCATGCCGCCGGAGACATACTTGCCTTCGCCGGCCGCTTCCATTCGGCTGACGGCATCCTGAACCGAGGACGCCCGGTGATATTGGGTCTCGTACATGCGGTGTCCTCCCGTTCACTTGGCCGCGTGCGCCGCCGCCCACACCTTCTGCGGTGTTGCCGGCATGGTGAGCGCGTTGTTGCCGATGGCATCCGTAATGGCGTTGATCAGCGCCGGCGGCGAGCCGATCGCGCCCGCCTCACCGCAACCCTTGATCCCCAAGGGATTGTTCGGGCAGGGCGTGTTCGAGGTCGAGACCTGGAACGACGGCAGATCGTCGGCACGCGGCATGGCGTAGTCCATGTAGCTTGCCGTCAGCAGCTGGCCCGAGGGGTCGTAGTGTACCCCTTCGAGCAGTGCCTGGCCGATGCCCTGGGCAATGCCGCCATGAACCTGCCCCTCGACGATCATCGGGTTGATGATATTGCCGAAGTCGTCGGCGGCGACGAACTGGACGATCTTGGTCCGCCCCGTATCGGGATCGACCTCCACCTCGCAGATGTAGCAACCGGCCGGGAAGGTGAAGTTGGCCGGATCGTAGAAGGCGCCCTCCTTCAGGCCCGGCTCCATGCCCGCGGGCAGGTTATGGGCGGTGTAGGCGGCAAGCGCCATCTGGAACCAGGGCACCGCCTTGTCGGTGCCGGCAACCTTCAGTTCGCCGTTCTCAATCACGATGTCGCTTTCGTCCGCTTCCATCAGATGCGCGGCGATCTTCTTCGCCTTGGCCTCCACCTTGTCGAGTGCCTTGACGACGGCGGACATGCCGACGGCGCCGGAGCGCGAGCCGTAGGTGCCCATGCCCATCTGCACCTTGTCGGTATCGCCATGCACGATGTTGACGCTGTCGATCGGAACGCCGAAGCGGTCGGCGACGAGCTGTGCAAAGGTGGTCTCGTGGCCCTGGCCGTGGCTGTGCGAGCCGGTCAAGACCTCGATCGTGCCGACCGCATTGACCCGCACCTCGGCCGATTCCCACAGACCGACGCCGGCCCCGAGGGAGCCCACCGCCGCCGACGGCGCGATGCCGCAGGCCTCGATGTAGCAACTCATGCCGATGCCGCGCTTCATGCCGCGGCGATCGGCTTCCGCCTTGCGGGCGGCAAAGCCGTTCCAGTCAGCCGCCTGCATCGCTGCGTTCAGCGACGCTTCGTAGTCGCCCGCGTCATAGTTCATGATCACGGGCGTCTGGTGCGGGAAGGAGCGGATGAAGTTGACCCGCCTCAGTTCCGCCGGTGAGACCCCGAGTTCGCGCGCCGCCGTCTCCATGGTGCGTTCGAGCAGATAGGTCGCCTCCGGCCGCCCGGCGCCGCGATAGGCATCCACCGGTGCGGTGTTAGTGTAGACCGTGCGCACATTCGCGTGGATCGCCGGGATGTCGTACTGGCCGGAAAGCAGCGTCGCATAGAGATAGGTCGGCACCGCCGAGGAGAAGAGCGACATATAGGCGCCGAGATTGGCGATCGTGTCGACCTTCAGCCCGATGATGCGATTGTTCGCATCGAAGGCCATCTTCACCGTCGACACGTGGTCGCGGCCATGCGCATCGGTCAGGAACGCCTCGGTCCGATCCGATGTCCATTTGACCGGCACGCCGGTGCGCTTCGACGCCCAGAGACAGACGATCTCCTCCGGATAGATATAGATCTTCGAGCCGAAGCCACCGCCGACATCGGGCGCGATCACCCTGAGCTTGTTTTCCGGAGCGACATTATAGAAGGCGCTCATCACCAGCCGCGCCACATGCGGGTTCTGGCTGGTGGTGTAGCAGGTGTAGTGGTCGTCGCCGGCGTCATAGATGCCAAGTGCGGCCCGCGGCTCCATCGGATTGGGCGAGAGCCGGTTGTTATGAATCGTGACCTCGGTGACATGCGCGGCCGATGCGATCGCCTTGTCAGTCTCCGATTCGTCGCCGATCTGCCAGTCGAAGATCAGGTTGTTGGGCGCTTCCGGATGAAGCTGTGGCTGTCCCGCCTCGAGCGCTTTCGACGCATCGATCACGACGGGAAGTTCCTGATAATCGACGACGACCGCCTCGGCCGCATCGCGTGCCTCGGCCACGCTATCGGCAACGACGATCGCCACGGCATCACCTACATAACGCACGGTCTCGTGCGCAAGCGGCCGCCAGGCGCCCATCTTCATCGGCGATCCGTCCTTGGAGTGGATCATCCAGCCGCAGATCAGGTTGCCGATACCGTCGGCGAGGATCTGCTTGCCGTCGAGCACGTCGATCACGCCGGGCATGTCCTTGGCCGCAGACGCGTCCACCTTCAGAATCTTCGCGTGCGCATGCGGGCTGCGCACGAACACCGCATATTTCATGCCCGGCACGGACATGTCGTCCGTATAGCGGCCCTTTCCGGTCAGGAACCGCTTGTCTTCCTTGCGCGCCACCCGCGCGCCAATGCCTTCAACGCCCATTGCCTATCTCCTCCCGAGATATCCAGCGACAGTCCTTCGATGACATGCCTTCGGGGCGAGGTCCCGCCCCCAAATCTACCGCTATTCTGCGGCCACGCGGGCGCCGCTCATCTCAGCGGCGGCAGCAAGGATCGCCTTGACGATATTGTGATAGCCGGTACAGCGACAGATGTTGCCTTCGAGCTCGGCGCGCACCGTCGCCTCGTCCAGTTGGCCCTGGTGCCTTCGGATCATGTCGACGGCCGTCATCACCATGCCGGGTGTGCAGAAGCCGCATTGCAGGCCGTGATTGGCCTTGAACGCCGCCTGCACCGGATGGAGTTCGCCGTCCGCCGCCAACCCTTCGATGGTGGTGATCGTGGATCCGGCCGCCTGTGCGGCGAGGATGGAACAGCTCTTGACCGATTTTCCGTCCATATGGATGACGCAGGCGCCGCACTGCGACGTGTCGCAGCCGACATGGGTGCCGGTCAGTCCGAGATTTTCGCGTATGAATTGCACCAGCAGTGTGCGGTCGTCGCAATGACCGCTCACCTGACGGCCGTTGACCGTCATTGTTACTTTCGCCATTTCGCTCCTCCGGGGTCGGTCAATGCCAACACGAGCGCGGCCGAAAAGTCGGGTGAGATGGTTCACGCGACTAGGGTACGCGCCAACTGATATCGATGCCCGTCGCCCACGGATCCGCTCCTCCGGATGTCGCAGGCTTGTTTGTATCATTTGTCTTTTTTGGGAATGCCGCAACCGCTACCGCCCGCCGGACGACAATATTTTTCCACGCGGGTTGTATCTCGCGGAACTGAGCCTTCATGTCCCGTTCAGGAACGATATCATTATCTTGCGCGCCGGAAGAAGCCGCAGGTCCCCGTAGACTTTCAATAGGGACCGCGTATTTTCCGAACTGCAAGTTCAGGTGGAGCGGGATGTTCCCGGCTTCGCCATCATCCACGGGACGGACTGAGCGCTAGGCTTAAGATCCGTAGAGATCGGAGAGAACAACATGAAGAAAGCCATCGCACTTGTGCTGGTCGCCCTATCGGTCGCAAGCTGCACCCAGACGGAAAAAGGCGCCGGCATCGGTGCCGTTTCCGGCGCGATCATCGGCGGCGCTGTCACCGGCGACGTCCGTGGCGCAGCGGTCGGCGCGGCCATCGGCGGCGTTTCCGGCGCAGTCATCGGCAACGTCACCGAGCAGCCGGGCCAGTGCTACTACCGCGACCGCTATGGCCGCCGCTACATCGACTCTTGCCCGCGCTAAGGCGTAGCGAAGACGGTCATCCTTCGGCGTAGCGCAAGCTCTCCGTAGGATCCAATTACCCCCCTCATGGCGCAAAGCCTGAGGGGGTTTTTCGTTCCGGACGCGCCGGCGAAGCTAGGCATACCCCCAAGAAATGATCCGACGCGCGCAAACCGGGTGGTTATCGGCCGCGCAAATCCGTCTGCTGTCCTCGAAGTATCATCCATCGAGGCCGTCACATGTCGAAATCACCAGGCAATCCACTGCCGCCAGCCTTCAAGCGGATCGGCTGGTCCAATCTTTTTGCGCAATTCTCGGAGCAGATGGCGCTGGCTGCCGCTCCGCTCGCCGCGGTGCTGCTGCTCGCCGCCGGTCCGGCGGAAACCGGATGGCTGCAGATGGCCCAGACACTTCCGTTTCTCCTGCTCGCCATTCCGGCCGGGCTCGTCGCCGATCGCGCCTCGCGACTGAGGCTGATGGTCTCCTCGGAAATGCTGCGCGCGCTGTCGCTGGTCGCCACGCTGCTCCTGATGGTCAGCGGCCTTTTGACCCTGCCGCTTCTGGCTGCGATGGGGTTCGTCGGTGCCATCGGCACCGTTTGTTACAATGTCGCTGCCCCTGCCCTTATTCCGGTGATCGTTCCCCGCGCCCAACTGGCCGATGCCAACCGCTGGCTGGAACTCGCCCGCAGCCTTGCCTATTCGGGCGGGCCGGCGATCGGCGGCGCGATCGTCGCATGGACGGACGCATCCCTGGCCTATGTCGCTGCCACATGCCTTTCTCTTCTCTCCGTCGTCCTGCTTGCCGGCCTTGGCGAGCATCACCAACCCGCCGCGGCAAAACGCAAACTTCTGCAGGATCTGACCGAAGGCGCACGGTTCCTTGCCGGCCACACGCTGCTCAGGCCGATCCTCGTCACGGCGATAGTCTTCAACACCGCCTGGTTCGTGCTGCAGGCGGTCTATGTCGCTTATGCCATTCAAACCCTCGGCATGACGGCGACAGGCGTCGGCATCACGCTCGGCATCTATGGCGCCGGCATGATGATCGGCGCATTCGCCGCGCCCGCCATTGCGCGCCGTGTCCCCTTCGGCGTGATGATTGCGCTTGGTCCGCTCGGCGGGTTGGCGGCGGCCGCCGTGATGCTCTCGACGATCTGGATGCCATCCGGCGTTCTTGCCGGCTTGAGCTTCTTCCTCTTTGGCGCAGGGCCTGTGCTCTGGTCGATCGCCACCCTCACCTTGCGCCAGGCCGTCACGCCGAATGCGATGCTGGGTCGGGTTTCCGCCTTCATCACCACAGCCACGTTCGGCGCGCGGCCGATCGGCGCAGCGCTGGGTGCCGTCGTCGCCACGCGTTTCGGCGTCGAGGCATGCCTGGCCGTTGCCGCGACGGGTTTCCTGGTCCAGTTTCTCGTTATCATAGCCTCTCGCGTGCCGCAGTTGCGGGCACTGCCGGAAGCCGCATAGGCCCGACGATCCGCGGACAAAACCAGCCAAACACCCAGCAAAATGCCGGCGCGCCTGGCTGGCAACCGTCCGTCCGGAGCCTATGGTTGTGCTGCGCCGACAACATTTCGGAGCTTTTTCCCGGAAAACGGCACCGAAAATCGGTATCAGGGGTGGATGCAGCCGGCTGTCATCGTTAACAGATGGAAAACCTTAGGCATGCAATAGTGACCCGGCCGCATAAGCAGGCAGTTTGTATTGGGTCGCCTGAAGACGGGATGCGGAAGCGAATGTCCCCACCACGGTCGAGTATTGCGTACTGGAAGGCCGCAACTGCGCTTGCAGTCGCCTTCTCGTTTGCGCTCGGCCCGATTTCCGCCAAAAACGCCCATGCCTTCAAGCTCTTCGGCATGAAGTTCTTCGAGAGCGACGAAGAGGAAGCGCCGGTCATCGACCCGGTCAACTATACGCTTACCTTCGACGCCGGCACCGAAGACAAGGAACTGAAGGAAGCGCTGGAAAACAGCTCGCAGCTCGTCCAGGGTCAGGAAAAGCCCGTGTCCGGCGATCTCGGTCTTGCCATCCGCGCGCGCGACGATCGCGACCGGCTGCTCGCCGCCCTCTACGAAAAGGCCCGCTACGGCGGCACCGTGGCAATTCGCGTCAACGGCCAGGACATCGACAGCCTGCCGCCGGATCCCGCCTTCCCCGACGGGCAGGCGATCCCGGTAACGGTCACCGTCACGCCCGGCCCCGCCTTTACGGTCGGTTCCGTCAGGTTCGAAGGTGATGCGGCCGGCTTCAATCCTGATAACTATGGCCTGCCTGCCGGCGCACGCGCCGATTCGACCCTGATCATCAAGGCTGGCGAAAAGGTCGTGAACGACCTGCGCGAGCAGGGCCGGCCACTCGCCAAGCTCACCGAACGCAGCGCCGTCGCCAACCACGCCAATTCCACCGTCGACGTCGTCATCGGCGCAAGCGGCGGGCCGGTCGCGCCTGTCGGCGATGTCAGCGTATCGGGAACCAAGACCGTCGATCCCGGTTTCGTGCGCGACTATTCGCGCCTCAACGAAGGGCGCCCCTATTCGCCCGAGGATATCCGCAAGGCATCCGAGCGCCTGCGCCAGCTCGGCGTGTTCTCAAGCGTGACGATCAAGGAAGCCAACACGCTGTCGCCTGACGGATCGATCCCAATGAAGATCGAGGTCTCGGAAGGCAAGCATAAATATTTCGGCTTCGGTGCGCAGGTTTCGACCACCGATGGTCTGGGTGTCTCGGGTTATTGGGGACACCGTAATCTCTTCGGGCGGGCGGAATCGCTGCGCATAGAAGGCTCGGTCGACCGCATCGGCGAGACGAAGGAACTGGACAGGCTCGACTATTCGGTCGGCATCCTCTTCGCCAAGCCCGGCGCCTTCGGCCCCGCCTCGACCTTTACCGCCAGCCTCAAGGCCAACATCCAGGATCCGGACGCCTACCGCGCCAAGATCCTGACGGGTGCTGCCGGCGCCACATTCGAACTCTCGCCGACCGACACCGTGTCCGGTG
Organism: Ensifer sp. GW101-20A05; assembly: GCF_059424735.1. Lineage (NCBI taxonomy): Bacteria > Pseudomonadati > Pseudomonadota > Alphaproteobacteria > Hyphomicrobiales > Rhizobiaceae > Ensifer > Ensifer sp. GW101-20A05. Next base: position 393,862 of record NZ_JBWKZT010000005.1, on the reverse strand, counting down.
GCGGCGAGCTGAGCTGGGCCAACATCGACGACGCCTTCGGCTCGAACTCCTACCTGACTGCCGCCATTCCGCTCGAATATGTGCGCGACACTCGCGACGACAAGCTGAACGCGACCGACGGCTACCGGGCGATGATCAACGCCAAGCCGAGCTACGAGATCAAAGGCCAGACCTTCTTCTCGTCCTTCGAAGCGTCGGCATCGGGCTACCATGCGCTCGGCGACGAGAAGCGTTTCGTTCTCGCCGGCAAGATCGGCGCCGGCGTGCTCGTCGGCGGCAGCGGGCTTGAGGATATCCCGGCGAACCGTCGCTTCTATCTTGGCGGTGGCGGTTCCGTGCGCGGCTACTCCTACCAGGAGATCGGCCCGCGCAACGCCGACAACGAGGAGACCGGCGGGCGTTCCTATGTCAACGCCTCGCTTGAAGCCCGCATCGCGATCACCGACACGATCGGCGTGGTGCCGTTTATCGATGCCGGCACGGTGTCGGCGAAAACGACGCCCGATTTCTCCGACATTCGCGCCGGCGCCGGCATCGGCCTGCGTTATGCCACGCCCTTCGGCCCCATCCGTCTCGACTTCGCCGTGCCGCTCAACAAATATCCCGGTGGCACCAAGTACGGCATCTATGCCGGTATCGGCCAATCGTTCTGAGTAGGGCCGATTCTCCAGCAAGAACCGGCAAATTGCCGTCATTGCGCGATAGTTTCGCCCTGCGGCGATTCCGCTGCAGCGCAACTTGCGCTAAGGGTAGAGCATGAATCAGGTCGTCCGCTTCCTTCGCGCGACGCTGCGCTATGGCCTTCGTGTGCTTGGCGTGATTGCGGTCGTTGCCCTCCTTCTCGTCGCCTTCGTGGGCTTCACGACTCCAGGCGCCCGCCTCGTCGCCTGGGCAATCGAGAAATATGCGGCAACGCCTGACCAGATCGTGCGGATCGCTGATCCGAGTGCGCTGCTGACAGGTGAGTTTGCGGCAGGAAGCATCACGCTTTTCGACGGCCAAGGCGTCTATGCGGAGGTCCGCGACCTCAAGCTCAACTGGTCGCCGGCGGCCCTCCTCTCCTTCCGCTTCGACGCCGCGGCGTTGTCCGCCGGCTCGGTGCGTGTCGAACGCCTGCCGATCCCCTCGACCGAGACCAAGGAAGTGCGCGCGACCTTCGCGCTTCCCGTCGACGTCAAGATCGACGCGATCGATCTCAAGGAGATCGTCATCGGCAAGGCAATCGCCGGCGAAGATCAGTTCCTGACCGCCAGCGGCAAGATCAATGCGACCAACGAGAGCATTGCCCTCAGCCTGACCGCCGCCCAGCGTGACCGGCCGGAAGCGCGCGCCGTCGCCGATATCGTCTTCAACCCGGCGGGCAACGAGCTGAAGCTGGAGGCAACCGTCGATGAGCCCAACAACGGCGTGCTCGCAAAACTCCTTCGCCTGCCCAACGAGCCCGCGGTCAACATCAAGCTGACCGGCGAAGGTCCTCTTTCCGACTGGGCCGGCACTGCCACGGCCGCGCTCGACGGCAGCGAGATCCTCAAGCTCGACGGTCGCCACGTCCAGACACCCGACGGCATGCATCGGCTCACCGTCACTGGCGGCGGCGGCTTCGGTTCGCTGATGCCGCCGGCACTGCGTGCGATGTTCGAGGGCGAGACCAGCATCGACGTCGCAGCCGCGTTCAACGGCCAGGGCATGGTGCGCGTCGACAAGGGGCAGATCGCGACCGGCGCGCTGACCTTTGGCGCCTTCGGCACCTTCGACAGCAAGGGCGACAACAATCTGCAGGCCCGGCTTGCCGGCACCAACGGCGCGATCGACTTCCGCTGGCCGCTGCAGAAGGGCGAGGCCCAGGCAAAGATCAACGCCGTCAACCTGTCGCTGATCGGCGACGCGCAGGCCGCAATCCTCGATCTCGCCGCCGACGTCGCCTCCGTGACGCTGCCGGACGCGGCACTTGGCGCCGTCAAGCTGTCGGCGCGCAGCGACGGCTTCAACCTCGCTACACAATCAGGCCCGCTAAAAACGGTGATCGAAGTCGGTGAGGCAGGCTTCGTCGACGCCAACGTCACCCGGCTGGTCCAGGCGCCAATGAAGATCGACGCCAGCCTGTCGGTGACGAAGGAGAACATCGTCTTCGATCCGGTGACGATCGAAAGCCCCGGCATTGGCGGTTCGGTCACCGGTGCCGTCTCACGTGAGGAAAACACAGTTGCCGCCGCGTTCAAGCTCTTTACCGTTCCGGAGGCTCTGCCGCCGGCTGCGGCAGCGAAGTTCGACGGGACCATCGCGCTTGCCGGCGAAGTGAAGACGGCGACCGACGGCAGCGTGACCGTCGAGGGCCTCGAGCTCAAATCGAGCACGATCGAGGCGGCCGGCACGATAGCCTTGGCCCAGGGACAACTGACCACCGATCTCAAGGGAAAGCTGCCCAATCTCGGCAAGCTTCTGGCTGACGCCAAGGGCGAGGCTGAGTTTACCGCAGCCGTGACCGGCCCGCTCGCCGAACTCGGCATCAAGGCCGAACTGACCTCGAGCGGCGCCACGCTCGCCGGACGCACCCTCAGCGACCTCACGATCAAGGCCGACGCGAAGGCCAACCCCTCGAGCCCGCAGGCGAGCCTGACCGCAACCGGTGCGCTCGACGGCCAGGCGATCGACGTCAAGGCCGACGTCGTCTCCAAGGACGGACGCACCGCGATCCCCGTGCTCGAAGCCAGGATCGGTGAAAACAAGCTGACCGGTGCGATCAGTTTCACCCCGGACTTCAAACCGGACGGCAAGATCGATTTCAACCTGCCCGATCTCGGCCTGCTTGCCGCCATGGCCGGGCAGAAAGCCTCTGGCGATCTCAACGGGTCGGCCGCAATCAAGACCGCAAACGGCATCACCTCCGTCGTCGTCAAGGCCGGCGGCAGCGGCATCAAGCGTGATGCCCTGACGATCGCCAAGCCGACTGCCGATATCACGATCTCCGATGTCGCGGCCCTCGCCATCAAGGGCAGCGTGCGCGCCGAAACCATCGCTCAAGGCGCCAACCGCGTTGCCGGCCTCGCCGTCGATTTCCAGCAGCAGGCGGGACGCACCGGCTTTTCGATCGACGGCAAATATGATGGTGGCCCGCTCACGGCTAAGGGCGATCTCACGAGTGCGAAGGGACGCACGGAAATTCGCCTCGCCTCCTTCGGCGCGACGCCAAAGGGCATCCCGCTGAAGCTCGCGCAGCCGACGGTCATCGCCATCGAAAACGGCACCGTCCGCCTCAACGCGCTGACGATCCAGGCATCGAAGGGCACCATCGCGGTCAACGGAACGGCCGGCGAAAAACTCGACATCACCGCCAAGCTCAATGCGCTGCCCGCAGCGCTGGCCAACGCTTTTGTCCCGGACCTCGGCGCCGAGGGCACGATCGCCGGCACCGTCGACGTCGCTGGCGCAACGTCCGCACCTGTCGTCGCCTACAACCTCAAATGGTCTGGCGCGTCGCTGGCCGCCGCACGCACGGCCGGGGTCGCCGCCTTCGACATCGCCGCCAACGGCAAGTTCGCCAACAACAAGGTAACGCTCGACACGACGCTTTCGGGCGCCAGCGGCCTTTCCTTCAAGGGCGGCGGCAATGTCGATATCGGCGGCAACATGCCGATCGCAATGAAGTTCAACGGCAACCTACCCTTTGCCCTCATTGCCAACCTGATGGCGGAAAAAGGCTTCACGCTCACGGGCCAGGCCGGCATCAACCTCGCGATTTCCGGCTCCGCCAAGGCGCCGCAGATCGCCGGCACCGTCACGACATCCGGCGGGCGGCTCGTCGACGTGCGCCGCAACCTGGCACTGAACGATCTGACCGCCAATGTCGCGCTCGACGGAAAGCAGGCGACGATCTCCAAGCTCTCGGCCAATCTCGCGACCGGCGGCTCGATCGAGGCGACCGGCACCGTCGGCACGGTCCCCGGCTCCGGCTTCCCGGCCAATCTGACGATCCGCCTGAACAATGCCACCTATGTCGACGGCACGCTGTTCAACGCCAATCTCAATGGCGAAATGACGCTGACCGGTCCGCTGGTCGCGACCCCGACGCTCGGCGGCAAGGTTACGATCCGCAAGGCATCGATCACCATTCCCGAGAAGCTGCCCACCTCGCTCTCGGCAATCGACATCAAGCACAAGAATGCGCCGCCCAAGGTGCAGAAAATGGTCAAGGACCTGCGCAAGGACGAGGTGCCGGCAGCCGGCGCCAATGCCAGCGGCGGCATCGCCTTCGATCTGGCAGTTGCCGCCAACCAGGTCTTCGTGCGCGGCCGCGGCATCGACGCCGAACTCGGTGGCAACCTGACGATCCGGGGCACGGCCGTGCAGCCGATCGTTTCCGGCGGCTTCGAAATGCGCCGCGGGCGCCTCGAAATCCTCGGCAAGCGCCTGACCTTCACCGACGGCAATATCGGCTTCGGTGGCGACCTGATCCCGACGCTTGACCTCAAGGCGACCTCCAGCGTCGGCTCGACGACCATCACAGTCTCGGTTGCGGGCCTCGCTAACAATCCGCAGATCGCCTTCTCGTCATCGCCGGCGCTGCCGCAGGACGAGATCCTGGCACAGCTGATCTTCAACCGGTCGCTGTCGAACCTCTCGGCCTTCCAGATCGCCCAGCTCGCCTCCGCCGTCAGCCAGCTTGCCGGCGGAGGCTCGACGTCGCTGCTTGATGGCCTGCGCAACAAGCTCGGCGTCGACGACCTCGACGTCACCACCGACGAGCACGGCGGCGCTTCGGTGCGCGCCGGCAAGTATCTCAACGACCGGACCTATATCGAGCTGCAGCAGGGCTCTGATTCCGCCTCCAGCAAGGCGGTCATCAATCTCGATGTCGGCAAGGGCGTGAAACTCAAGGGCTCGGCCGCCGGCGACGGCTCGGCCTCGGGCGGTATCTTCTTCGAAAAGGAATATTGAGGGGCGGTTTGTCTGGCGTCGCGCTCCTCGACGACATTTTGATCAGATCAAGATATGGCCTGCGGACCGAATACGATCCGCAGCCGCGCGAATGCGTACCTACATCGGCATCAGCCGCCGTCACGGCCGATTTGCTGCATTCATTTTTCAGGTGATTGTATTGTCTTCCCGAAAACCGCATCTCGAATTGCCCGAGAATCTCCTGCCACTCGTTGCAGGCTATGACTGGAATCATGACACGCTCGGACAGTCGGACTCGAGCATCTATCTGCTGAAGGCGCCGGATCGCGCGATGCTGGTGCTGAAAGTCGAGGCTGCCGGCCCCTTCAGCGAATTCGTTGACGAGGCGGAGCGGCTTGATTGGCTGGCGTCTCAGGGCATGCCCTGTCCGCGGGTGATCGCCCGCGCCTTCGACGCGGAAACGAACTGGCTGCTGCTGCAGGCTGTCGAGGGCACGGACCTCGCCTCCACGACGCTGTCGCCAAAGGACCGGATCGTCATCTTGGCGGACGCCCTGAAACGCTTGCATGGGCTGGACGTCGCCGACTGCCCCTTCGATCACCGGATCGAAAAGCGCATCGCCATCGCGGGAGCGCGCACCGAAGCCGGCCTTATCGATGAAGACGATTTCGACGAAACGCGACTCGGCCGCACGGCGGCAGATCTTTTTGCAGAACTCCGAGCCCGCGTACCTTCGATCGGCAAGCTCGTCATTACCCACGGCGACGCCTGCCTGCCGAACATCATTGAGAGGTATGGCCGGTTCTCCGGTTTCATCGATTGCAGCCGGCTGGGCGTCGCCGATCCCTATCAGGACATTGCACTTGCCTGTCACAGCATCGCCCACAATCTCGGCGAGGAATGGGTGCAGCCGTTTCTGGCGCGCTATGGCATCGACAGGGACGATCCGGAGAAACGCGACCTCTACTGCCTGCTCGACGAGTTCTTCTGATTGCCACGCGGCGGGCAACATATCCCGCCAAAGTGCACGGCCATACAGGGAGAGGCCCGCAACGCCTCAGGCGGCGTTGCGGGCCTCGATGTTCAGATCGACGATTTCGGCATCCTCAATGGCGTTGAACAGCGCCCAGATATGGCCGAAAGGATCGATAAAGGCACCGACGCGGTCACCGGTCGACAAAGTCTCGGCCGGATTGCGCAGGCTTGCCCCCGCGCCGATCGCCCGGCCGATCACACGATCGACATCGCGAACATGCAGTTCCAGGATCACCGCCGTCGTGCCCAGCGCATGCGGAGAGCGCGGTCCTCCAAGCTTGGGCTCCGCATCGCGGCGCGGGTTGGCCCCGGCAATCCGGAAGACCGATTCCCCGATCCTCAGATCCGCACTCGTCAGAATGCCGCTCGGCCATTCGTGCCGCTGCAGGAGCTCGGCGCCGAGCGCCTCGCGATAAAAGGCGATGGCGCGATCCTCGTCGCCATGCCTGACAAACAGCTTCACACAGATCTGCCGATCGGCAAGCCTGCCGCCATTGGCAACCATGACATCCTCCATCTTGGGTGAGGCGCACATCATAGCGAAACATGAGAACAAAGCAAGAACAATTCGACTCCGAGTCGCGATTTCCTCACCGCTTTGGGCGGCGAAAGATGATCAGAATGCACCGGTCATCTTGCTGGTTTTCAACAGGATATTCGTCTCGGTGACGGTGATCCCGTCGATCAGGCGGATGCGCCGCAGCGTCTCGTCGAAGGAGACGAGATCGCGATCCTGCAGCTCGGCGATGAAGTCCCAGCGGCCATTGGTGCTGTGCAGCGCCCGGACCTGCGGCAGGCCGCGCAACTGTTCGGCAACGCGGTCGGCCATCTTTCCATGCACCTCGATCATCACCACGGCGCGGACCCCGGAAGCCGGGATTTCCGCGCCGGTTCGGATGGTAAAGGCGGCGATCGTGCCATTAGCGACGAGCCTGTCGATGCGGGCAGCAACGGTCGCGCGCGATACGCCTGTCATTTCCGATAGCGTTGAAACGGGGATGCGCGCATTCTGGCGCAAGGCGCTGATGAGTGCCTGATCGAGATCATCCATTGCTATCACTTTGTAACATGGTGCTTATCAATCTGTCGATTTTATCTCACTAATCGGCAGTTTTCCATCTTTTTGCTGACATGCATTTTGGCCATAATCCGCGCGATCCCAACCGGGTACACACGGAATTATCTTGAGAAGGAATCGGGCGGATATGACGACCATCACGCTGATCGGCGCACCCATCGAAGAAGGTTCTGGACGGCGCGGCGCAGCCATGGGGCCGACGGCCCTGCGCATAGCCGGCATCGACACGGTGCTGCGCGACCTCGGCCACACGGTTCACGACGAAGGCGACGTCAAGCCGCTGCCGGCCCGCGACCTCGCCAACCACCCGGGCGCCAACAATCTGCAGATCGTCGCAGCCTTTGCCCGCGCGCTGCACGATTCCGTGCACGACACGGTTCGCAAGGGCCACTTCCCGATCATCCTCGGCGGTGACCACGCGCTCTCCATGGGCAGCGTCTCCGGCATGGCGCGTTACGCCGCCGAAGTCGGCCGGCCGCTCTTCGTGCTCTGGCTCGACGCCCACGCCGACTTCAATTCGCCGTCAACCTCCCCCTCCGGCAACATGCACGGCATGCCGGTCGCGTATTTCTGTGGCGAAGCGGAATTCGCTCCGATTCTGCCGGCCGACCGGCCGTTCGTCGATCCGAAGAAGGTCTTCCAGGTCGGCATCCGCTCCGTCGACGATCGCGAGCGCGAAGAGATCACCGAGCACGGCGTACGCGTCTATGACATGCGCGCCGTCGACGAACTCGGCATGGCCCACATCATGCGCCAGATCCTCAATGAGGTTCGCGCCGCCAACGGCCTGCTGCATGTCAGCCTCGACGTCGATTTCATGGATCCGGAACTCGCCCCCGGCGTCGGCACCACCGTTCCCGGCGGCGCGACCTTCCGCGAGGCGCACCTGATCATGGAAATGCTCTGGGAAAGCGAACTCGTTTCCTCGCTCGACGTCGTCGAGCTCAACCCCTTCCTCGATGACCGCGGCAAGAGCGCGCGTATCCTGGTCGAATTGACGGCGAGCCTCTTCGGCCGCCGCGTGCTCGACCGGCCGACCCGCAGTGCCTGAGATAACAAACGGAGGACAATGTATGAATACGACGGCAGCCCTGATCGAAACCGAATACCGGCTTGGCGCGCATAACTACAAACCGCTCGACGTGGTGCTCTCGCGCGGCGAAGGCGTCTATGTCTGGGACATGGAGGGCAATCGCTACCTCGATTGCCTCTCGGCCTATTCGGCCGTCAACCAGGGCCACTGCCATCCGAAGATCCTGAAGGCGATGATGGTGCAGGCGCAGAAGCTGACGCTCACCTCCCGCGCCTTCCGCAACGACCAGCTCGCGCATTTCTATGAAGAGATCGCAGCCCTCACCGGCTCGCACAAGGTGCTGCCGATGAACTCCGGCGCCGAAGCCGTCGAAACCGCCGTCAAGGCGGTGCGTAAGTGGGGTTACGAGGTCAAGGGCGTGGCCGAAAACCAGGCCGAGATCATCGTCTGCTCCAACAACTTCCATGGCCGCACCATGGGCATCGTCGGCTTCTCCACCGACCCGGATGCCCGCACCGGCTTCGGCCCGTTCGCGCCCGGCTTCAAGGTCGTGCCCTTCGGCGACATCGAGGCTTTCCGCGCTGCGATCAACGAGAACACCGTCGCCTTCCTCGTCGAGCCGATCCAGGGCGAAGCGGGCGTTATCGTTCCGCCGGTTGGCTATTTCACGACCGTTCGCGAGCTCTGCACCAAGCATGGCATCACGCTGATCCTCGACGAAATCCAGACCGGCCTTGGCCGCACCGGCAAGCTGCTCGCCGAAGAGCACGAAGCCATCGAAGCCGACGTGACGCTGATCGGCAAGGCGCTCTCTGGCGGCTTCTACCCGGTCTCCGCCGTGCTTTCGAACTCCGAAGTATTGGGTGTTCTGAAGCCGGGCCAGCACGGTTCGACCTTCGGCGGCAACCCGCTCGCCTGTGCCATCGCCCGGGCGGCGCTGAAGGCGCTGACGGAAGAAGGCATGATCGAGAACTCAGCCCGCATGGGCGAGCGCTTCCAGAAGGGCCTCACCGACATCCGCTCCAACATCATCAAGGAAGTTCGCGGTCGCGGCCTGATGCTGGCGGTCGAGCTGGTGCCGGAAGCCGGTGGCGCCCGCAAGTACTGCGAAGCACTGAAGCAGCTGGGTATCCTTGCTAAGGACACCCATGGCGACACGATCCGCATTGCGCCGCCGCTAGTGATCAACGCTGAACAGGTCGACTGGGCCGTGGAACAGTTCGCAAAGGTTCTCGCCTCCGCCTGACCCCAAGATCCGATCCGCCCCGAGCCAGGCTCAGGGCGGATCTTCCTTGAAGCGACGCAATTCCGGACGGAAAACCGTTTCACACTTTTCCTGGAACTGCTCTAAGCACTTGCAAAAGCAAGTCTTAACGAATCCCGGCCTATAGTCCCTTCCCAAAGCGCAAAGCGGTTCTTCCGCGCATGATGCAGCTGCGCCCCGCCGGATGTGATCGGCGGACTGTAAGGATCTCTCCCCAACGGACCATCGCCGCGCTCCCATGCGCCGGCAGCCATGCGGAGATATCTCGAGTTTGGCGGTGTCGCGCCATGGGCGTCGACCGGAAAGCTGGAAGGACCTTCGATGACAAGCACACTCAGGACGGCCGGGTTTGACGGCGAGACGCTGGAGATCATTGCGTTCCGCCTCCACGATCAGGAATTCTGCGTCAAGACGACGACGATCCGCGAAATCCGCGGCTGGGCGCCCTCCACCCCCATTCCCCATTCGCCGCCGGAAGTGATCGGTGTCATGAACCTGCGCGGCACAGTGATCCCGATCATCGATCTTGCCCACAAGCTCGGCATGAAATCGACGACGGCCAACGAACGCAGCGCCATCGTCGTCGCCGAAGTGCACAACATGGTGATCGGCCTCGTCGTCGATCGCGTCTCCGACATCCTCACCGTTCAGGGCAGCCAGGTGCAGCCGGTGCCGGAAGTGACAGCGTCCTTCGACAAGAGCTTTGCCGAAGGCATCATCGCCAACGAGAACGGCATGATCTGCTTCCTCAACCTGGCGCGAATGTTCAAGGAACGTGAAGTCGAAGAACTGGCCGCCTGAGGTAACCCTGAGGTAGCAGACGAACGACATGAAGGCCGCCCTACGTGCCGTGGGGCGGCCTTTCTTATTGGCGGCAGACCCAGATTGCACGGCAGTAGATTAGAAAAGCAGGATCAACTAATTCAACTAAAATTGGATATACGAGTTTTTACAACTGAAATTTGATAGTTGCTATTTTAACACCTGCTTAATAGTCCTGTTACTAACCTAGATTGTAGAAACACGGCGCCTTGGGCATGAAGCCCGGTAGTTCGAACTCCCCTCACGAAGCACGAAGCCGCTGACCCGGTGGGCCGGCGTAGGACGACCAGACAATTTTCGGCAGGCCGGTATTTGTCTTAGTCCGGGAGTTGCGCCGCTTTGGCCCCGCAAACCCTGTCAAAGAAGGCACGAAGCCCCGGCTTGAGCCAACAAACGAGATCAGAGGGTTACAATGTTCGCTCTCGGTAAAATTGCAGATGCGCGCCAGATCGTCGCCGCGCTTTCGAAGTCGCAGGCCATCATTCAGTTCGACCTGACCGGCAAGATCCTGACCGCCAATGAGAACTTCTGCCAGGCGCTCGGCTACGGCCTTTCGGAAATCGTCGGCCAGCACCATCGCATGTTCTGCCCGGCCGACTACACCCAGACGCAGGAATACCGCGACTTCTGGGCCCGCCTCGGGCGCGGCGAGTTCGACGCCAATGCCTACAAGCGCATCGCCAAGGGCGGCCGCGAAATCTGGATCCAGGCGACCTACAATCCTGTGTTCCGCGGCGGCAAGCCGTACAAGGTGGTGAAGTTCGCAACCGACATCACCGCCGCCAAGGCGCGGGCAACCGAGGATGCCGGCAAGCTCGACGCGATCTCCCGTTCGCAGGCGGTCATCGAGTTCACACCGACAGGCGAAATCCTGACGGCCAACGAGAATTTCTGCGCCGCACTCGGCTACAGCCTCTCGGAAATCCAGGGCAAGCATCACAGCATGTTCTGCGAACCGAATTACGCCCGCACCGCCGAATATGCCGACTTCTGGAAACGTCTCGCCGCCGGCGAATTCTTCTCCAACGAGTTCGTGCGCTACGGCAAGGGGGGCAAGGAGATCTGGATCCAGGCGGCCTACAACCCGATCCGCGACTTCAGCGGCAAGGTCTACAAGGTCGTCAAGTTCGCGACCGACGTCAGCGAGCGCATGAGCGCGATCAACAGCCTCGGCGCCGGCCTGAGGGCGCTCGCCGAGGGCGACCTGACCCGCAACCTCGACACGCCCTTCGTGCCCAGCATGGAAACGGTGCGGACCGACTTCAACGGGGCGACCGCCAAGCTGCGCGAGGCGATGCGCACCGTCGGCGACAATGCCAGCGCGATTGCCTCCGGCGCCCGGGAAATCCGCTCAGCGGCCGACGACCTGTCGAAGCGCACGGAACAGCAGGCGGCCTCCGTCGAGGAAACCGCAGCCGCGCTCGACGAGATCACCACGACGGTTGCCGACTCCAGCCGCCGGGCCGAAGAGGCGGGCGGACTGGTGGCCAAGACCAAGGCCGGCGCCGAACGCTCCGGCAATGTGGTCAAGAGCGCCATCGGCGCGATGGGCCAGATCGAACAGTCGTCACGCGAAATCTCCAACATCATCGGCGTCATCGACGACATCGCCTTCCAGACGAACCTCCTGGCGCTCAACGCCGGCGTCGAGGCGGCACGCGCCGGTGAAGCCGGCAAGGGCTTCGCCGTCGTCGCCCAGGAAGTGCGCGAACTGGCGCAACGCTCCGCAAGCGCGGCCAAGGATATCAAGGCGCTGATCGGCACCTCCACCGAACATGTCAAGAACGGCGTGTCGCTGGTCGGCCAGACGGGTGCGGCGCTCGAAGAGATCCTGACCCAGGTCCAGGAGATCAATGCCAACGTCTCGGCGATCGTCGAGGCCGCCCGCGAACAGTCGACCGGCCTCAAGGAGATCAACCAGGCGGTCAACTCGATGGACCAGGCGACCCAGCAAAATGCAGCGATGGTCGAGGAAAGCACGGCCGCAAGCCACGCCATGGCCCGCGAGGCAGACGCCCTGCACGAACTGCTCCGACAGTTCCGCTACGGCGAGCAAGCCCAGATCATCGACGCGAACCGCCACTTTGACGACCGCGCGCAACCGACCCGGCTCCACGCAACCGCCCGCGCCATGCGCAGCGGCCAACGAACAAGCCTTGCTGCGGCACCGGCCGCGGATGGCTGGCAGAATTTCTGAGCGCACATCCCTGCACCCCGCGCTCGGGAATGGGGAAGGCGGCTACCGGTAGCCGCCTTCCCTTAAATCTTTTCAGACGCAGCAATTGCTTGGAAAACGCCCTGTCCGCGGAGAGCGGAGAACCTGCGGTCGATGATGAGCGCAGGCTAGCTAGGCGGCTTCCGGACGCTTGATCTTCGCCGCCGCTTCCAGCACCAGCGGCGTCAGCCCCTCGCCGCCATTGTCGATATGCTCGAACAATTTCCGCCGCATGCGTGGCTCCCAATATTTGTTGATATGGGTGGCAACGCCCTGGGCCGCCTCGTTCTGCGGCTGGCTCTTGAAGAAGGTGGCGATCTGGTTCGCCATGTAGATCAGCTTGGCGTTGGTGTTGTCATGCGACATCGGCGACAGCTCCGGACTTGATGCGTTCGGCATGGGTGAATATCTCGAATTCGTCGCCGCGCACCAGCGCAATCAGCGTCATGCCCGCAGCCTCGGCCGTGCGGATGGCCAGCGCCGTCGGCGCCGAAATGGCGATGATCACGGGGCTGCCGACGACAGCCGTCTTCTGCACCATCTCGACGGAAACGCGGCTGGTGACGACGACGACACCCTCGCTTCCCCTAAAGCCGGCACGCGCCGCAGCACCCACCAGCTTGTCGAGCGCATTGTGGCGGCCGACATCCTCTCGGACCGCGATCAGGCCGCGTCCAGGCACATAAAAGGCAGCACCGTGCACGGCGCGCGTCTCGAAATGCAGCGGCTGCTGGCCGTTGAGCAGTGCCACGGCGGAGACGACATCCTCCTGCGACAGCGTCAGCTTCGACCCGGAAACATCCGGCGTCGGCCGCACCGCCTGCTCGATCGATTCGATGCCGCAGAGCCCACACCCGACCGGACCCGCCATGTGCCGGCGACGCTGGCGGAGCATGTCGTTCTCTTCGTCCTCAAGCACAATCTGCAGGTCGATGCCGAGATTGCCGGCCACCGTCTCGGCGACGATCTCGACCGTTTCGATCTGGCCGGGATCCGTGATGATGCCTTCGGTCAGGCTGAAGCCGACGGCGAAGTCTTCAAGGTCGCCGGGCGTCGCCATCATCACCGCGTGGGTCGAGCCGCCATAGCTGAAGGCAACCGGCGTCTCCTCCGGCACGGCGCGTGAACCGTCCCGAAGCGCGCCCTTGCGGCGGGCAGCCTCGGGAACGGTTGTCGATGTCCTAAACGTCGCCATGGTCGGTCGCGGCGCAAAACATCATTCCGCCGCCTCCAGCTTGCCGGAAATCCGGCGCGACTGGCGGGCCTGCTCGTCATAGTCCACCTGCCAGTCCGAAGGCCCGTTCGACGGCATCACCTGCACCGCCGTCACCTTGTATTCCGGGCAGTTCGTCGCCCAGTCGGAGAAGTCGGTGGTGATGACGTTTGCCTGCGTCGTCGGGTGGTGGAAGGTGGTGTAGACGACGCCCGGCGCCACGCGGTCGGTGATCAGCGAACGCAGGGTCGTTTCACCGGCGCGGCTGGCAAGCCTGATCCAGTCGCCGTCGCGAATGCCGCGCTGCTCTGCGTCGTGCGGGTGGATCTCCAGCCGGTCCTCCGCGTGCCAGACAACGTTGTCGGTGCGCCGCGTCTGGGCGCCGACATTATACTGGCTGAGGATACGGCCGGTGGTCAAAAGCAGCGGGAAGCGCGGACCGGTGCGTTCGTCGGTCGCGACATATTCGGTGCGGATGAACTTGCCCTTGCCACGCACGAAGCCGTCGACATGCATGATCGGCGAGCCCTCGGGATGCTTCTCGTTGCATGGCCACTGCACCGAGCCCAACTTGTCGAGATAGTCGTAGGAGACCAGCGCGAAGCTCGGCGTCGTCGCGGCGATCTCGTCCATGATCTCGGACGGATGACGATAGTTCCAATTGAGGCCCATGGCCTGGGCAAGCTTCTGCGTGACCTCCCAGTCGGCATAGCCGTTCTTCGGCGTCATCACCTTGCGCACCCGGTTGATGCGGCGCTCGGCATTGGTGAAGGTGCCGTCCTTTTCCAGGAACGTCGAACCCGGCAGGAAGACGTGGGCGTAATTCGCCGTCTCGTTGAGGAAGAGGTCGTGCACGACGACGCACTCCATCGCGGCAAGCCCGGCGGCCACATGCTTGGTGTCCGGGTCGGACTGCAAGATGTCTTCACCCTGGATATAGATGCCCTTGAAGGTGCCATCGACCGCGGCATCGAGCATGTTCGGGATGCGCAGGCCAGGCTCGTTGGAAATCTCGACGCCCCAGAGCTTCTCGAAGGTTTCGCGCGTCGCGTCGTCGGAGATATGGCGGTAGCCCGGCAGCTCGTGCGGGAACGAACCCATGTCGCAGGAGCCCTGCACGTTGTTCTGACCGCGCAGCGGGTTTACGCCGACGCCCGGCCGGCCGATATTGCCGGTGACCATCGAGAGGTTGGCGATCGCCATGACCGTCGTTGAGCCCTGGCTGTGCTCGGTGACACCAAGACCATAGTAGATCGCGCCATTGCCGCCGGTGGCATAGAGCCGGGCGGCACCACGCACGAGTTCGGCCGGCACGCCGGTATAGGCCTCGGTCGCTTCCGGGCTGTGATAGGGCTCGGCGACGAAAGCCGCCCAGTCCTCGTATTCCGACCAGTCGCAGCGCTCGCGGATGAATTTCTCGTCGGCGAGGCCTTCGGTGACGATCACATGCGCCATCGACGTCAGGATCGCGACATTGGTGCCTGGCTGCAGCGGCAGGTGATAGGAGGCTTCGATATGCGGCGAGCGCACGATGTCGGTGCGCCTGGGATCGATGACGATCAGTTTGGCGCCCTCGCGCAGCCGCTTCTTCAGTCGTGACGCGAAGACCGGATGGCCGTCCGTCGGGTTGGCGCCGATGATGACGGCAACGTCAGTGAACTCGACCGAATCGAAATTCTGCGTGCCGGCCGATGTGCCGAAAGCCTGGCCGAGTCCGTAGCCGGTCGGCGAGTGGCAGACGCGGGCGCAGGTATCGACATTGTTGTTGCCGAAGCCGGCACGCACCAGCTTCTGCACCAGATAGGTCTCTTCATTGGTGCAGCGCGACGAGGTGATGCCGCCGACGGAATCACGGCCGTACTGATACTGGATCCGCCGGAACTCGGAGGCCACATGCGCATAGGCCTCCTCCCAGGTGACCTCGCGCCAGGGATCGGAGATCTTCTCGCGGATCATCGGGTTGAGGATGCGGTCCTTGTGGTTGGAATAGCCATAGGCAAAGCGACCCTTGACGCAGGAATGGCCGCGGTTGGCCTGGCCATCCTTCCACGGCACCATGCGCACCAGCTCCTCGCCGCGCATCTCCGCCTTGAACGAGCAGCCGACGCCGCAATAGGCGCAGGTGGTGACGACGGAATGTTCCGGCTGGCCGATCTCGATGACCGATTTCTCTGTGAGCGTCGCCGTCGGGCAGGCCTGCACGCAGGCGCCGCAGGAGACGCATTCGGACGACATGAAGTCTTCCGCCATACCGGCCGAAACGCGACTGTCGAAACCGCGGCCGCCGATCGTCAGCGCAAAAGTCCCCTGCACTTCCTCGCAGGCGCGCACGCAGCGCGAACAGACGATGCACTTGGCCGGATCATAGGTGAAGTACGGATTGGATTCGTCCTTCGGCATCCACTTGGCGTTGATCTCGCCATTGTTGCGGGCCGTGACGTGGTTCTCGCCCTCGTAGCCGTAGCGCACGTCGCGCAGGCCGACGGCGCCGGCCATGTCCTGCAGCTCGCAATCGCCGTTGGCCGCACAGGTCAGACAGTCGAGCGGGTGGTCGGAAATATAGAGTTCCATCACGCCGCGGCGCACATCCTTCAGCCGCGGCGTCTGGGTGGAGACTTCGATACCCGCCGCCACCGGCGTGGTGCAGGATGCCGGCATGCCGGCGCGTCCCTTGATCTCGACGAGACAGAGCCGGCAGGAGCCGAAGGCATCCATCATGTCGGAGGCGCAGAGTTTTGGCACTTCGATGCCAGCGTCCATCGCCGCACGCATGATCGAGGTCCCCTCAGGTACCGTGACCTCGCACCCGTCGATCGTCAGCGTCACCAGTTTTTCGGACTTGGAAGCGGGAGTGCCGTAGTCGATTTCATGTATGAGAGACATGGTCTTCCTCCTCACTCCGCCGCTTCAACGCGCGGTGCCGGCTGAAAGTCATCCGGGAAATGGGTCATGGCGCTCATGACGGGATAGGGCGTGAAACCGCCGAGCGCGCAGAGCGAACCGAACTTCATCGTGTTGCAGAGGTCGGCGAGCAGTTCGCGGTTTTTCTCCGGCTCGATGCCGGCCGCGATCTTGTCGGCCACCTCGACGCCGCGGGTCGAACCGATGCGGCAGGGCGTGCACTTGCCGCAGCTTTCGACAGCACAGAATTCCATGGCGAAGCGCGCCTGGTGCAGCATGTCGACGGTATCGTCGAAAACGACGATGCCGGCATGGCCGATGAGGCCGTCGCGCGCGGCAAAGGCCTCATAGTCGAACGGCGTGTCGAACAGAGCGCGAGGGAAATAGGCGCCGAGCGGGCCGCCCACCTGAACGGCCTTCACCGGCCGGCCGCTCGCGGTGCCGCCGCCGATGTGATCGATGATCTCACCGAGCGCGAGGCCGAAGGCGGTCTCGAACAGGCCGGCATGCTTGACGTTGCCGGCGATCTGGATCGGGATCGTACCGCGCGAGCGGCCCATGCCGAAATCGCGGTAGAAGGTAGCCCCCTTGTCCATGATAACAGGGACGGAGGCGAGCGAGATCACGTTGTTGATCACAGTCGGACAGTCGAAGAGGCCCTTGTGGGCCGGGAGCGGCGGCTTGGCGCGAACGATGCCACGCTTGCCTTCGAGGCTGTTGAGCAGCGCCGTTTCCTCGCCGCAGACATAGGCGCCGGCGCCGGTGCGCACCTCCATGTCGAAGGCCTTGCCGGAGCCGAGCACCGAAGCGCCGAGCACGCCGGCCTTGCGCGCGATCTCGATCGCCTCAGCCATCGCCGCGATCGCATGGGGATATTCGGAGCGGGTATAAATGAAGCCCTTGGTGGCGCCGGTCGCGATGCCTGCGATCGCCATGCCCTCGATCAGCACGAAGGGATCACCCTCCATGATCATCCGGTCGGCAAAGGTGCCGCTGTCGCCCTCGTCGGCATTGCAAACGATGTATTTGCGTGTCCCCGCGGCCTCGAGAACCGTCTTCCACTTGATGCCTGTCGGGAAACCGGCGCCGCCGCGGCCGCGAAGGCCGCTCTCGGTCACCTGCGCGACGATCGCCTCCGGCGCCATGGCGATGGCGTTGCGCAGACCGGCAAGGCCGCCATGGGCCTGGTAGTCGTCGAGCGACAGCGGATCGGTGATGCCGCAGCGCGCAAATGTCAGTCGCGTCTGCTGCTTGAGGAAGGGGATCTCCTCGGTCTTCCCGAGACAGAGCGCGTGGTCGCCGCCATCGAGCAGCCCGGCATCAAGCAGTGAACCGGCATCGCGTGCCTTGACCGGACCGTAGGCGACGCGACCTTCAGCGGTTTCCACTTCGACCAGCGGCTCCAGCCAGTGCATTCCGCGTGAGCCATTGCGTATGATTGTCGCGTCGAGACCGCGGGCCGCGATCGTCTCGGCCACGGCCTTGGCGACCTTCTCGGCACCGAGCGCCACGGCGGCGGCGTCACGCGGGATATAGATTTTCACCGTCATCGCCGCGCCTCCTGAACGAGCGCCTCGAGATCGGCGGCATCGACCCGGGCATGCACCTCTCCGTCAAGCATGGCCGAGGGTGCGCAGGAACAGAGCCCGAGACAGTAGACCGGCTCCAGCGTCACCGCGCCATCCGGCGTCGTCTCATGGAAATCGATGCCGAGCAGCCGCTTGGCGCGCTCGGCGAGCTGATCACCGCCCATCGACTGGCAGGCCTCGGCGCGACAGAGCTTCAGCACATGGCGTCCGGCCGGATGCTCGCGGAAGTCATGGTAAAACGTCATCACACCGTAGACTTCGGCGCGCGACAGGTTGAGCTCGCGCGCAATCACCGGAAGGCACTCCTGCGGTACGTAGCCGAATTCCTCCTGCAACTCGTGCAGGATCGGCAGCAGCGGACCTTCGAGCCCTTTGAGCTCCTCTACGATGGCAAGGGTGGTTTCCGCGATGTCGGCACGCGGCTGATGGATGTTCAACGGGAGCCCTCCCGGCTCATGGGCTGGACGGCGACACCCGCAAACGGGCGACCGGTCCAGCCGACATTTCAATACCTGGCGAAGGCCGTTCCTCGGCGGTCTCCGGCCATGATCAAAAAAGCTTCGCGCTTATGGCCCGA
Organism: Ensifer sp. GW101-20A05; assembly: GCF_059424735.1. Lineage (NCBI taxonomy): Bacteria > Pseudomonadati > Pseudomonadota > Alphaproteobacteria > Hyphomicrobiales > Rhizobiaceae > Ensifer > Ensifer sp. GW101-20A05. Next base: position 375,239 of record NZ_JBWKZT010000005.1, on the reverse strand, counting down.
TGGGTCAATAAGGCTGTTCCGTCGATCGATAGAAAAAATCTATTGAACCTGGTTTCGCTCACCCAGGATACGCGCCTCGTGCAACAGAGCCGAGACAAGCGGCGTAAACGGCTCACGATGGGTCGCAACCAGGCCGACCGTGTGACGGGCATCCGGCTCGACGATCGGGATCATCCGGATAGCCTCATGAAAACCGAATGATTTCGCGACGTTGAACGGCATGATGCTGGCCCAGCGCCCGGTCCGCACATGCGAAAAAAGCACGATCATCGAGTTCGATTCGAGCGTCGGCCTGGCGACCACGCCTGCCTCGGCAAAATGCTGGTTGACGATGCGGCGGTTCTGCATGTCGGCCGTCAATAGACAAAGCCGAACGTCGCTAACCTCTTTCCACGTCACGCTTTCCCGCTCTGAAAGCGGCGTTCCGGCGGCGGTGACGAGGTGATAGCGCTCGACTTGCAGCGGAACGCTGGTTACCCGGCCGAGCGGCTCGTTCTCCAGATAGGTGAGACCTGCATCGATCTCGAGGTTTTCGAGCAGCGCCAGAATCTGCAGCGACGTGGTCGACAGCACCGAGAAGGTGACATCAGGATGTTTCTCCTGGAATGGCGCGGTAATCATCGGCACCATCGCCAGCGTCGTCGGCACCGCGGCCAGGCGGATATGGCCGGAAAGGCCCTTGCGCGCCGCCCGCATCTCCTCGCGCATGGTGCGGGCATCGCCGACGATACGGCGCGCCCATTCGAGCACGCGCTGCCCCTCCGGCGTCAGTCCCTGGAAGCGCGACCCGCGGCTGACGAGCATCACGCCAAGCTGATCCTCGAGCTGGCGGATGGCGGCCGACAAGGTCGGTTGCGCTACGCCACACTCCTCCGCCGCGCGACCGAAGTGTCTTTCGCGCGCGAGAACGAGGAACATTTCCAGCTTGTCGATCATGTCATGCCTTTGGAGTTCTTGATTCTGCCACGCTACTGGACTGGCTTGCCCCTCACCCTAACCCTCTCCCCGCTCGCGGGGAGAGGGGACGTGCCCGGCGAGACAAGCCCGCTTGCAGTCAAGGCAGAACAAATACGGCGCAGCGCTGTCCCTTCTCCCTGCGCGCGGGGAGAAGGTGCCGGCAGGCGGATGAGGGGCGAACGCCGACGCAAACACATGTTCAAGCAATCAATTGCCCGCCATTGACCTCCAACACCTGCCCGGTGATGTAGCCCGACAGCGCGTGCGAAGCGAGGAACAGATAGGCCGGCGCGCAATCTTCCGCCGTCCCGAGCCGGCCGAGCGGGATGGTCTTGCGGGTCGCCTCCAGTTTTTCCGGCGACGAATAGCGCTCGTGGAAGTCGGTGGTGATCGTGCCCGGCGAAACGCAGTTGACCCGGATGCCCTCGGGCGCGAGCTCGCGCGCCAGCGCCTTGGAATAGGTGGCGACGAAGGCCTTGCTGGCCGAATAGATCGAAGAGCCGGCGCTGCCCCCTGTCAGGGCAGAGATCGATACGGTGTTGACGATCGCCGGATGCGTACCCTTACGCAGAAGCGGCAGCATCGCCCGCGTCATTTCGACGACCGCAGTCTGGTTGAGCTGCACGACGGTTTGGTACTGCTCGTCGGTCAGCTCTGCCGCCGGGAAGCGACCGACCATGGTGCCGGCATTGTTGATGAGGATATCGATGCTATCGAACTGGCCTCTGACCTCCTCGGCCAGCCCCTCGACGCCACCGGGCGCCAGAAAATCCGCGGTGACGACATGCGCCCGGCCTTCCGTCGCCGCCGATTCGAGAAAATCGGGCAGATCGCCGATCGATCGGCCGGCATGGACGAGCACATGCGCGCCGCAATCCAGAAACTGCCGGGCAACCTCCAGCCCGATGCCGCGCCCTGCACCGGTGACCACAACGGTCATGCCCTTGAACAACGCCGGATGAAACATGTCCTTCCCCTCTTCATTCCTCAAGCAGAGTCGCCCATCGGCGAAACGAATGCAACGCGCACTGATCCTTTGGCCCGCAGCGAAAGCGATTTCATCGAAACCGCCGAATCTGAAATTGCATGGCTTTCGTTTTTGCATATTATGAAACAAAACGAAAATGGGGAGGACGGAATGTACCTGACAGGTCGGCAGGCGGAAATCCTGGAGCTGGCGAAGAGCGAGGGCCGGGTGCTCGTGGAGGAACTGGCGCAGCGCTTTTCCGTTACGCCGCAAACCATCCGAAAGGACCTGAACGACCTCTGCGACGCCAAGATTTTGAACCGCATTCATGGCGGTGCGATCTTCCCGAGCGGCAAGGAAAACGTCAAATACGATGCCCGCCGCCAGATCGCAGCACCGGAGAAGCAGGCGATCGGCAGGGCGGCCGCCGAACTCATCCCCGACAACGCCTCGCTGTTCATCAATATCGGCACGACGACCGAGGCCGTGGGTGAAGCGCTGCTCGACCACAAGGAATTGATGGTCATCACCAACAACATCAACGTCGCCAACCGCTTGCGAGTGTTCCCCTCGATCGAGGTGGTGATCACCGGCGGCGTCGTGCGTGGCTCCGACGGCGGTATCGTCGGCGAGGCCGCCGTCGACTTCATCAAGCAGTTCAAAGTCGATTTCGCGGTCATCGGCGCCTCGGCGATCGACCATGACGGCGCGCTACTCGATTTCGATTTCCGAGAAGTGAAAGTCGCCCAGGCGATCATCGCCAATGCACGCCATGTCATCCTCGTTTCCGACTCGACCAAATTCGAAAGAACCGCGCCGGTGCGCATCGGCCATATCTCCCAGGTCCAGACCTTCATCACCGATCGCTGTACGCTTGAAAATGTCAGGAAAATCTGTGCCGAACAGGATGTTCGGCTGATCGAAACCGACGTCTGAATCGGGAGGTTTAGACACCCCTAAAGATTCGGGGAGCATTCGTTTGACATTCGGTATGTTTTCGTTTTAACTGATTTCACTTTCGCTCATGCATCAATTTGTGCATCGCGAAAAGTGGAGGGGAAACAGCAGTGTCAGAGCAGGCAATCTACGACGTCTTCGTCATCGGCGGCGGCATCAACGGATGCGGCATCGCGCGCGACGCGGTCGGCCGCGGATACTCGGTCGCCTTGGCCGAAATGAACGATTTCGCCTCCGGCACCTCTTCCGGCTCCACCAAGCTCATTCATGGCGGCCTGCGCTATCTCGAGCATTACGAGTTCCGCCTCGTGCGCGAAGCGCTGATGGAGCGTGAAGTGCTCTGGGCAATGGCGCCCCACGTCATCTGGCCGATGCGCTTCGTGCTGCCCTATCATAAGGGCGGCCTGCGCCCGGCCTGGCTCATCCGCCTCGGCCTCTTCCTTTACGATCACATCGGCGGCCGCAAGCTGCTGCCGGCAACGGCGACGCTGGACATGAACCGCGATCCGGCCGGCAAGCCGCTGAAGCGGCTGTTCAACAAGGCGTTCGAATATTCCGACGGCTGGGTCAATGACGCCCGCCTGGTTGTGCTCAATGCCCGCGATGCTGCCGATCGCGGCGCCGTGATCATGGCCCGAACCCGCGTCGTCTCGGCACGGCGTAACGGCGCGCTCTGGACCGTCGAGACCGAAAATCAGGCAACCGGCGAACGCAAGACCCTGCAGGCGCGCATGCTCATCAATGCGGCCGGCCCCTGGGTCGATGCGGTGCTTTCGGGCGCGCTCGGCAAGAACGACGTCCACAATGTCCGCCTCGTCCAGGGCAGCCACATCGTCGTGAAGAAGAAGTTCGACGATCCGCGTGCCTATTTCTTCCAGAACCCGGATAGCCGCATCATGTTCGCCATCCCTTACGAGGAAGACTTCACGCTGATCGGCACCACCGATCGCGACTACACCGGCAACCCGGCGGATGTGCGCATCAGCGATGCCGAGGTCGACTATCTCTGCAGCGCGGCGAGCGAATATTTTCTGGAACCGGTGACGAAGGACGATATCGTCTGGACTTATTCGGCCGTGCGCCCGCTCTATGATGACGGCGCCAGCAAGGCGCAGGAAGCAACCCGCGACTACGTGCTGCGCGTCGAGGGCGACAAGGGTGCGGCACCGCTGCTCAACGTCTTCGGCGGCAAGCTCACGACCTACCGCCGCCTCGGTGAATCCGCGCTCGAAAAGATCGGCGAGGCGATCGGCGTCAAGGGTTCGAAATGGACCGCAGGATCAAAGCTGCCGGGCGGAGAATTCCCCGCCCAGGGTTATGCCGACGAAGTCGCAAGACTGCAAAAGCAATACCCCTTCCTTGCGCCTGTGCATGCCCGTCGCCTTGTGCGCCTCTACGGCACGCAGGCAGCCACCCTCCTGGGTTCGGCCTCGAACGAGGCGGCGCTCGGCCGCCGCTTCGGCGCCGATCTCTACGAGGCGGAAGTCAAGTGGCTGATCGCCAAGGAATGGGCACGGCGCGCTGAGGACGTGCTGTGGCGCCGCACGAAACTGGGATTGAAGCTGACGCCCGGCGAGGCGGCGGCACTGGAGGAATACATGCGAGGCGCGGCCGACGCAGCCGCGTGAGGATCCTCGCATTCCGAAGCATTTCCAGCCAAAGCGCGCTGCGGTTCTGGGTCCGGAAATGCGAAAAACGACGAGATGGAGCGTTTCCACGCCGGCTTGGAAACGCTCGGGACTGCCGACAGGCTGGGTGGAGAATTCAATGCTTGAAATGAAGAAGATATCCAAGGTCGTGGGCGGGGAGACGCATATCTACCCGACCGACCTGGTGCTGGAGAGGGGGTCGCTCAATGTACTGCTCGGCCCGACCCTGTCCGGCAAGACGTCGCTGATGCGGCTGATGGCCGGTCTCGACAAGCCGGCTTCCGGTTCGCTGATCTTCGACGGCATCGATGTGACGGGCCTGCCGGTGCAAAAGCGCTCGGTCGCCATGGTCTACCAGCAGTTCATCAACTACCCGGCGATGACCGTCTATGAGAACATCGCCTCGCCGATGCGCATCAGCGGCGCCGACACCGCGACGATCGACCGCGAAGTGCGCAAGGCCGCCGATCTCCTGAAGCTGACGCCCTATCTCGACCGCACGCCGCTCAATCTCTCGGGTGGCCAGCAGCAGCGCACGGCGCTGGCGCGCGCCATCGTCAAGAACGCCGATCTCGTGCTGCTCGACGAACCACTCGCCAACCTCGACTACAAGCTGCGCGAGGAACTGCGCGAGGAACTGCCGAAGATCTTTTCCGCCTCCGGTGCCATCTTCGTCTATGCGACGACAGAGCCTTCGGAAGCGTTGTTGCTTGGCGGCAATACGGCAGCCCTCAGCCAGGGCCGCATCACCCAGTTCGGCAAGACCATCGACGTCTATCGTCGTCCGGTCGACCTCATCACCGCCCGCACCTTCGCCGATCCGCCGCTGAACTGCATCGAACTCGTCAAATCAGGCGCGGCTTTCGCGCTCGACGGCAAGCCGGTGCTGACGGTGCCTTCGCATCTGGCTGGCATTGCCGACGGTCCCTGCACTGTCGGCTTCCAGCCGCACCATATATCGTTCGATCGTCCGCAAGGCAGCGGCGACGCACTCACCGTCAAGACCGCGATCTCCGAGATCGCAGGCTCGGAAAGCTTCATTCACGTCGGATTTGCCAATGCGCGCTGGGTCATGCTCGCGCCAGGCATTCACGACATCGAACCCGACGCGACCCTCGAGGTCTTCGTCGACACCCGTCATCTCATGGCCTTCGGGCCTGATGGACGCGCCATCGGCGGCGCGGCCTAAAGGGGGCGCTGGGAGGAAAACATGGCACGCATCGATCTCGAACATATTCGCCACGCCTATGGCGCCAAGCCGAAGTCTGAAAACGACTACGCGCTGAAGGAAGTGCATCACGAATGGAACGACGGCGGCGCCTATGCGCTGCTCGGCCCTTCCGGCTGTGGCAAGACCACGCTGCTCAACATCATCTCGGGCCTGATCAATCCGTCCGAAGGGCGCATTCTCTTCGACGGCAAGGACGTGACGCATCTCTCGACCCAGGAACGCAACATCGCCCAGGTGTTCCAGTTCCCGGTCATCTACGACACGATGACCGTCTACGACAATCTGGCCTTCCCCTTGCGCAACCGGCATGTGCCGGAAGCCGAGGTCGACCGCCGCGTCAAGGAGACGATCGAAATGATCGGTCTCGGCGGCTGGGCGAAGAAGACCGCCCGCGGGCTGACCGCCGACCAGAAGCAGAAGATCTCGCTTGGCCGCGGCCTCGTGCGCAACGACGTCAGCGCCATCCTGTTCGACGAGCCGCTGACCGTCATCGATCCGGAAATGAAGTGGGTGCTGCGCTCGCAGATCAAGCGGCTGCACAAGCAGTTCGGCTTCACCATGGTCTATGTCACCCACGACCAGACCGAGGCGCTCACTTTCGCCGACAAGGTCGTCGTCATGTATGACGGCCAGATCGTTCAGATCGGTACCCCGGCCGAACTCTTCGAGCGCCCGCGCCACACGTTCGTCGGCTACTTCATCGGTTCGCCGGGCATGAACGTGCTTCCGGTCAAGCTCGACGGCAACACCGCGACGGTCGGCGGCGAACACGTGGCCTTGAACTTCCTGCCCAAGTTCAAGGCCGGCGCCAAGACCGAGCTTGGCATCCGCCCGGAATTCGTCTCGCTCGGCCGCGAAGGCATGCCCGTCGCGATCACCAAGGTCGAGGACATCGGCCGCCACAAGATCGTGCGCGCCCGCTTCGCCGATCAGCCGATCTCGATCATCGTCGACGAGGATGGCGAGATCCCCGCCGATCCGCGCGTCCGCTTCGATCAGAAAGCCATCAACATCTACGCCGATTCCTGGCGCGTCGGCGAGGAGGCCTGACCATGGAAAAAACCTGGAACAACAAGGCCTGGTTCATGGTGCTGCCGGTTCTCGTGCTGGTCGCCTTCTCGGCCGTCATCCCGCTGATGACCGTCGTCAACTATTCGGTCCAGGACACCTTCGGCAACAACGCGTTCTTCTGGGCCGGCACCGACTGGTACGTGCAGGTGCTGACCTCCGACCGTTTCTGGGACGCGCTCACCCGCAACCTGATCTTCTCGGCGATCATTCTGGCCATCGAAATCCCGCTCGGCATCATCATCGCGCTCAACATGCCGAAGAAGGGCCTCGGCGTCCCGGTCTGCCTCGTCCTGATGGCGCTGCCGCTCCTGATCCCGTGGAACGTCGTCGGCACCATCTGGCAGGTGTTCGGCCGCGTCGATATCGGCCTGCTCGGCCGCACGCTCGAAGGCATGGGCATCAACTACAACTATGTGCAGAACCCGGTCGCTGCCTGGGTGACGCTGATCGTCATGGACGTCTGGCACTGGACGAGCCTCGTCGTGCTCTTGTGCTATGCCGGCCTCGTCTCGATCCCGGACGCCTATTACCAGGCGGCCAAGATCGACGGCGCCTCGCGCTGGTCGGTGTTCCGCTACATCCAGCTGCCGAAGATGAAGCGTGTGCTCCTGATCGCCTTCCTGCTGCGCTTCATGGATAGCTTCATGATCTACACCGAGCCCTTCGTCGTTACCGGCGGCGGCCCCGGCAACTCCACCACCTTCCTGTCGATCGACCTCGTCAAGACGGCCATTGGCCAGTTCGACCTCGGTCCGGCGGCAGCGCTATCGATCATCTACTTCCTCATCATCCTGCTGCTCTCGTGGATCTTCTACACCGTGATGACCACGAGCGACGCGCAAGGCTGATAAAGGCGGGAGGAGAACCAACATGCAAACACAACCGCTTACCGAACGCCTTTCCTGGCTGGTGCCGACGATCTACATCGTCTTCCTGCTCCTGCCGATCTATTGGCTCGTCAACATGAGCTTCAAGGAAACGAGCGAGATCCTCAGCACCTTCTCGCTCTGGCCGGTGAACCCGACGCTCAGGAACTATCAGGTGATCTTCACCGATCCATCCTGGTACAACGGCTACATCAACTCGATCATCTACGTCGTGATGAACACGGTGATCTCGGTATCGGCAGCGCTGCCGGCGGCCTACGCCTTCTCGCGCTACCGCTTCCTCGGCGACAAGCACCTGTTCTTCTGGCTCTTGACCAACCGCATGGCGCCGCCGGCCGTTTTCGCCCTGCCGTTCTTCCAGCTCTATTCGGCCTTCGGCCTGATCGACACGCACATCGCCGTGGCGCTTGCCCACTGCCTGTTCAACGTGCCGCTCGCCGTCTGGATCCTCGAAGGCTTCATGTCGGGCGTGCCGAAGGAAATCGACGAAACCGCCTATATCGACGGCTATTCGTTCCCGCGCTTCTTCGTGAAGATCTTCATGCCGCTGATCGCCTCGGGCATCGGTGTCGCCGCCTTCTTCTGCTTCATGTTCTCCTGGGTCGAACTGCTGCTAGCCCGCACGCTGACGACCACGGACGCCAAGCCGATCGCCGCCACCATGACCCGCACCGTCTCCGCTTCCGGCCTCGACTGGGGCGTGCTGGCCGCTGCCGGCGTGCTCACCATCATTCCGGGGGCGCTGGTGATCTATTTCGTCCGCAACTACATCGCCAAGGGCTTTGCCCTGGGGAGGGTATGATGACCGCTCAACCCATTCGCAAGGCTCGTTGGCAACTGCCCTTCGCCGCCGTTCTGATCGTCTACGCCGCCGCCGCCGGGCTGCTCATGAGCATGCTGCCGATCAAGGACGGCGCACGCGACTGGTTCGCGCCGCTGGTCGCCGGCGGCTGGATGGCCTGGTCGTTTCCGTCGGCCATGTTCTTCCTCACCATCTTCGCGCTGCTGTCGATGATGGCGGTCTGGGAATATGCCGCGCCGGGCGGAAACCCGCGCGTCGGCATCCTGCGCTTCGAGACGACACGGGGCGATCGCCTCTTCGTGTCGCTGCTCGGAAGCGCCTTCATTCACCTCGCATGGCTCGGTTTCGTCGGCGGGCAGAACCTGTGGTGGGCGCTCGCGCTCTCGCTGGTCTATGCCGTCGGCGTCTTCCGCTATGTCTGAGGCGAGCCGATTTGAGGGGCCGCGGGAGCGGCCCCTCAAAAGCTAAAGAACCGCATTCGCAAACCTAAGGGAGGGAATTATGCGACGGCATCTTTTGACTACGACGGCGGCTATGCTGCTGGCTTTCACCGGCACCGCTTTTGCCGGCATGGACGAGGCAAAGAAGTTCCTCGATACCGAAATCGGCGACATGTCCTCGCTCGACCGCGCGGCCCAGGAAGCCGAAATGCAGTGGTTCGTCGATGCGGCCAAGCCCTTCGCCGGCATGGAAATCAAGGTCGTTTCCGAAACAATCACCACCCATGAATACGAATCGAAGACCCTGGCCAAGGCCTTCGCCGACATCACCGGCATCAAGATCACCCACGACCTGATCGGCGAAGGCGACGTCGTCGAAAAGCTGCAGACGCAGATGCAGTCGGGCGAAAACGTCTATGACGCCTACATCAACGACTCTGACCTGATCGGCACCCATTGGCGTTACCAGCAGGCGCGCAGCCTGACGGACTTCATGGCCAATGAAGGCAAGGACGTCACCAACCCGAACCTCGACATCGACGACTTCATCGGCAAGTCCTTCACGACCGCGCCGGATGGCAAGCTCTACCAGCTGCCCGACCAGCAGTTCGCGAACCTCTACTGGTTCCGCTACGACTGGTTCAACGACGAGAAGAACAAGGCGGACTTCAAGGCGAAGTACGGCTACGACCTCGGCGTTCCGGTCAACTGGTCGGCCTATGAGGACATCGCCGAGTTCTTCACCGGCCGCGAAGTCGACGGCAAGAAGGTCTATGGCCACATGGACTACGGCAAGAAGGACCCGTCGCTCGGCTGGCGCTTCACCGACGCCTGGCTGTCGATGGCCGGCAACGGCGACAAGGGCATCCCGAACGGCAAGCCGGTCGACGAATGGGGTATCAAGGTCGACGAGAACTCGCGTCCGGTCGGCTCGTGCGTTGCCCGCGGCGGCGACACCAACGGCCCGGCCGCCGTCTACTCGATCCAGAAGTACCTCGACTGGATGAAGGCCTATGCACCGGCTGCTGCCCAGGGCATGACCTTCTCGGAATCCGGTCCGGTTCCGTCGCAGGGCGAAATCGCCCAGCAGATGTTCACCTACACGGCCTTTACCGCCGACTTCGTCAAGCCGGGCCTGCCCGTCGTCAACGAGGACGGCTCGCCGAAGTGGCGTTTCGCGCCGAGCCCGCACGGCGTCTACTGGAAGGACGGCATGAAGCTCGGCTACCAGGACGCCGGTTCCTGGACGCTCTTGAAGTCCACCCCGGACGACCGCGCCAAGGCCGCATGGCTCTATGCGCAGTTCGTGACCTCGAAGACCGTCGACGTGAAGAAGAGCCATGTCGGCCTCACCTTCATCCGCCAGTCGACGCTCGACCACAAGAGCTTCACGGACCGTGCTCCGAAGCTCGGCGGTCTGATCGAGTTCTACCGTTCGCCGGCCCGCCTGCAGTGGTCGCCGACCGGCACGAACGTTCCTGACTATCCGAAGCTGGCTCAGCTGTGGTGGCAGGCGATCGGCGATGCATCCTCGGGTGCGAAGACCGCTCAGGAAGCCATGGACTCGCTGTGCGCCGAGCAGGAGAAGGTTCTCTCCCGTCTCGAACGTTCGGGCGTTCAGGGAGACATCGGTCCGAAGCTCGCCGAAGAGCATGACCTTGAGTACTGGAACGCCGAAGCCGTCAAGGCTGGCAACCTCGCTCCGCAGCTGAAGGTCGAGAACGAGAAGGAAAAGCCGCAGACCGTCAACTATGACGATCTGGTCAAGAGCTGGCAGAAGTAACAAGAAGGCCGCCCAAACCGGGCGGCCTTTTTCTTTCAGGAGATGCGGCACCGGGGTCGGCAACGGCCCCGGTATTTCTTTGCCGGCAATCCCTGAGCGGCATGGCCGTGCCTACATGCGGGCCAGCCGAAGGCGTCCGGACTTCTCGGACCGGCGCTTGTCGAAGATCGCCCGGACGGCGCGCGTCGAGCCGTCGTCCATCTGCACGGTCATGTCCATCTCGAGATGCTTGTCGACGATAGCGATCCGGATATCGAATGGCCGGCCGCGATAGTGGCTGTCCCCGTCCTCGCTCCAGCGGCCGATCCCCTCGGCGCTATGGCCGCCTCCAGCGCGTCCGAGATGGACCACCGCGAACCATCCGTCCTTGCCCGTCACCTTCAGGACCGGACCGTTCCGCTTGATTTCGACCCAGCAGGTCCCGCAGGCGTCCGTGCCGGACGCCACCTGCTGCCACTGCCCCGGAAAGGTGGCGCCGTTGGCGCGCGCGGCAACCGGTGGAAGCGCGAAGGCGAGCGCGAACGGCACAGCGAGCAAGCGCCAGAAGGCCAATCTCCAAGATACCATCGATCATGATCCCAAACGAACAGCGCCGGAGCACCGGCGTAAGGGACCATCGCTGCTTCGCATTGCGGCTACGTTGCATGGTCTCCGGCCTCGTCAGGCTCGCCTGCAGCTTTTCGTCAAGGCTCGCGGCCTTGCGGCAACCGTTCCCGCCGCCAGCGCATCGTGACTGATTTCCCCCGGATTCCGGAAAGTGTTTTCGTTTTCGCAATACTTGCGACATTCTGCCTCGGCACGGAAAAATTGCGCTCCCCTGTTGGAGGACGGGGGAACCGGACTGGTCGACGTGATGGGAGGAGGAACCATGAGCGACGTTTCCAGCATACACCCGGTGGACGAGAAGCTGCCTGTGGGCAGGCTCGCGACGCTTGGGATCCAGCACGTTCTTGTCATGTATGGCGGCGCCGTCGCGGTACCGCTGATCGTCGGCCGGGCATTGCAGCTCAGCCCCCAGGATGTCGCTTTCCTGATCTCGGCCGATCTGTTCGTCTGCGGCATCGTCACCATCATCCAGTCGCTCGGGCTCGGTCGCAGCTTCGGCATCCGCCTTCCCGTCATGATGGGCGTCACGTTCGCGTCTGTCGGCCCGATGGTTTCGATGGCGGCGATGACCCCGGGCCAGGAGGGCGCGCGCATGATTTTCGGCGCCATCATCGGCGCCGGCCTCGTCGCCCTGCTGATCGCGCCGTTGATGGGCAGATTGCTCAAGTTCTTCCCGCCGATCGTCACTGGCACCATCATTCTCGTCATCGGCGTTTCGCTGATGCGGGTGGGCGTCAACTGGATCTTCGGCAATCCTTTCGGCCCAACGGCGCCGAAACTGGTCGACCCAGCCCATGCCGAATGGCTGGCCGCGATGAAGGCCGCGGCCGCCGCCGGCGGCGGGCCTGCTATTCCTGATGGTCTGGTGCTCGGCGCCACGGTGCCGAACCCGCTCTATGCGGAGCCGAGCCACATCGCGCTTGCCGCCTTCGTGCTTGTGTCCATCCTCGTCATCGCACGCTTCGGCCGCGGATTGATCAGCAACATCGCGGTGCTGACCGGCGTCGTCCTCGGCTGCGTCCTCGCCGCCGCACTCGGCATGATGCACTTCGACCGGGTGGCCGACGCCGGTTGGTTTGCCGTGGTCACGCCGCTGCGCTTCGGCATGCCGATCTTCGATCCGGTTCTGATCGCCACCATGTCGCTCGTCATGATCGTCGTCATGATCGAATCGACCGGCATGTTCCTGGCGCTCGGAGAAATGACCAACCGCGAAGTATCGCAGCAGCAATTGACCGCCGGCCTTCGGGTCGATGGCCTCGGCACGATGATCGGCGGCCTGTTCAACACCTTCCCCTATACGAGCTTCTCGCAGAATGTCGGCCTCGTCGGCGTCACCGGCGTGAAGAGTCGCTATGTCTGCGTGATGGGGGGCGTCATCATGATCGCGCTCGGACTGATCCCGAAGATGGGCGCTCTGGTGGAAGCGGTGCCGACCTTCGTGCTCGGCGGCGCCGGCCTGGTGATGTTCGGGATGGTGGCGGCCACCGGCGTGCGCATCCTGTCGACCGTCGACTTCAAGTCGTCACGCAACAACCTCTTCGTTGTCGCCGTCTCGGTCGGCTTCGGCCTGATCCCGTTGATCGCGCCGAACTACCTGATGTGGCTGCCGCATGCGATCCACCCGATCATCGAGTCCGGCATCGTGCTCGCCTCGATCTCGGCGGTGGTGCTCAACGCCTTCTTCAACGGCCTGAGCCTGGAAAGGTCCGCGTCCGTCAACGCGGCCAAGCTCGCCGACAGCCACTGAGCGATACAGAAAGCACCCGCCCCGGTCCCGAAAGGTGACCGGGGCTTTGTCGTCTCACGTCCACGGAGAGATCTCGATACTTCGATCGCCACCGAAGCATCTGCCATCTCCACGGCGCTAGAAGAAGGACAACGACGACGACACGAAGGTTCCATGCCATGGCCAAGACCAATCTCACCCTCGAGCTTCTCCTGCTGCTTGCGCTTGCCACGCTCTGGGGCGCTTCCTACACCTTCATCAAGATCGGCGTTGAAACCATTCCGCCGGTCACGCTGATTGCCGCTCGTACCTTGATCGCCGGCGCCCTGCTTCTCGCGGTTCTCCGTTGGCGTGGCCTGAAGATGCCGCGCGACCTCGCAACCTGGCGACGGTTTCTGTTTCAGGCTTGCCTCAACAGCGTCGTGCCCTTCACACTGATTGCCTGGGCCGAGCAGACGATCGATGCCGGCATCGCCTCGATTCTCAATGCGACGACGCCGATCTTCGCCTTCCTTATGACGGCCCTGGTCACCCACCACGAGCCGGTCACCGCCCGCAAGCTCGTCGGCGTCATTGCCGGCATGACCGGCATCAGCCTGATCATCGGCATGGAGGCCTTCGGCGGCCTCGGCGAACAATTGCTGCCACAGCTCGCCGTGGTGCTCGCCACCGTTTGTTATGCAGGTGCCGCCATCTTCGGGCGCAGCTTCAAAGGGCTCGACCCGATGATGCCCGCCGCCGGCTCGCTGATATCAGGCACGGTGCTGCTGATCCCCACCAGCCTCATCGTCGACAGGCCCTGGACGCTGGCTCCATCCATGGATTCGCTGCTTGCGCTCCTTGGCCTCGCAGTCTTTTCGACAGCACTTGCCTTCGCCATCTACTTCCGGCTGATCCAGACGCTGGGTTCGGTCGGCGCCACGGCCCAGGCCTATCTGCGCGTGCCGGTCGGTGTCGCCATCGGCGCGATCTTCCTCGGCGAACGGTTGTCGGACACCGCCTGGATCGGCCTGGGTTGCGTCATCATCGGCGTTGCGGCCATGACCATACCGGCACGGCGGCGCACCTCCGACGTCGCGGGTCGCGGCTGACACTCTTTCATTTGAAAGCAAAAGGAGACGTTGCGCGACATCACGAGCGCAACGTCTCTGACGAGCTTCGCTCAGTCCTTGCGCTTGCGGCAGTAGAGCTCGAGCCGGTGGCGCACGAGATCGTAGCCGAGCTCGGCGGCAATCTCCGCTTGCAGTTGCTCGATCTTGTCGGAACGGAACTCGATCACAGCCCCCGTGTCGATATCGATCAGATGATCGTGATGCGGCGCGTCGGCGGTCTCGAAACGCGCCGTCGCGCTTTCGAAGGCATGGCGCTGCACGACGCCCTGCTGCTCGAGCGCTGACAGCGTCCGGTAGACCGTCGAAAGCGAGACGGTGGCGTCGATTTCCTTCGCCCGGCGATGCAGTTCGTTTGCATCCGGATGGTCTTCGGCGGTGGCGAGAATCTTCAGGATTGCGGAGCGCTGGCGCGTAACGCGCACGCCGCCATCCCGCAAAACGCCTTCCAGCTCTTCGACACGATTCTTGTTCTGTTTCATGGTCGTTACACTAGCCAAGGGCATTGGTTTTGAAAATAGCTAGTTGCGAATGCTTCGCATTTGCATTGACTTATGCAAATCATTCCCCTACTCCTGTTGATGTCAACATCTGGGAGTAGCGAATGATCGATCAGACGAAGCGCGCGATCCTGGCAGCGGCAGCTGCCCTGGCAGCCATCGCGCTCTTTCCCGGCGCCGGCTCAGCGCAGGAGAAATTCAAGGCAGTGACGACCTTCACGGTCATTGCCGACATGGCGAAGAACGTCGCGGGCGACGCCGCAATCGTCGAATCGATCACCAAACCGGGTGCCGAGATCCACAACTACCAGCCGACCCCGCGCGACATCCTGAAGGCGCACGACGCCAAGCTGATCCTGTGGAACGGTCTGAACCTGGAACTCTGGTTCGAGAAGTTCTTCCAGAACTTTGATGACGTCCCCGGTGCCGTCGTCTCGACCGGCGTCGAGCCCATGGGGATTGCCGAAGGCCCCTACAGCGGAAAGCCCAATCCGCATGCCTGGATGTCGCCATCGGCAGCCCTCATCTATGTCGACAACATTCGCGACGCCTTCGTGAAGTACGATCCCGCCAATGCCGAGACCTACAAGGCGAATGCCGAGGCCTATAAGCAGAAGATCGAGGCGACCATCGCGCCGATCCGCGCCGAGATCGCCAAGATCCCCGAAGACAAGCGCTGGTTGGTTTCGAGCGAAGGCGCCTTCAGCTACCTGATCCGCGATTTCGGCATGAAGGAACTCTACCTCTGGCCGATCAATGCCGACCAACAGGGTACCCCGCAACAGGTCCGCAAGGTCATCGACGCCGTCAGGGCCAACCACATTCCGGTCGTCTTTTCCGAAAGCACGATCTCGCCCGATCCGGCTGAGCAGGTGGCGCGCGAAACCGGTGCAAAATACGGTGGCGTGCTCTACGTTGATTCCTTGAGCGAGGCGGACGGTCCGGTTCCCACCTATATCGATCTGCTGCGCGTCACATCGGAAACCATCGCCAAGGGGCTTTCGCAATGAACCTTCAGGTGAAGCCCCGCTCCGGCCCCGTGCCGGCGTCCGGCGAACAGGGCAGCGGCATCCGTGTCTCTGGCGCGACAGTCACCTACCGCAACGGCCTGCGGGCCCTGCGCGACGCGACCTTCGAGATCCCGACGGGCACGATCACCGCGCTCGTCGGCGTCAACGGCAGCGGCAAGTCGACACTCTTCAAGGCGATCATGGGCTTTGCCCGGCTCTCGCGCGGCGAGATCTCGATCCTTGGCCGTTCGGTTCCGGAAGCGCTCAAGAAGAACCTCGTCGCCTATGTGCCGCAGGCCGAGGAGGTCGACTGGAACTTCCCGGTCCTGGTCGAGGACGTCGTCATGATGGGCCGCTACGGCCACATGAACATGCTGCGCATCCCGAAGACGGCGGATCATGAGGCGGTCGAGGCAGCGCTTGCGCGCGTCGGCATGAGCGACTATCGCAAGCGCCAGATCGGTGAACTCTCCGGCGGCCAGAAGAAGCGCGTCTTCCTGGCGCGCGCGCTCGCCCAGGATGGCAAGGTCATCCTGCTCGACGAACCGTTCACCGGCGTCGACGTCAAGACCGAGGACGCGATCATTCGCCTCCTGATCGGCCTGCGTGACGAGGGCCGGGTCATGCTGGTTTCCACCCACAATCTCGGCAGTGTGCCGGAATTCTGCGACCGCACCGTGCTCCTCAAGAACACCGTGCTCGCCTATGGCCCGACGGAAACCACCTTCACCCGCGAAAACCTGGAACTCGCCTTCGGCGGCGTTCTCCGGCACTTCGTGCTCGGCGGCGAAAACCTGCATGACGATGCCGATCCGCGGCAGCTCGCCGTCATCACCGACGACGAGCGCCCGCTCGTCATGTATGGCGACAAGGATCGGATGGTGGCGCAGCCGGCAAAACCCGAGACCAACGGGGAACCGAACGGCAAATGATCGCCACGCTCCTGGAACCCTTCACCTATGGCTACATGGTCAATGCCATGTGGGTGAGCGCGCTGGTCGGCGCCGTCTGCGCCTTCCTCTCCTCCTATCTGATGCTCAAGGGCTGGTCGCTGATCGGTGATGCCCTCTCGCATTCGATCGTCCCGGGGGTCGCCGGCGCCTATATGCTGGGCCTGCCCTTCTCGCTCGGCGCCTTCTTCTCCGGCTCGCTTGCCGCCGGCGCCATGTTGTTTCTCAACCAGCGCACAAGGCTCAAGGAAGACACGATCATCGGCCTGATCTTCACCTCCTTCTTCGGCCTCGGGCTTTTCATGGTCTCGCTGTCGCCGACATCGGTGAATATTCAGACCATCGTGCTCGGCAACATCCTGGCGATCACGCCCGCCGACACACTGCAGCTCGCGATCATCGGCATCGTCTCGCTGGTCATTCTGACAGCGAAGTGGAAGGACCTGATGGTGACCTTCTTCGATGAGAGCCACGCCCGCTCGATCGGCATTCCCACCACCTTCCTCAAGGTGCTGTTCTTCACCCTGCTCTCGGCCTGTACGGTCGCAGCACTGCAGACCGTCGGCGCTTTCCTTGTCATCGCCATGGTGGTGACGCCTGGCGCGACCGCTTACCTGCTCACGGATCGCTTTCCGCGGCTGATCCTGATCAGCGTCGCCATCGGTGCGCTGACGAGCTTCTTCGGCGCCTATTTCAGCTACTTCCTCGACGGTGCCACCGGCGGCATCATCATCGTGCTGCAGACACTCATCTTCCTGACGGCCTTCGTCTTGGCCCCGAAGCACGGGCTGCTCGCCGCGCGCAGGCGCAGCGCCGAACCGATGGAGGCTGCCCGATGATCTCGCTCGACATGCTGCTTGCGGTCTTCGAATTCGAGTTCATGCGCAACGCGCTTCTGATCTCGGTGCTGGTGGCGATCCCGACCGCCATGCTCTCCTGTTTCCTGGTGCTGAAGGGCTGGTCGCTGATGGGCGACGCGATCTCGCATGCGGTCTTCCCCGGCATCGTCATCTCCTACATCGTCGGCCTGCCGCTTGCCGTCGGCGCCTTTGCCGCCGGCATGTCCTGCGCGCTTTTGACCGGCTATCTCAAGGAAAACAGCCGCATCAAGCAGGATACGGTGATGGGCGTGGTCTTCTCCGGCATGTTCGGCTTCGGGCTGGTGCTCTACACCAAGATCCAGAGCGACGTGCACCTCGACCACATCCTCTTCGGCGACATGCTCGGCATCGGCTGGCGCGACATCGCCGAGACCGGCGTGATCGCCTTGGTCGCCACCGGTATTCTCGCCGTCAAATGGCGCGATTTCCTGCTGCACGCCTTCGATCCCGCCCAGGCCAAAGCCGTCGGTCTTCCGGTTAACTGGTTGCACTATGGGCTGCTCGCGATCCTGTCGCTGACGATCGTCGGCGCGCTGAAGGCGGTGGGGCTGATCCTTGCCATCGCCATGCTGATCGCACCCGGCGCCATCGCCTTCCTGGTCACCCGCACCATGGGCGCCATGCTCATCGTCGCCGTGATCATCGCGATGACGGCCTCCTTCTGCGGCGTCTATCTCTCCTTCTTCATCGACAGCGCGCCGGCGCCGACCATCGTGCTCCTGATGACCGTGATGTTCCTGATCGCCTTTGCCTGGACCTCCTGGCGGACCTACCGGAACGAAGCGCGGCGGGCGATCGAATGACAAAGAGGCTCCCGGTGCAGGGAGCCTCATCGCCTGTTCTCAGTGGCTCGGATGGAGCGCGTCGTTGAGATACATGCAGGTCAGCATGGTGAAGATATAGGCCTGGATGAGCGCCATCAGCAGTTCGAGCCCGGTCAGCGCCACCGTCATCAGCAGCGGCATGACCGCGGCCAGGATCCCGAGCGCCCCAAAGCCGCTGAGGCCCACGACGAAACCGGCGAAAACCTTGAGCGTGATGTGGCCGGCCAGCATGACCGCGAATAGACGAACCGAGTGGCTGACGGGACGCGAGAGGTAGGAGACCACCTCGATCGGGATGATGATCGGCGCCAGAATCAACGGCACGCCCGCCGGCATGAACAGCCTGAGGAAGCCGAAGCCGTGCCGGTAAAGGCCATAGAGCGTGACCGTCAGGAACACCAGCATGGCCAGCGCGAAGGTGACCGCGATATGGCTCGTCACCGTGAAGGCATAGGGGAACATGCCGATCAGGTTGGCGGTGAGGATGAACACGAAAAGCGAGAAGACCAGCGGGAAGAAGCGCATGCCCTTCTCGCCGGCATTGTCGCGCAGCGTCTTTGCCGCAAACTCATAGAGGATCTCTGCCGCCGACTGCGCCCGGTTCGGCACGAGGCCGCGTCTTCCCGTTGACAGGATCAGGAACAGACTGGCGATCGCCACCGTCAGCACCATATAGGCGGCCGAGTTGGTAAAGCTGATCTGGTGACAGCCGATCTCGGCGATCGGTAGGAGTGACTTGATCTCAAATTGTTCGATGGGTCCGGCTATCATCAACCTCATGTGTTGGCGGAGACGCATCGGCGGCGCGCGTCGGCGGCCGCCGGCGCGTCAATGTGTTGGATAAGCGATCGGCGGCCGAGGCCGTCCCACGAAGCGATTGCTTCCGATGGAATGACTAGAGCGCCGCGCGTTCAACTGAACGCGCAAAGGACGCTCTAGCACTTTGATTCTAGAGCATCTTTCCGCCTCCAGTGACTCCACTTGAGAGCGGGATGCTCTAGGCTGCTCAATAAAGGGAAAGGTCGCGCGGACGTGCCGCGAGCTTTGGGGCTGCATGATGCGATCGACTCCAAGTATCTCGGTCGAGATACTGGGGCCGTCCCCAGGCGAAGCACCGACGCGGGTCGTCCCGCGTGCGCCTGAGCTAGAGGCAATTTGCAGCGGGGTCAAGCTGGCTTGCGCCCGATCGTGGCTCGGGCGCTAGCCGAAGCGGCGATGATCCGCAAGCACGTCTTCGATCACCGTGAGCTGCTTTGCCTTCTCGCTTGCGGACGCGCCGGTCATGCCGGCAAGCACGATCAGCGCCTTCCACAGGGTCCAGCCACGCCCGCACGCCCAGGCACCGCGATCGAGTGCCATGCCATCACGGAAGACCTCGCGGCTCTCGCCGTGGAAGAACGTCCAGGCTATCGCCAGATCGCAGGCGGGGTCGCCGACACCCGAGGTGCCGAAATCGATGACCGCGCTCAAGCGACCTTGCTCGACCAAAAGGTTGCCCCAGGCGATGTCGCCGTGAAACCAGACGGGGGCCCCCTCGAATGGCGCAGCAAGGGCCGCTTCCCAGACCTCTCTGGCCGCCGCCGTGTCGACCTGTCCCTCAAGCAGTGCGAGCGCCTGGCGCGTCTGCTCGTCATAGAAGGCAGGCGGACCGCCGCGGTGGAAATTGTGGTCGCCAGGCAAGGGCCCACCCGCGGCATCCGCCTGCCGCAAGGCGCGCAGAAACCGCGTGAGATCCTTCGCCACTTGCCCGAGATCTGCGACCCGCTCCACGGCCAACGTTTCCCCCTGACGCCAGCGGTAGACCGACCAGGGCCAGGGAAAGCCTTCTCCCGGCATGCCCTTGGCCAGCGGCACGGGAATGGGCAGCGGCAATTGGGGAGCCAGCCGCGGCAGCCAGCGGTGCTCCTTATCCACTTGCAGCACATAGTGCTCGGCGCTCGGCAGGCGCACGGTCATCCGCTCGCCGAGCCGGAAGCTCCTGTTGTCCCAGCCGCCGGGCTCGATCGGACGCACCGCAAGATCCGACCACTGCGGAAACTGTGTCGCGATCAGCCGCCGTACCAGCGACGCATCGATCACAAGCTCGGCTGAATTCGGGTTTGCCATGACGTATTCCATTCGATGTTTGCGTCCAGCAAGCTATGTGATCGCCCCCGGATTTCAACTTCCTAGTTCACGGTAATTCTCGTTCAGCGGCGCGTTGTGTTGAGACGTGACAGTGGCTTGCCGATATCGGCGGTTGCATATTGCGACCGCGACGGATTTCGGGGATGAAGAAGGCCTAGACCCGTTGATAACTTGAGATCATGGAAGCCCGGCCGACCGATCACCTTTTGCTGGAGGTACCGCGCCTCATCGCGCCCCGCCGGGCAGGCGGGACCGCATGAGCACGCCCCGTGGCAAGACGCCGGCTCCAAAGCCTGCCGGTCGGACGGGACTGCGCTTCTTTCTCGTCGCTCTCATCCTGATCGTCACCGCCATTCTCGCGACGGCCCTGCTTGCCAACGAACAGCGCAACCTCAAGAAAGTTCTCGTGGCATTGGGTCTGCCGACGACCTTCCTGGCGAAGAGCAAGCCCTCCGAATCGACGGCCGAGAAGCCGGCAAGGCGCGAACCGCCACGCATCGCCCTGCCCGCCTGGACCTTCCAGGATCTGCAGACGCCGGAGCAGCAGTTCCTGCGCGTCATCCGCAGCGATCCCAAGGCGCTCTGCGACGAGTTGCGCGACGCCGGCTTTCGCGAACTCGAATGGAAAGCCGGTGCCGGTGAGCGTGCCCAATGGGAATGTTCGTCACTCGTCTCCTTCCCGCGTCCGGGCGAGGACAAGCCCTCATCGATCTTCATCTTCGTCAAAGGCAGCGGCGAG
Organism: Ensifer sp. GW101-20A05; assembly: GCF_059424735.1. Taxonomy (NCBI): domain Bacteria; kingdom Pseudomonadati; phylum Pseudomonadota; class Alphaproteobacteria; order Hyphomicrobiales; family Rhizobiaceae; genus Ensifer; species Ensifer sp. GW101-20A05. Next base: position 354,020 of record NZ_JBWKZT010000005.1, on the reverse strand, counting down.
GAGGAAATCACCTCCTTCCGCGTCAAGCTCAACATCGAGCGACCGGAGGACCGCCAGGCCGTGACCACGGCAGCGGCGCGGGCAGCGGCGGTGTTCCTCGACCACGTGCGCTGGGCCGATGCCGCAAGCGTCACCCTGCAAATCCAGGCGCTGAAGGAATTCGATCTCAAGCGTTTCGGCAGCCGCATCCAGTTCAAGCGCGAGTCCGACGAGGTGACGCCGCGCTTTAACTTCCTTGCCAACCAGCCGCCGCGCGCGCGGCCGAAGAGCATTGCCGAGCTTTACTTCGACCGGAGCAAATGGCTCGCCTATGGCGATGCCGGACTGCGTAGCTTCGTCAAGGGCCCGACAGACTGGAACGTGCCGGCAAAAGTGCCGAATGGGAAGGAGCCAGCGACGGACGCCACATCAGGCGAGAAGCCCTCCGCGGGGCATGCGCCATGACGATCCCGTCACTCGCTGACTTAGGAAAGCAACGGCCTACCGATCGATCCGGGTCGAAAGGATAATCGAAGAAAGCGTCCGGTCGACGCCGTCGATCTCGCCAATGCGATCGATCAGAAGATCGAGTTCGCTGATCGACGTCGCCGCGACCACCGCGATAAGATCGAAACTGCCGCTGACAGAATGCAGCGTCTGGATTTCACGGATGGCACTGAGTTCGGGGGTCACGCGGCTCAGCGCCCGCGGCGCGATGGTGATCAGCACATGCGCCTTGACCAGCCCCTTCTCGTAGCTCTCCGACAGGCGCACGCCATAGCCGGCGATGATTCCCTCGCGCTCCAACCGCTCGATCCTCGCCTGCACTGTCGTGCGCGACAGGCCGAGCCGGCGCGCGATCGTCGCCGTCGGCATGCGGGCATTTTCGCTGAGGACGGCGAGGAGCTCTCGATCCTTATCCGTGATTTGCATTTCGTCGGTCCGGTTGGGCAATCTGCCGAATATCTATAGGCGATTTAGTCGTTTCAGCGCTTCAAATCAACAACCCCTCCCACGACAATAGGGGCACACACAGTTCTCATGCCCTGGGGGAAAGAATGAAGAATATCGTCGTCATCGGAGCAGGCAAGATCGGCTCCACCATCGCTCGCATGCTCGCCCATACCGGCGACTACAGCGTCTGCGTCGCCGACCGCAGCGCCGAGCAGCTGGAGCAGGTGGAAAAGCACGCTGCTATCACGACCGCGACGGTCGATATCGCCGACAAGAAGCAGCTCGTCGCTCTTCTGTCGGGCAAGTTTGCCGTCCTCAGCGCCGCTCCGTTCCACCTGACGGTCGCCATCGCCGAAGCCGCTGCTGAAGCCGGCATCCACTACCTGGACCTGACCGAAGACGTCGAATCCACTCGCCAGGTCAAGGCGATCGCCGCCAAGGCGAACACCGCCTTCATCCCGCAGTGCGGCCTCGCACCGGGCTTCATCTCGATCGTCGCCAACGATCTCGCCAGCCACTTTGAGACGCTGGAAAGCGTGCGCATGCGCGTTGGCGCCCTGCCGCAGTACCCGTCGAACGCGCTCAACTACAATCTTACCTGGAGCACCGACGGCGTTATCAACGAATATATCGAGCCCTGCGAAGCGATCGTCGAAAACAACCTCATCGAAGTGCCGGCCATGGAAGAGCGCGAAGAATTCTCGCTCGACGGCGTCACCTATGAAGCCTTCAACACCTCGGGCGGTCTCGGCACCCTCTGCGAAACGCTGAAGGGCAAGGTTCGCACGCTCAACTACAAGACGATCCGCTATCCGGGCCATGCCGCCATCATGAAGGCGCTCCTCAACGACCTCGGCCTGCGCCACCGCCGCGAAGTCCTCAAGGACATCTTCGAGAACGCCCTGCCGACCACCACCCAGGACGTCGTCGTGATCTTCGTTACGGTTTCGGGCTTCCGCAGCGGCCGCCTGATCCAGGAAACCTACGCCAACAAGGTCTATAGCGGCGTCGTTGCCGGCCGCATGCAGAGCGGTATCCAGATCACCACGGCAGGCAGCATCTGCGCCGTGCTCGATCTGCTCGCCGAAGGCAAGATCGCCTCGAAGGGCTTCGTTCGCCAGGAAGACATCAGCCTCGACACCTTCCTCGCAAACCGCTTCGGCCACTACTACGCTCAGAAGGGCGAAACCGAGCGCGTCGCCGGCTGATCCATCAGCTATAAGCGTGCCGAATTTGGAGCGGGACAGCCCTCCCGCTCTCACCTACGCAAAGCCCGGGTCTTGGCCCGGGCTTTTTTCGTGTCGTCCGATCATTCGGGCCTGCGGCGCAGTCTCATCAGACGCGCAAAGGTCGCTAGCACTTTGATTTGCTGCAGGTCTTCGTCCTTAAATCGAGGCCGATTCAAGGAGACATGCAGTAAGGGATTACCCCTTAGCTTCGGCCGAATTCGTCCTCGATACGGATGATGTCGTCTTCGCCGAGATAGGAGCCGGTGCGCACCTCAATCAGTTCCAGCGGGATTTTGCCCGGGTTGTGAAGCCGATGCACGATCCCCGGCGGAATATAGACCGACTCATTCTCGTGCAGCATTCGCGTTTCCCCGGACATCGTGATCTCCGCCGTGCCGCGCACCACGATCCAATGTTCCGCCCGATGATGATGCTTCTGCAGTGAGATCTTCTTGCCGGGGTTCACGCGCAGACGTTTGACGGCAAAGCGTTCTCCGTCCGAAATGGCCGCGACCGCCCCCCAGGGGCGATAGGACGTCGGGTGTATCTCGGTCAGCGCCGCCGTCTGTGGCGACTTCGCCAGCGTCTTGACGATGGAACCGACGCTCTGGCTATCGGCCAGCCGTCCGACATAGACGGCATCCTCGCCGGCAATGACGGCGACATCGTCCAGCCCTTGAACTGCAAGGTGAATGTCGCGCGACAGGACCAGCGAATTGCGCGTGTTCGACACCGTGGCCTTGTCGGTGACGACATTGCCGTCGCCGTCCTTTTCTCCCGTCTTCCAGACGGCGTCCCAGCTGCCGAGATCGGACCAGAGGAAGGAAGACGGCACCACGGCTGCCCGCTCGGTCTTTTCGAAGACCGCATAATCGACTGAAATATCAGGCGCGGCCGCGAAGCTCTCGGCATTCAGCCGCGTGAAGTCGAGATCCTTCTGAGCCCCGTCGACCGCGAGCTTCGTCGCTTCCCAGACTTGGGGCGCGTGGCGCTTCATCTCATCAAGAAAGGGTTTTACCGGCAGCATGAACATGCCGGAGTTCCAGAGGTAGCGCCCGGTCTCGAGCATTGCCTCGGCTTTGGCGCGGTCCGGCTTCTCGACGAACCGCGCCACACGGTTCGTGCCAGCCGTCAGTTCTTCGCCGCGCTCGATGTAGCCGTAGCCGGTCGCCGGTTCCGTCGGCGTGATGCCGAAGGTCACCAGTTCTCCGTGGCGGGCGGCCTGGTGCGCCCTGAGTATGCAATCCCTGTAGACCTCGCCGGCATCGATCTCATGGTCAGAAGCAAGCACCTGCATGACCGCACCCTTGCCGTAACGGCTGAGTACCTGGAAAGCCGCGGCAGTCAGCGCCGGCGCTGTGTTGCGTGCAACCGGCTCAAGGAGGATGTCGCCCAGATGTACGTCGATCGCCCGCGCCTGCTCCGCGACGATGAAGCGAAAGTCGCTGTTGGTGACGATGATGGCCGGCTCGAACTGGCCGGCGTCGCGCACGCGCTCCAGCGTCTGCTGGAACAGTGAACGATCGGAAAGGATCTGCAGGAATTGCTTCGGAGCGGCGGCGCGAGAGAGCGGCCACAAACGGGTGCCGCGCCCGCCCGCCATGATCACCGGAACAATCTTTGACGTCATGCCGGCGCCTCTTCTTCTTTGAGCTGAACTTTCAGGGACCAATAAAGGGCTTCTGATGAAGAATAGCTAAAGCGCCGATCCGGGCAAGCCATTCACCGACGCGAAGGCTAATACTGATGAGGAAGGGTATACGGTTGTCCGCCCGCATCCCGCTCCACTTAAGCGAAGCGTCACGGCAAAGAACTCGCGATCAACAAAAAACCCCGCACGAAGGCGGGGCTTTCGGATTTGCATTACCCTTCCGGGTGTCCCTTTCAGGCCGGGATCACGATCTCGCCGAGCTTCGTCAGTTCGGCGACGAACTGCTCGAGACGGGTCTTCTTCTCGTCGCCGGCGCCTTCCAGCTCGGCACGAACCGCATCGATGCGGTTTTCAAGAACCGTACGGTCGAGTTCGTCGACGTGGACGGCGGACTCGGCCAAAAGCGTGCAGCCGGTCGGCAGGATGTCGGCAAAGCCGCCGAACACAGCAAAGCGCTCGGTCTTGCCGTCCGCCGTCTTCACCGTGACCACGCCGGGCTTGACCGTCGTCATCGTCGGAGCGTGATTGGCCATCACGGTCATCTCGCCCTCGGTCGCCGGAATGACGACTTCCGTCACCTTTTCGGAGAGGAGCAGGCGCTCGGGGGAAACAAGCTCAAAGTTGAAATCGGCCATGACCATTCACTTCTCGTGGGCGCGCCACCTAAAAGGCGGCTGTGCATGTCTTCCCTGCCTTCTGATAAGGCAGGATGAAAGCCTCGGCGCTTGGATCGCGCCGAGGCTTAACAGTGCAATCAAGCGGCTTCAGCAGCCAGCTTCTTGGCCTTTTCGACCGCTTCTTCGATCGAGCCGACCATGTAGAAGGCAGCTTCCGGCAGGTGGTCGTATTCGCCGTTGACCAGGCCCTTGAAGCCCTTGATCGTGTCTTCGAGAGCGACGAGCTTGCCCGGCGAACCCGTGAAGACTTCGGCGACGAAGAACGGCTGCGACAGGAAGCGTTCGATCTTACGAGCGCGGGCAACGGCGATCTTGTCTTCTTCAGACAGTTCGTCCATGCCGAGGATGGCGATGATGTCCTGGAGCGACTTGTAGCGCTGCAGGGTCGTCTGCACCTTACGCGACACTTCGTAGTGCTCCTCGCCGACGATCATCGGGTCGAGCATGCGCGACGTGGAGTCGAGCGGGTCAACGGCCGGGTAGATGCCCTTTTCGGCGATCGAGCGCGACAGAACCGTCGTTGCGTCCAGGTGGGCGAACGAGGTAGCCGGCGCCGGGTCGGTCAAGTCGTCGGCCGGAACGTAAATGGCCTGAACCGAGGTGATCGAACCCTTGGTCGTCGTGGTGATGCGTTCCTGCATCTGACCCATGTCGGTCGCCAGCGTCGGCTGGTAACCCACGGCCGAAGGAATACGGCCGAGCAGAGCCGACACTTCGGAACCTGCCTGGGTGAAGCGGAAGATGTTGTCGACGAAGAACAGAACGTCCTGGCCCTTGTCGCGGAAGTCTTCAGCGATCGTGAGGCCCGTCAGAGCGACGCGAGCGCGGGCGCCCGGCGGTTCGTTCATCTGGCCGTAAACGAGCGCAGCCTTGGAGCCTGCGCCGCCGCCCTGCTTGTTAACGCCGGACTCGATCATTTCGTGGTAGAGGTCGTTGCCTTCGCGGGTGCGTTCACCCACGCCTGCAAACACCGAGTAACCACCGTGCGCCTTGGCGACGTTGTTGATCAGTTCCATGATGAGAACGGTCTTGCCGACGCCTGCACCACCGAAGAGGCCGATCTTGCCGCCCTTTGCGTAAGGCGCGAGAAGGTCGACGACCTTGATGCCGGTGACAAGGATCTGTGCTTCCGTCGACTGCTCGACGTAGGACGGCGCATCCTGGTGGATCGCGCGCTTGCCCGAGGTAACGAGCGGACCGGCTTCGTCGACCGGCTCGCCGATGACGTTCATGATGCGGCCGAGCGTTTCGTCGCCAACCGGAACCGTGATCGGCGCACCGGTGTCGGTGACCGGCTGGCCGCGCACGAGACCTTCGGTCGAGTCCATGGCGATCGTGCGGACGGAGTTTTCGCCGAGGTGCTGAGCGACTTCGAGAACGAGGCGGTTACCGTGGTTGTCGGTCTCCAGCGCGTTCAGGATCTGCGGAAGCTGGCCTTCTTCGAACACGACGTCAACGACGGCGCCGATGACCTGCGTTACGCGACCGACAGCGCCGGTTGCGGCAACTGCTGCGGTCTTGGCGGAAGCTGCCTTCCTCGGTGCAGCGGGCTTCTTCTCCACTGCGGTTTCTTTCGGGGTAGCTGCCTTAGCCATAATCCTTACCCTCTTTCCGTAACCTTAGAGCGCTTCCGCGCCCGAGATGATTTCAATGAGTTCCTTGGTGATCTGAGCCTGGCGCTGACGGTTATAGTTCAGCGTCAACTTGTTGATCATCTCACCAGCATTGCGCGTCGCATTGTCCATCGCGCTCATCTTCGCGCCCATTTCGCCGGCGACGTTCTCGAGCAGGGCCCGGAAGATCTGCACGGAAATGTTGCGCGGAATGAGGTCGCTCAGGATCGCGCCCGCGTCCGGCTCATATTCATAGACGGCCGAAGCATCCGATGCTTCCGCTGCGACCGGGCCGGCCGAAGCGGGGATCAGCTGCTGAGCCGTCGGAATCTGGGCGATAACGGACTTGAACTCGGAGTAGAACAGCGTGCAGACATCGAACTCGCCCTTTTCGAAGAGCGCGATGACCTTGTGGCCAATCTGGTCGGCGTTTTCGAAGCCGATCTTCTTGACTTCACGCAGGTCGACACGATCGATGATCAGCGACGCGAATTCGCGACGCAGAATATCGAAGCCCTTCTTGCCCACGCAGATGATCTTGACCGTCTTGCCGGCTGCGAGCAGCTTGCGAACGTGGTCGCGGGCATGACGGGCGATCTGCGAGTTGAAGCCGCCGCAAAGGCCGCGTTCAGCCGTGCAGACGACCAGAAGGTGCGTATCGTCCTTGCCGGTTCCGGTCATCAGGGCAGGCGCGCTGTCGTCCGCACCAACCGCCTGAGCGATGTTGGCGAGAACGGTAGCCATGCGCTGCGAGTAAGGCCGGGCGGCCTCGGCCGCCTCCTGCGCACGCCGAAGCTTCGCCGCGGCGACCATTTTCATCGCCTTGGTGATCTTCTGCGTCGCCTTGACGGAGGCGATCCGGTTCTTCAGATCCTTAAGTGAAGGCATCCGTTATCCGTCCTAAATGAAATCCGCTCAGGCGAAAGACTTGGCGAAGCTGTCGATTGCAGCCTTCAGCTTGCCCTTGACGTCGTCGGAGATCGCCTTGTCCTTGCGGATGGTTTCCAGGATGTCCTTGCCTTCCGAACGCATGTACGAAAGCAGGCCCTGCTCGAACTTGCCGACCTGGTTGACCGGCAGCTTGTCGAGGTAACCGTTGACGCCAGCGAAGATGACCGCGACCTGCTCTTCCGTCTTCAGCGGCGAGAACTGCGGCTGCTTCAGGAGTTCGGTCAGGCGGGCACCGCGGTTCAGCAGGCGCTGCGTAGCGGCATCGAGGTCCGAGCCGAACTGCGCGAAGGCGGCCATTTCACGATACTGAGCGAGTTCGCCCTTGATCGAGCCGGCAACCTGCTTCATCGCCTTGATCTGCGCGGCAGAGCCGACGCGCGAAACCGACAGACCGACGTTAACGGCCGGACGGATGCCCTGGTAGAACAGGTCGGTTTCAAGGAAGATCTGGCCGTCGGTGATCGAGATCACGTTGGTCGGGATGAACGCCGAAACGTCATTGCCCTGCGTTTCGATGACCGGCAGAGCCGTCAGCGAACCGGCGCCATTGTCGTCCGAGAGCTTTGCAGCGCGCTCGAGCAGGCGGGAGTGCAGGTAGAAAACGTCGCCCGGATAAGCTTCGCGGCCCGGCGGGCGGCGCAGCAGGAGCGACATCTGACGGTAGGAAACAGCCTGCTTCGACAGGTCGTCGTAGCCGATGAGGGCATGCTTGCCGTTGTCACGGAAGTATTCGCCCATCGCGCAACCGGCGAACGGTGCGAGGTACTGCATCGGAGCCGGGTCGGATGCGGTTGCAGCAACGATGATCGAGTACTGCAGAGCGCCACGCTCTTCCAGAACCTTCACGAACTGGGCAACCGTCGAACGCTTCTGGCCGATTGCGACGTAGACGCAATACAGCTTGTCACCTTCCGGACCATTGTCGTGAATGGCCTTCTGGTTGAGGATCGTGTCAAGGATGATCGCGGTCTTGCCGGTCTGGCGGTCGCCGATGACGAGCTCGCGCTGGCCACGACCAACCGGGATCAGAGCGTCGATGGCCTTGAGGCCGGTCGACATCGGCTCATGAACCGACTTGCGCGGAATGATACCCGGAGCCTTGACGTCAACGCGCGAGCGCTGCTTGGCGTTGATCGGGCCCTTGCCGTCGATCGGGTTGCCGAGCGCGTCGACGACGCGGCCGAGCAGTTCCGGACCAACCGGGACGTCCACGATGGCGCCGGTCCGCTTGACGGTGTCGCCTTCCTTGATGTCACGGTCCGAACCGAAAATAACGACACCGACGTTGTCGGCTTCGAGGTTCAGCGCCATGCCGCGAATTCCACCCGGGAATTCGACCATCTCGCCTGCCTGAACATTGTCGAGGCCGTAGACGCGGGCAATACCGTCACCGACGGAAAGCACCTGACCGACTTCGGAGACTTCTGCTTCCTGGCCGAAATTTTTGATCTGATCTTTGAGAATTGCGGAAATTTCCGCGGCGCGGATATCCATCAGCCGACCTCTTTCAGTGCAAGCTTAAGGGTAGAGAGTTTGGTGCGAAGGGAGGTGTCAATCTGGCGGGACCCGACCTTGACGATCAGACCTCCAAGAATAGACGGGTCGACGGTGACGTTGACCGTCACGTCTTTGCCGGTGACGCTTTTCAGCGTCGCCTTCAATTCGTTTTCCTGCACTGCAGAGAGCGCATGGGCCGACGTGACGTCGGCGGAGACTTCGCCACGATGGCGTGCGGCGATCAGGCGGAACGCCTTGATCATGCCCGGCAGCGCGAAGAGGCGGCGATTGCGGGCAACGACCTTGAGGAAGTTGCCGACGAGCCCGGAGATACCAGCCTTCTCGGCAACTGCCGAAATGGCCTTGAACTGGTCGTCTGCAGAAAAGACCGGGCTTACGATCAGCCGCTTCAGATCATCGCTGCCGTCGATCAGGGCCTGGACGCGGGTCAGATCCGCGCCGACTGCCTCGACGGAACCGGCGCCGAGCGCGAGTTCAAAAAGCGAGGACGCGTATCTTTCTGCAACACCGGAAATAAGCTGGGATGTGTCTGCCACGGGCACAAGCTTCTCTCATTTTCATCCAAGAACCGAGCTGGCGGTGGGCCGTCAACTTAAATTCTTGAATTTGCTGCAATAATTTGCAGGATATCGAGGCCTGGCGACCCACTTCCCCCGCAATTCGCGGTTCGTCTAGCATAGGATGTTTGGACTCGCAACACGCGAACGGCAGGAATGCGGCATAAGTCGGCCACCTTGGCCGAATTTTGCCGTAAATTCGTTTCCTGCGTTGTGAATCGCGGAACGGCCCGCGGCACGATCAGATCATGCCGAAGACGTATGCGAGCGGAAGGATGGCGAGTGCCGCCTGAACGAAGAGCGCCAGCCAGTTGTAGACCGTGCCGCCGTTGTCGCTCATCATCGAGAGGATTCGGCCGAAGGCGGCAAGCGCGAACGCCGCTCCGACTGCAAGATAGACCATCGGCTGCGCCAGGAGGATCGCGGCAAGGCCGAGCCCCACATGCATGCCGCCCATGGTGGAGCGTGCCTCGGCATAACCGCCGCGCCGCCCCTCGGCAATGCCGATGCCAGCCGCACGAAAGGTAAGCCGCGGCGCAAACAGCATGACGACGCCGATCAGCGCCGCAGCCACGGCCGCGCAGAAGGCGAGGAATTCGCCGGTTTCCGTCGGAATGTAGAATTCCATGCCCGTTCCTGCAGATGAGCCCTTGTCATGCCGTTTCGTCTTCGGCCGAAGCGGCGCGTCCTTGACCTCTAGCGCATGTCGCCCCGGTTGTGAATCGCCCGCGGCCTGTTCAACGCGACGATCACAGGAAACTTGAATTTACAGGAAGCTTTGGGGATCGATGTCGAGCTGGACGCTGATCGAGCCGCGCTCCTTGGGGCCGGCGGCGATCATCGCCTTGACGAAAGCCTGCATGTCGCTGTTGCGCCGGCCATGCACCAGCAGGCGGAAGCGATGCCGTCCACGGATCAGCGCCAGCGGCGCCTCCGCCGGGCCGAGAATGGTGATGCCGTCGGTCCGCGGCGCAGCCATGCGCAAGCCCCGCGCATGGCCCTCGGCATCCTGACGGGTATCGGCCGAAACGATCAGCGAGGCGAGCCGGCCGAAGGGCGGCAGCAAGGCCTTTTCGCGCTCGGCGATCTCTCGGTCGTAGAAGGCATCCGCATCGCCGGAGACGATGGCCTGCATCACCGGATGCTGCGGCTGGTAGGTCTGCAACAGGCCGAGACTCTTGAGGCCGGTTCGCCCGGCGCGGCCGGTCACCTGCGAAAGAAGCTGGAACGTCCGCTCGGCTGCCCGCGGATCGCCATTGGCCAAGCCGAGGTCGGCATCGACGATGCCGACCAGCGTCATCAGCGGAAAGTTATGCCCCTTGGCGACAAGCTGGGTGCCGATGACGATGTCCGCTTCGCCGCGCGCAATGGCGTCGAGTTCCAGCCGCAGCCGCTTGACGCCCATGAGGTCGGAGGACAGCACGATCGTGCGCGCCTCGGGGAAATGCCGCTCCACCTCCTCGGCAATGCGTTCGACCCCCGGGCCGCAGGCAACGAGATGATCGAGCGTGCCGCATTCGGGGCAGGCCTCCGGCGTCTTCTCCGTATAGCCGCAATGGTGGCACTGGATCTGCCCGCGGAAGCGGTGTTCGACGAGCCAGCTTGAACAGTCCGGGCACTGGAAGCGATGGCCGCAGACGCGGCAGAGCGTCAGCGGCGCATAACCGCGGCGGTTGAGGAAAAGCAGCGCCTGTTCGCCGCGCTCAACGGCCTTGCCGATCTGGTTGATGAGAACCGGCGAAAGGAAGCCGCCGCGCGCCGGCGGATGCTGGCGCATATCGACCACGCCGAGCCGCGGCAGCGCCGCATCGCCGAAACGCGTCGGCAGGTGGATCGGCTTGTAACGGCCGACTTCGCCATTGACTCGGCTTTCGACCGATGGCGTCGCCGAGACGAGCACGACGGGAAAGCCGGTGATCCGACCGCGCACGACCGCCATGTCGCGCGCATTGTAGAAGACGCGGTCTTCCTGCTTGTAGGCCGGGTCGTGCTCTTCGTCGACGATGATGAGACCGAGCTCTTCGAACGGCAGGAACAGCGCGGACCGCGCGCCGGCAACGACACGCACCGTGCCGGTCGTCACCTGGCGCCAGACCTTTTCGCGCGTCCGCGGCGCAAGGTCCGAGTGCCACTCCGCCGGCTTCGCCCCGAAACGATCCTGGAAGCGCTCGAGGAAACTCGATGTCAGCGCGATCTCCGGCAAGAGTATCAGCACTTGCTTGCCTGCCCGAAGCGTCGCGGCAATCGCCTCGAAATAAACCTCGGTCTTGCCGGAGCCGGTGATGCCGTCGATCAGCGACACAGAGAAGCCGCCCTCCTCCACCGCCGCCAGGAGATCGGCTGCCGCATCCTTCTGGGGCCCTTCGAGCCGGGGCGCGACAAAATCGGGATCAGGCAAGGCAACCACCGGCGGCGGCGCCATGAATACGGTTTCTAAGACGCCTTGCTGCGTCAGCCCCTCGATCACGCTCGACGATGTGCCGGCCGCATGCGCAAGCCCGGAGCGCGTCCAGGAGAGGCCGTCGCTCGCGGTCGCGATGACGCGCTCACGAGCCGCCGTCATGCGCTCCGGTCGCATCTCCGTGAGGCGCAGCGCTTCCACCATCGGCTCCGGATCGAAGGCCGCCGGTGCCCGGAGCGCCATGCGCGCGACGAGCCCCGGCGGCGTCACAGTGTAGGCAGCAACCCAGTCAAGAAAAGTTCGCATGTCCCTCGTCAGCGGCGGGCAGTCAAAAACCTTCTCGATTGTCTTGAGTTTCTTCGGATCGACATTGCCGTCATCGTCTCCATCCCAGACCACGCCGACGACGAGACGGGGGCCGAGCGGCACCTGCACGATCGAGCCCGGCTCGACCGCCATGCCGTCGGGAACCGCATAGGAATAGGCTTTCGGCGCCGGCATGGGCACCAGGACCGGCACGACGCGACGGGCAGAAATCGGCCCGAGCAAATCGCCGAATAAATCGGTTGAATCGCGAGTCATTTTGCCGTGACCTTGCCACGTGTTTCGGTTAAAGAAAACTGCGCTGCGAACCGCAGCCTTGCCGGCGCAGGGTTTGTCACGGTTCCACCAGAGTTTCAACGCGCGCGATCTCTGCCAACGGAATTCCTCCCCGGTAGAGATGCGCCCGAGCGGCAATCGTGCCCAAGGAGTGACTCCATGAAATTTTTCGTTGATACCGCCGACGTCAAGGAAATCCGCGAGCTGAACGATCTCGGCCTTCTCGATGGCGTCACCACCAACCCGTCGCTGATCCTGAAGTCGGGCCGCGACATCACGGAAGTCACCAAGGAAATCTGCTCGATCGTCGAAGGCCCGGTTTCGGCTGAAGTGACCGCCACCGAATACGCCGAGATGATGAAGGAAGCGGCCGTTCTTTCGAAGATCGCCGACAACATCTGCATCAAGCTGCCGCTGACGCTCGACGGTCTCAAGGCCTGCAAGGCGCTGACCTCGGACGGCCACCAGACCAACGTGACGCTGTGCTTCTCGGCCAATCAGGCCCTGCTCGCCGCCAAGGCCGGCGCGACCTTCGTTTCGCCCTTCGTCGGCCGCCTCGACGACATCGCCTTCGATGGCATGGACCTGATCCGCGAGATCCGCCACATCTTCGACAACTACGGCTATGAGACCGAGATCCTTGCAGCCTCGATCCGCACCGTGAACCACGTCAAGGAAGCCGCCCTCATCGGCGCCGACGTCATCACCGCGCCGCCGGCAACGCTGAAGGCTCTGGTCAAGCACCCGCTGACCGACAAGGGCCTCGAAATGTTCCTGGCCGACTGGGCCAAGACCGGCCAGAAGATCGCCTGATTGCTTCAGGAATGAATGAAAACCCCGCATCGCTGCGGGGTTTTTTGTTGCCTACTCGTCGTCGTCCATCAGCCCCGTCAGCCGCATGCCATCGATCCAGGTGGCGCTGTCCTTGCGGATCACCCGGCGCGGACGGATGCCGCAACGCTGGCGCACTTCCTCCGCCAACCGCTCAGAATGAGTGACGATCCAGATCTGGCTTTCGCGCGAAGCGCTGGCGACCATGTCGGCGAGCGCCGGCAGCATGTCCGGATGCAGGCTCGTCTCCGGCTCGTTCAGCGCAATGAACCGGGGCCGGCGATAGGAAAGCAGCGCCGCCGCCAGCGCCAGGAACCGCATCTGCCCATCCGACAGCTCGCGCGGCGAAAACGGCCGGTTGGGGAAATCCGGAAAGACCAGCGAAAACTCGGCAAACTGTCCCGGTTCGGGAACGTCGAGATAGGCGCCGCCGAAGGCGTCGGCGACCGCTCGATCGAGATCAACCGTATCCTCACGTGTGTGCCTGAGCGTCGCAAACACCGCAGCCATGTTGACACCCGTCTCGTCAAGCATCGGCGCCGTCACGGCGAGGCAAGGCAACCGCAACGGCGAATCGCGATCGGTGCGGAAGCCATGGAAGAACCGCCATTGGTCGACCGCGCGGCGAAAGGTGCCGACCTCCGGATAGTGGCCGGCATCGCCGAGCAGCGAGATCGCCGTTTCCGAGGTCAGAGCCGTTTCCGGATAGTCCTCCATCCGCCCGCGGTCGCCGCGCACGAAGATGCCGGGGCCGGACCGCTTCATCATCGTCACGGGACGGCGGCCGGTTTCAACGGTCAGTTCCTCTTCCTTGACCTGGGGCTCATAGGCAAACCCTGCGGCCGCCAAAGGCGGACGCAGCCCGGCCTCGATGCGGTAGCGAAAGGTGATCGCCCGCTCCTCATCCAGCAACTCGGTCTCGAGCCTTATGCGCGCCGGCTTGTCGGCGCGGCGGCGGCCACTCCAGAGCGCCGACGACATCCCGCCCTCCTCCGCGATCTCGCGCGCCAGAGTGCCGCGCGTCGCCGACTGCACGAGTTGAAGCGCACGATAGAGATTGGACTTGCCGACGCCGTTCTCGCCGATGAACAGGTTGACGCCCGTCAGATCCATGCGGATCGACTTCAACGAACGGTAGTTTTCGGCAAACATGGATTGAAGCTGCATGCCCAAGACCTAGCCGATCCGCCGCACGGCGTGAAGCCCGGCAGGCATGGCGCGGCTGATCGCTAGAGCGCGACCTCTGCTTGCAACCGGGGCTGGAACGCCACGTCCGCGTCCATGGCCAGATCGAACACCGTGTGCCGCTCGAGCGCCTTCGTCACCTCGCCAGGCTCACCTTCCAGCGCCTCCGGCGGGATCAGGTTGCCGATGCGGAAATCGAAGAAGTCGCCCTTCTTGTTGAGCAGCTCGTGGAACACGGTCATGTCGCGCAGTTCCGTCGACCATTTGGCGAACCAGTAGAACAGGCCGGAATTGCGGGCGCTCATGTGCACCGGCAGGATCGGCAGGCCGTATTTGCGCGCAAAGCCCACCGCAGACGTCTTCCACGGCCGCTCGTTGAGGCAGCCGTCCGCCCAATAGGCGATGCGCCCGGAAGGGAAGAGCACCGTCGCCTTGCCCTCGCCGATCGCCCGGTTGGTCACCTGCAGCGTCTCGCGGGCCTTCAGCTTGCTCTTGTGCTCCTCGCGCCATTCGACCGGGATGACCATCTCGACAAAGCGTGGATTGACGCGGATGGCGTCGCGATTGGCGAAGAACATCATGTCCGGCCGCCGTGTCTTGAGCAGGTCGAAAACAGCGATACCGTCGGCAATGCCGGTCGGATGGTTGCTGACGAGCAGGAAGCCGCCCTTGGCCGGAATGCGCTCGGCCCGGTCGACCCGCACCTCCAGCGAGAGAAGCGAACTCAGATGTTCGAAGGCCTGGAAGCCGGGCATGTTGGCGACCGCATCGGCGAACTCGTGCGCCTTGCGGTAGTTCAGCAACGCGTAGAGAAAAGGTCGCATCAACGGCCACATCGGGCTCTTGACGATGCGCTGCCCGCGCTCGGCAATCAGGGTGTCAACGATGTGACCAGGTTTTCCCTGTGAGACCAGGGCGAGTACTTCAGCAAAATGCGCGAATCCGTTCACCGAATCCCGTCCCACCATAGTCCGATCCGATTCTTTCCGGCTGACCATCGCAATTCTATATGATCGAAGAATGACAGATTCCAAGGGCGCATTAGCAAAAACATAAGATGCGTCAGGGCATTGTCGCCGATGGACCAACTTGGGAAGCGACAATGAACGAGCTCCTCGTCATCGGCCATCCGGAACTCCTTGCCGAACGCCAACGTTGGCTCAATGGGCTCATGCGGGAGCGGCGCCTCTCCGACAACACCGTCGAGGCCTATGAGCGCGACACCCGTCAATTCCTGACATTCCTGACCGGCCATCTGGCCGGGCCGCCGCGCCTTTCCGACATCCGGACGCTGCGGCCGGCGGATCTGCGCGGCTTCCTCGCCCAGCGCCGCAAGGGTGGCGCCGGTGCACGCACGCTCGGCCGTGGCCTCGCCGGTTTGCGCTCCTTCCTGCGCTTTCTCGAACGCAATGGCCTTGCGAACGCAGCAGGTGCCGCCGCCGTGCGCTCGCCGAAGCAGCCGAAATCCCTGCCGAAGCCGCTGACCGACCGAGAGGCGCTGAACGTCGTGACCTCGGAGGCGCAGCTTGCCGAGGAGCCCTGGATCGCCGCGCGCAATGCCGCGGTGCTGACCCTGCTCTATGGCTGCGGCCTGCGCATTTCCGAAGCGCTCGGGCTGACATCGGGCGATTTCGCCGACTCGCCCTCGTCGCTGCGCATCATCGGCAAAGGCGGCAAGACGCGGCTCGTGCCATTGATTCAGGCTGCGCGTGAAGCCGTCGCAGCCTATATCAAACTCTGCCCCTATCAGCCGCCTGCTGATGAACCGTTGTTTCGTGGTGCCCGTGGCGCCAAGCTGCAGCCGGCAATCATCCAGCGGGAAATGCAGAAGCTGCGCGGGGCCCTCGGCCTGCCGGACACGGCAACGCCGCATGCGCTGCGACACTCCTTCGCCACCCATCTGCTGGCCGGCGGCGGCGATCTGCGAACCATCCAGGAACTGCTCGGCCACGCCAGCCTGTCGACCACGCAGGTCTATACCGGTGTCGATTCCGCGCGGCTTCTGGAAATCTACGATCGCGCCCATCCGCGCGCCTGATTTTCGGCGAAACGATGGATTAACCATGCCCTTTAAGGAAGCCGTGACCGGCCCGGCCCTAGGGTTCAGCAACGACCGTCCGACCGTCGGGGAACAATGATGACCGCCTTTGCGAGACCTGATCGAAACCTGCCCCGCAACCTGCTTGCGCGGGTCGCTGACGATACGCTTTGGCTCATTGCCCTCTTGCATGTTGTTCTTGCCGCCAGCCTCGTCGTTGCACTCTTCTTCGTTGCGGAAGCCGATGCGCAGGAAGCCGAATGCGGCGGCTCGAATGTGCTCACCGCCCTTGCCAAGTCGGATCCGACCAAATTCGCCGCACTCGAAGCGGAAGCCGCCGCCGTGCCGAACGGCAAAGGCATCTTCTGGAAGATCGAGAAGGACGGCATCGCGGCCTCCTGGCTGCTCGGCACCATGCACGTGACCGATCCGCGCGTACTGGCGTTGCCTGCCGAGGCGCCGGCCGCTTTCGAAGCAGCCTCAACCGTCATCGTCGAATCGGACGAGATCGTCGACGAGAAGAAATCGGCCGCCGCGATCCTGATGCGGCCCGACCTCACCATGTTTCCGGACAACAAGACGATCGCCGATTTCCTGGAGCCCGGCGATCGCGAACAGCTCGAAGCGGGCCTCAAAGCCCGCGGCATTCCGCTGACGCTCGTTGCGCGCATGAAACCCTGGATGATCGCGAGCTTCGTCGCGTTGCCCGCCTGCGAGATCAGCCGCAAGGCGACCGGCGCCTCCTTCCTCGACAAGAAGATTGCCGAGGATGCGGTCAGCCAGGGCAAAACGCTCAAGGGCCTGGAGACGCTGATCGAACAGCTCGCAGCGATGGATTCGCTTCCGACAGAACTGCACCTGCGCGCGCTGATCGAGACGCTGGCGCTCGGCAAGACGATCGACGACGTCTTCGCGACAATGACCGATCTCTACCTTTCCGGCGACACCGGCATGATCATGCCGATGATGAGATCCGTTTCCGACAAGGGCTCCGCCGAGGATTTCGGCTATGCCGATTTCGAGCAGCGCATCATCGTCGACCGCAACAAGACGATGGCGACACGTGCCGAACCGATCCTGAAGGACGGCGGCGCTTTCATGGCGGTCGGAGCGCTGCACCTTCCGGGCAAGGAAGGTCTTGTCGAACTGCTCCGCGCCCAGGGCTTCACGGTCACGCGCGCCAACTGACTGGCGGGCGTTCAAGCCGGAGACTGATCAGCCAATCTGACCGCCCGGACCCGCCACCCGGGCCAGAAGCGTCGGCACGATCACCTTGTGAAACGGTGTGACCGCCGCCAGGTAAACCCGCCCGAGCGTATTGTGCCTGCGGACGAGCGTGGTGACGCCGACGATCTGGTTGACCGCGGATCCCGCCCTGACATCCACGACGATGCGAAAATCGAGATGCTTGTCGTCGAAACCGAGCACCACTTCGTCGTCGCTTTTCGACAGCACTGGAAACGCCCCGACCAGCCCGAAGCGACCCGGTTTCGGCGCTGCCGATTTCAGGCCAATGAGCGAGACCACGCGGTTGCGCAGGCGCAGCAGTTCGCGAATCCATCGCGGCGAACGGCCAAGCGAACGTTCGGCCGCTTCCGCAGCGGTCACGCCCTTGCCGTCGAGCGCGAGCTCGAATCGGTCGGCCCAATCGGCGTCGGGTAGATGCCGGTTCGGCAACGAGGTGGCCACGGCTCTCGGATTCATGTTTCCTCCTGACGCCACGGCGTCGCTTGTCCTTTGAGACATGATTGCGCCCTCCGTCGTGCCTGGACAGGAGACCGCTTGTCGCAGCCCTCGGTCCAATCGTCACACCCAGTCTGCCGCCGGGGCCGTCATTCGCCGATGCGGTGAGGCCCCTTCCCTTCGCGCCGACAAGCTGCATAACTCAAGCTGAGCGTTGCAAATTCTGGAGATGGACAATGGAAACCAGCCACGACACACGCGAACTCGAAATGGTCGTGCTGATGACGCCGGACATGGCGAATTTCAGCGGCAAGGTCCATGGCGGCGCGCTGCTCAATCTCCTGGATCGCGTGGCGTTCTCATGCGCCTCGCGCTATTCGCAGCAATATGCGGTGACGCTTTCGGTCGACCAGGTGACCTTCCGCCAGCCCATCCACGTCGGCGAGCTCGTCACCTTCCGTGCCGCGGTCAACAATGCCGGCCGCACCTCGATGGAAATCGGCATCCGCGTCGAGGCCGAGAACATCAGGAGTGGCGAGCGGCGACACACCAACTCCTGTTACTTCACGATGGTCGCGGTCGACGCCGACGGCGCGCCGACGCCCGTACCTCCGCTGAACACTGACACCGCCGACCGCAAGCGCCGGCAGCGCGCGGCCGAAGCACGACGCAGCCTCAGGCGGGAGTTCGAGGAGCGCTTCCACGCGCTCCGATCTGCTTCTGAAGAATGAGAGATAGTCGCCATCCGCCACGAAATCTCCGGGGGGGATGTCAGCGAACGCTGACGCGGCACTGGTGAAAGCGCCGCAACAACAGCCGGCGTGTTGAAGCGCGCGGCTGGAACAAGGGGGCCGCTTGCTGCAGCCCCCTCGCTGGATCATTACATGTGGATCGGCTTGAAGAAGGTCGAAAGAGCCGCTTCCTTGACCGCTTCCGACATGGTCGGATGCGCGTGGCAGGTGCGGCCGAGGTCTTCCGACGAACCGCCGAACTCCATCAGCACGGCGATTTCGTGGATCATCTCGCCGGCGCCGAAGCCGACGATGTGGCCGCCGAGAACCCGGTCGGTTTCCTTGTCGGCGAGGATCTTCACGAAGCCGTCGGTGGCAAGCATGGCGCGCGCGCGGCCATTGGCGGTGAAGGGGAACTTGCCGACCTTGTAGGCGACGCCCGCAGCCTTCAGCTCTTCCTCGGTCTTGCCGACGGAGGCGACTTCCGGCTGGGTGTAGACGACGCTCGGGATGACGTCATAGTTCACGTGGCCGGCCTGTCCGGCGAGAATCTCGGCAACCGCGACGCCTTCGTCTTCCGCCTTGTGGGCGAGCATCGGGCCGCGCACGACGTCACCGATCGCGTAGATGCCGGTAACGCTCGTCTGGTAGTGATGGTCGATCTCGACACGACCGCGCTGGTCCATGACGACGCCGGCCTTATCGAGGCCAAGACCATCGGTGTAAGGCTTGCGGCCGGTGGCAATCAGCACCACGTCGGCATCGAGCGTCACGGCGTCGCCGCCCTTGACCGGCTCGAAGGTCACCTTGGCGCCCTTGCCGTCCTTGACGACGCCGGTCACCTTGGCGCCCAGCTTGAAGTCCATGCCCTGCTTCGCGAGCATGCGCTGGAACTGCTTGGCAACTTCGCCGTCCATGCCGCCGAGGATGGTATCGAGATATTCGACAACCGTAACCTTGGCGCCGAGGCGCGCCCAGACCGAGCCGAGCTCGAGGCCGATGACGCCGCCGCCGACGACGATCATGTTGGCCGGGACCTTTTCGAGCGCGATGCCGCCGGTCGAGGAGATGATCACCTTCTCGTCGATATCGACCTGAACGCCCGGAATGCCGGCGACGTCGGAGCCGGTGGCGATCACGATGTTCTTGGTTTCGAGGATCTGCTCCTCGCCCTTGTCGTTGGTGACCGAAACCTTGCCCTGACCGAGAACCTTGCCGGTGCCCTGGATGCCGTCGATCTTGTTCTTCTTGAACAGGAACGAGACGCCCTCGACGTTGGACTTAACGGTCGCGTCCTTGTGGGCCAACATCTTTTCGAGGTTCAGCTTCGGTGCTGCGACTTCGACGCCAAGCGCGTCGACGCCATGGGCGACCTGATGGAACACCTCCGAAGCATGCAGTAGCGCCTTCGACGGGATGCAGCCGATGTTGAGGCAGGTGCCGCCATAGGTGGCGCGCTTCTCGACGACGGCCACCTTCAGGCCGAGCTGAGCCGCCTTGATGGCGCAGACATAGCCGCCGGGGCCGCTGCCGATAACGATGAGATCATAAGCCATTAGAATATCCTTCCTTCAGGGCGGTTACCGCCCGCCGCTGACATTGAGAATTGCCCCCGTCACATAAGTCGCCTTGTCTGACAGGAGGTAGAGAACCGCGTCAGCGACTTCCTCGGCGGTGCCGGGTCGCTGAACGGGAATGGTGGGAGCAAGATCGCGCGCCCGGTCCGGCAGGCCGCCGGAGGCATGGATCTCGGTATCGATGACGCCGGGACGGATCGCATTGACGCGAATGCCCTCGGTCGCAACCTCGCGCGCAAGGCCGATGGTGAAGGTGTCGATCGCACCCTTCGAGGCGGCGTAGTCGACATATTGTGCCGGCGAGCCGAGCACGGCTGCGGCCGAGGAGATGTTGACGATGGCGCCACCCTTGCCGCCGTAGCGCGTCGACATGCGCCGAACCGCTTCCGCCGCGCAGCGAATGGAGCCGGTGACGTTAATGCGGAACATCCGCTCCAGCCGCTCGACCGACATCTCGTCGATCCGCGCGGTCGGCCCAACGATGCCGGCATTGTTGACGAGGCCATCCAGCCGGCCGAAGGCCGCATCGACGGCAGCGAACATCGCCTGGATATCCGCCTCCGAGCCGACATCGCCCTGAACCGCAATCGCCGAGCCGCCGGCCGCTTCGATCGCGCCGACAACCGCATCTGCCGCATCACGGTTCGTCGCGTAGTTGACTGCGACACGCCAGCCGGCTTTCGCCGCGGCGACACAAACCGCCGCGCCGATACCGCGGCTACCGCCTGTCACGAGAAGAACGGGGCCTGCGCTCATGCGGCGCATCCCTTGAGGGTGAAAGAATCCCAGCTGTCGGCCTCGGCCTTGCCCTTGCCCCAGGCGCTCGATGCTCTGAGGGAAGGCCCGAAATCGGGAAGCAGCAACTGCTCGGCCGCCTGTTCGGCTTCACCAGGGATCTCGCTGATCGCACCGGCCTTGTCGAGCGCATAGACGACGCCCTGCCATACCGTGCAGGCGCGCAGTTCCTCGCCGGTCGCGTCACCCTCCGGGCAATTGTGCATGATCAGCCCCGTGGCGCGTTCCGGCTCTCCCGCCGGCATCACGACGCCGTCGAGCAGAAGCCCGGGTTTGAGCACCGCCACCTTGAAGTGGTTGCTGGTCGCCGCACTTGCCGAGCCGACCGGCTCGAAGCGCAGCTCATAGCCGCCGTCACGATCGGCGTAGATCGCGTGCGACTGCTTGCAATCGGCAGCGGCAGCCGGCGCTGCAAGCGCGGTGCAGAACAGCATCAAGATGAAGCGACCGGAGATCATGATCAGGCTGCCTTCTCCGTCGCGAGCCTGAGACCAAGCGCAATGAAGACCACGCCGCTGGCGCGGTCGATCCACTTGCTGGCGCGGGTGAAGGCGGCGCGCATCCGCGGCGTCGTCATGAACAGGCTGACGCCGACGAACCAGAGGATCAGGCAGGTGGCCATGACCAGCCCATAGCCGAACTTGACGAGGATCGGCGTGTGGGCGCTGACGACGGTCGAGAAGATCGACAGGAAGAAGAATACCGGCTTCGGATTGAGCGCATTGGCGGCAAAGCCGAGGCCGAAAGCCTTGGCGGTCGACTGGCCCTTGGCCGGCTCATTGCCTTCCGCGCGCTCGACCTTGATCTCCGTCTGGCCGGCACGGAGCGCCTTGATGCCGATATAGATCAGGTAAGCGACGCCGCACCATTTGACGATGTTGAAGAGGTAGATCGACTGCGAAATGATCAGCCCCAGACCGAGGATCGTGTAAGTCACATGGAACATCAGCGAGGTGCCGATGCCGAAGGACGTGATGATGGCCGGGCGCCGGCCATGCACGATCGACTGGCGCATGACCATGGCCAGATCGGCGCCGGGAGAGACGATCGCAAAGGCGAAGATCGCCATCAGCGATGCGAGTTCTAGGAGATATTGGCTCATGGTTGTGCGACCGGTGCGTTGAAGGCCCAGACGTGGCCGAAGGGATCCTGGATGCGCGCGTAACGTGCGTGCCAGAAGGTATCCTGCGGCTCCAGAACTGTCGATGCCCCGGCGGCGATCGCCCGGTCATAGGCTGCATCGACGTCGGCGGCATCAGGCAGATTGATGTTGATGGCGACGCTCGCACCACCGACCGTCTTCGGCGAAAGAACGTTCGAGCCGAATTCGGGAAATTCGTCGTGCAGCATGATCTCGCCGCCGAAGAGCGCGAGATTGGAATGCATCACGCGCTTGCGATCCTCCGCCAGCTGGCAAAAGGTGTGTTGGGCACCAAAGGCCTTCTCGTAAAAGGCGATCGCCGCGATGCCGTCCTTGACGCAGAGAGGCACCTGGATCGGCGGAACGTTTGGTTCGGATGCCATGCGAGTTCCTCCGTTCAGATCAGAATACCCGCAATCATCAGCAGGAGCCCGACCGCCGAAACGGTCCAGACGGCGGAGCGAACCAATCCGAGGCCGCCAATATAAATCGGCAGGTAGGCGGCTCTTGCCCAGAACCAGATCCCCACGCCCCATTGGGTGAGCGGTCCGCTCCGTCCGGAGAATTCTATCACGACCGCAAGGGCGATGAAGACCGGATAGGTCTCGTGAAAATTGCGCAGCGCCCGTCCCGCCCGCCCGGTAAAGACATTGGGCTCCGGCACGACGTCGCGATTGGTATCAGCTTCGATGACGCCGTGCTGCAGGCGATAGGCGCCCGCCTGCGCCATCATATAGGCGAAGGCGAGAACGGCACTCCAGAGCAGGTAGGTCAGTTCGAACGACATCGATGCGATCCGGAGAAGCGCGGCGCAGAAAGAAGCGGGGGCTGCAATCGCCCCCGCCCAACTCTTAGAGATCGAGAACCAGACGCTCCGGATCCTCGAGGCTTTCCTTGACGCGGACGAGGAAGGTCACGGCTTCCTTGCCGTCGACGATGCGGTGATCGTACGAGAGCGCGAGGTACATCATCGGGCGGATGACGACCTGGCCGCCGATGGCGACCGGACGGTCCTGGATCTTGTGCATGCCGAGAATGCCCGACTGCGGCGCGTTGAGGATCGGCGAGGACATCAGCGAACCGTAGACGCCGCCGTTGGAGATGGTGAAGGTACCGCCCTGCATGTCGGCCATCGACAGCGCGCCATCACGCGCAGCCTTGCCGAGACGGCCGATGTCCTTCTCGATCTCGGCGATCGACATCTGGTCGGCATCGCGCACGATCGGAACGACAAGGCCCTTGTCGGTGCCGACGGCGACGCCGATGTGGCAGTAGTTCTTGTAGATGATGTCGGTGCCGTCGATCTCGGCGTTAACAGCCGGGATTTCCTTCAGCGCGTGGGTCACGGCCTTGGTGAAAAAGCCCATGAAGCCGAGCTTCACGCCATGCTTCTTCTCGAAGATGTCCTTGTACTTGTTGCGCAGCGACATGACGGCGCTCATGTCCACCTCGTTGTAGGTGGTGAGCATGGCGGCGGTGTTCTGCGCATCCTTGAGGCGCTTGGCGATCGTCTGGCGCAGGCGGGTCATCTTGACGCGCTCTTCGCGCACGACATCTTCTGCCGTCGACGGCGCACGGGCCTGGACCTTTGCGGGCTCTGCGACAGCAGGGGTCGAGATGCCCTTGGCGACGGCTGCAAGCACGTCACCCTTCAGCACCTGGCCACGCTTGCCGGAGCCATCGAGCTGATCGGCCGACAGGTTGTTTTCGGCGAGCAGCTTCGCGGCAGCCGGTGCCGGCGGCATCGACGAGGCAGCGGGTGCTGCAGCGGCAGCCGGGGCAGCCGGAGCGGCAGCGGCCGGCTCGGCCTTCTTTTCGGCAGCAGCCGCCGGAGCGGCAGCAGCAGCGCCGGCAGCGATCTGGCCGAGCAGCGCGCCGAGACCGACGGTCTCGCCGGCCTGCGCAACGATTTCGGAAAGCGTGCCAGCGGCTGGCGCCGGCACTTCGATCGTCACCTTGTCGGTTTCGAGTTCGAGCAGGGGCTCATCGGCCTTGATGGCATCGCCGACCTTCTTGAACCAGGTGCCGACGGTCGCTTCGCTGACGGATTCGCCGAGGGTGGGAACGCGGATTTCTGTTGCCATGATTTTTGTTCCGTTGATCAGATATCTGTTTCTATTGGCTCAGAGCGTGGGGAGCGTCAGCCCCCCAGCGCGTCCTCGAGGAAGGCGGCAAGCTGCGCCTGGTGCTTCGACATCAGGCCCGTTGCCGGCGAGGCGGCAGCCGGACGGCCGGTGTAGCGCACGCGCTGATACTTGGCGTCGATATGGGCGAGAACCCATTCGAGATAGGGGTCGATGAACGACCAGGCGCCCATGTTCTTCGGCTCTTCCTGGCACCAGACCATCTCCGCGTTGCGGAAGCGGCTGAGCTCGTTGATCAGCGCCTTGGCCGGGAACGGATAGAGCTGTTCGACGCGCAGCAGGTAGACGTCGTCGATGCCGCGCTTCTCGCGCTCTTCGAGCAGGTCGTAGTAGACCTTGCCCGAGCAGAGCACGACGCGACGGATCTTCGAGTCCTTCTGCAGCTTGATCGGACCATCCTTGATCACCTCGGCATCGTCCCACAGCAGGCGGTGGAACGAGCTCTCGCCGGCCATTTCCGACAGACTCGAAACCGCCCGCTTGTGGCGCAGCAGCGACTTCGGCGTCATCAGGACCAGCGGCTTGCGGAAGTCGCGCTTCACCTGCCGGCGCAGGATGTGGAAGTAGTTCGCCGGCGTCGTGACGTTGGCGACCTGCATGTTGTCTTCGGCGCAGAGCTGCAGGAAGCGTTCGAGGCGGGCGGACGAGTGCTCCGGACCCTGGCCCTCATAACCGTGCGGCAGCAGGCAGACGAGACCAGACATGCGCAGCCACTTGCGTTCGCCCGACGAGATGAACTGGTCGAAGACGACCTGTGCACCGTTGGCGAAGTCGCCGAACTGGGCTTCCCAAAGCGTCAACGCGTTCGGACGGGCGAGCGAGTAACCGTATTCGAAGCCGAGGACCGCTTCTTCCGAGAGCATCGAGTTGATGACTTCGTAGCGGGCCTGGGTCGGCGACAGGTTCGCAAGCGGAATGTAGCGCTCTTCGCTCTGCTGATCGTAGAGCACGGAATGACGCTGCGAGAAGGTGCCGCGTTCGCAATCCTGGCCCGAAAGGCGGATCTTGGTGCCTTCGGTGACGAGCGTGCCGAAGGCGAGTGCCTCGGCCATGGCCCAGTCGACGCCTTCGCCGGTCTGGATCATCTGAGCGCGGTTTTCCATGAAGCGCTGGATCGTGCGGTGTGCATTGAAACCGGCCGGGATCTCCGAGATCTTGCGACCGACTTCCTTGAGCTGCTTCATCGGCACCGAGGTCTTGCCGCGGCGCTGTTCGTCCTGGTTGTCGGCCGAGCGCAAGCCCGACCAGACACCATCCAGCCAGTCGGCCTTGTTCGGCTTGTAGGACTGGCCAGCCTCGAACTCCTGCTCGAGGTGAGCGCGCCAGTCGGCCTTCATCTTCTCGACTTCGCCTTCGGACATCAGGCCCTCGGCGACCAGACGGTCGGAGTAGAGCTGGACGACGGTCTTATGGGCGCGGATGACCTTGTACATCTTCGGCTGCGTGAACGCAGGCTCGTCGCCTTCGTTGTGGCCGAAGCGGCGGTAGCAGAACATGTCGATGACGACAGGCTTGTGGAACTTCATCCGGAATTCGGTGGCGATCTTGGCCGCGTAGACGACCGCTTCCGGATCGTCGCCGTTGACGTGGAAGATCGGCGCCTCGATCATCTTGGCGACGTCGGACGGATAGGGCGACGAACGCGAGAAGGCCGGATTGGTGGTGAAGCCAATCTGGTTGTTGATGATGAAATGGACGGTACCGGCAACGCGGTGGCCGCGCAGGCCGGAAAGGCCGAGGATTTCAGCAATCACGCCCTGGCCGGCAAAGGCGGCGTCGCCATGCAGCAAGAGCGGCATGACCTTCGAGCGTTCGCGCAACGGAATGATGTCGCCTTCAAACACGGTCGCCATCTGGTCCTGCTTGGCACGGGCCTTGCCCATGACGACAGGGTTGACGATTTCGAGGTGCGAGGGGTTCGCCGTCAGCGACAGGTGAACCTTGTTGCCATCGAATTCGCGGTCCGAGGAAGCGCCGAGGTGGTACTTCACGTCGCCCGAACCTTCGACGTCGTCAGGCGCGTAGGAGCCGCCCTTGAACTCGTGGAAGATGGCGCGATGCGGCTTGGCCATCACCTGAGACAGCACGTTCAAGCGGCCGCGGTGGGCCATGCCGAGCACGATTTCCTTGAGGCCTTCCTGGCCGCCGCGCTTGATGATCTGCTCGAGTGCCGGGATCAGCGATTCGCCACCGTCGAGACCAAAGCGCTTGGTGCCCTTGTACTTGACGTCGATGAACTGCTCGAAGCCTTCCGACTCGATCAGCTTCTGGAGGATCGCCTTCTTGCCCTCGGGCGTGAACTCGACGCCCTTGTCCGGTCCTTCGATGCGCTCCTGGATCCAGGCCTTCTCTTCCGGGTTGGACATGTGCATGAATTCGACGCCGATCGTCGAGCAGTAGGTGCGCTCGAGGATTTCGACCATTTCGCGAATGCTCGCGTATTCGAGGCCGAGCACGTTGTCGATGAAGATCTTGCGGTCGAGATCCTTCTCCTCAAACCCGTAGTTCGAGGGCGAAAGCTCGTTGTAGTCCTCGACCGGGGCAGCAAGGCCGAGCGGATCGAGCTTGGCATGCAGGTGGCCACGGGCACGATAGGCGCGGATCATCATGATGGCGCGGACGGAATCGCGCGTCGCCTGAAGGATATCTGCCTCGCTCACGGCAGTGCCGGTGGCGACGGCGGCTTCCTCAGCCTTCGCCTTGACCTTCTTCTCGATGACCTTTTCGACCGTGCCCCAATCGCCGTCGAGCGCAGAGACGAGTTCGCCATTGGCCGCGATCGGCCAGTTGTTCTTTTTCCAGGAGGCGCCCTTGGCTGCCTTCACCACATCTTCCGGCCGGTCGGCGAGCGCCTTGAAGAAGGCCTGCCATTCGGCCGAGACGGACGCCGGGTCCGTTTCATAGCGTGCTTGGAGCTGCTCGATATAGGCGGCGTTGGCGCCGTCCAGAAACGAAGTGAGCTGGAATTGCTCGTTGGCCTCTTGCCTTGTCATGGTCTCACGCGGACTGTTCTGTCCGCCTCCTGACTGAAGTTGGGTTGCCGGGTATCCCGGTCGTTCATGTTCGTTCGGCGCGGTTGGCGCCTGGCCTTTCCTACGGCGCCGCGCATCAAAGGGACGCGCCGGGATCGCCGTGGCAGTAGATTGCCGCATATCCTGATCTTCAATCAGCCAAGGAAACACGCGGCAGGCACGCTGTCCGGACCGGAATGGTCCGGCCCGGACAGAAGTCTTGCGATCAGCCCTTGAGGACTTCGACGAGCGTCTTGCCGAGACGGGCCGGCGACGGCGACACGCGGATGCCTGCCTGCTCCATCGCAGCGATCTTGGATTCCGCATCGCCCTTGCCGCCGGAAACGACGGCGCCGGCGTGACCCATTGTGCGGCCCTTCGGCGCGGTACGGCCCGCGATGAAGCCGGCCATCGGCTTCTTGCGGCCCTTCTTGGCTTCGTCGATGAGGAACTGCGCCGCATCCTCTTCGGCCGAGCCGCCGATTTCGCCGATCATGATGATCGAGGTCGTGGCCTCGTCCGCCAGGAACATCTCCAGCACGTCGATGAACTCGGTGCCCTTGACCGGGTCGCCGCCGATGCCGACGGCCGTCGTCTGGCCGAGGCCTTCGTTGGAGGTCTGGAACACGGCTTCATAGGTCAGCGTACCGGAGCGCGAAACGATGCCGACCGAACCCTTGCGGAAGATCGAGCCCGGCATGATGCCGATCTTGCATTCTTCCGGCGTCAGGATACCGGGGCAGTTCGGGCCGAGCAGGCGCGACTTGGAGCGGTCGAGACGAGCCTTGACGCGCACCATGTCGGCAACCGGGATGCCTTCGGTAATGCAGGTGATGAACGGGATTTCCGCATCGATCGCCTCGATGATCGCGTCCGCGGCGCCTGCCGGCGGAACATAGATCACGGATGCGTCCGCACCGGTCTTTTCACGGCCTTCGGCAACCGACGCGAAGATCGGCAGGGTTTCGCCCTTGGAGCCGGTCCAGGTTTCGCCGCCCTTCTTCGGGTGAATGCCGCCGACCATCTGCGTGCCGTAATAGGCAAGCGCCTGTTCGGTATGGAAGGTGCCGGTCTTGCCGGTCAGGCCCTGAACGAGGACCTTGGTGTT
Organism: Ensifer sp. GW101-20A05; assembly: GCF_059424735.1. Taxonomy (NCBI): domain Bacteria; kingdom Pseudomonadati; phylum Pseudomonadota; class Alphaproteobacteria; order Hyphomicrobiales; family Rhizobiaceae; genus Ensifer; species Ensifer sp. GW101-20A05. The sequence goes on along the minus strand of NZ_JBWKZT010000005.1, from coordinate 325,646 downwards.
CTTATTGACGAGAATCGACATGAGGTCTGGTCCTTCAGTTAGCCGTTGATCGCGGCGACGATCTTCTTGGCAGCGTCATCCAGATCGTCGGCGGCGGTGATCGCCAGGCCGGATTCGTTCAGGATCTTCTTGCCAAGCTCGACATTCGTGCCTTCGAGACGAACGACCAGCGGAACCTTGAGGCCGACTTCCTGCACGGCCGCAACGACACCTTCAGCGATGACATCGCACTTCATGATGCCGCCGAAGATGTTGACGAGGATACCCTCGACCTTCGGGTCGGCGGTGATGATCTTGAAGGCTGCCGCAACCTTCTCCTTGCCGGCGCCGCCGCCGACGTCACAGAAGTTCGCCGGCTCCTTGCCGTAGAGCTTGATGATGTCCATCGTCGCCATCGCAAGGCCGGCGCCGTTGACCATGCAGCCGATGTTGCCGTCGAGCGCGACATAGGCGAGGTCCCACTTGGAGGCCTCGATTTCCTTGGCGTCTTCTTCGGTTTCGTCGCGCAGTGCCTTGATGTCGTCGTGGCGGAAGAGCGCGTTGCCGTCGAACGAGACCTTGGCGTCGAGAACGCGCACGCGGCCGTTCTTCATGACGATCAGCGGGTTGATCTCGAGCAGGCTCATGTCCTTCTCGACAAAGGCCTTGTAGAGGATCGGGAAGAGCTTTTCGGCATCAGCCTTGGCTTCGCCTTCGAGCTTCAGGGCCGAGGTGAGCTTGGCGAGATCAGCGGCGGTGACGCCGGCTTCCGGGTTGATCGCGACGTTGACGATCTTTTCCGGCGTGTCGTGCGCAACAGCCTCGATGTCCATGCCGCCTTCGGTCGAAACGACGAAGGCAACCTGGCCGACCGAGCGGTCGACGAGCAGCGACAGATAGAGTTCGCGGTCGATGTCGGCGCCATCCTCGATATAGAGGCGGTTCACCTGCTTGCCGGCAGGGCCGGTCTGCGCAGTGACGAGCGTGTTGCCGAGCATGTCCTTGGCATGAGCCTTGGCTTCATCGATCGAGAAGGCAAGACGAACGCCGCCCTTGGCGTCGGCGGAAAGTTCCTTGAACTTGCCCTTGCCGCGGCCGCCAGCATGGATCTGGCTCTTGACCACGTAGAGCGGGCCCGGGAGCTTCTTGGCAGCGGCTTCTGCCTCTTCTGCGGAGAAGATCGCGACACCTTCCGCGACCGGCGCGCCATAGCTCTTCAGGAGAGCCTTGGCCTGATATTCATGAATGTTCATGGTGTTTTTCCTGTCTGGAGCATTCTGCAGACAGGTGAAACACCTGCCGTCGCACAAATGCGGCAAAAACAAAGAGGTTGAGCGGATGCCAGCATCCGCTCAACGCGACGCGATTACTGCTTCAGGCTCGGCGCAATGCCGATGCAGGCTTCGCAAAGGCCAGCGACCGAAGCGACCGACTTGTCGAACGCTTCCTTCTCGGCCTTGTTGAGATCGATCTCGATGATGCGCTCGACGCCGCCGGCGCCGATGACCGTCGGAACGCCGACATACATGTCCTTGACGCCGTACTGGCCGGTCAGATGCGCGGCGCAGGGCAGCACGCGCTTCTTGTCCTTGAGGTAGGCTTCCGCCATCTCGATCGCCGAAGCGGCCGGAGCGTAGTAGGCCGAGCCGGTCTTGAGCAGGCCGACGATTTCAGCGCCGCCGTCACGGGTGCGCTGGACGATTTCTTCGAGGCGCTCCTTGGTGAGCCAGCCCATCTGCACGAGGTCGGTCAGCGGGATGCCGGCAACGGTCGAGTAGCGGGCGAGCGGCACCATGGTGTCGCCGTGGCCGCCGAGAACGAAGGCGGTGACGTCCTGGACCGAAACGTTGAATTCCTGGGAAAGGAACAGGCGGAAGCGCGCGCTGTCGAGAACGCCGGCCATGCCGACGACCTTGTTCTTCGGCAGGCCCGAGAACTTCTGCAGCGCCCAGACCATGGCGTCGAGCGGGTTGGTGATGCAGATGACGAAGGCGTTCGGAGCGTACTTTTTGATGCCGGCTCCGACCTGTTCCATGACCTTGAGGTTGATGCCGAGCAGATCGTCGCGGCTCATGCCGGGCTTGCGGGCAACGCCGGCGGTGACGATGCAGACATCGGCGCCTTCGATGGCGGCGTAGTCGCTGGCACCCGTCAGGTTCGCGTCGAAACCTTCGACCGGGGAGGACTGGCCGATGTCGAGACCCTTGCCCTGGGGGATGCCGTCGGCAATGTCGAAGAGGACGATGTCGCCCAGCTCCTTCAGGCCGGCGAGATGCGCCAGCGTGCCACCAATCATCCCTGAACCGATAAGTGCGATCTTGTTGCGAGCCATGAAAGTGCTTCCTTTGTGATCCCAATATGATCAAGGCCTGAAACGCGGCAAACGCCAAACCTTCGCCGAAAGCCATTAAACGGCAAATGGTAAAATATCAAACGATACTTTTGGATGAAGCAATTTCAATCGGTTAGATCATAAAAGTCTTACGTAAACGTAAGACTTTCCGTCACAACCGCGTCACGAAACGGTCCGATTGGCGGGGTGTTCGGCGGCATATTCCTCACTTTGCATCTCGATCAGACGCGAAACCGTGCGGTCGAACTCGAAGCCTTCCGTACCCTTCTTCTGGGTCAGGAGATCCTGTGGCTCGGCCGCGGCCGACGCGAACAATCGGGCGCCATTGTCGTAGAGCGTGTCGACCAGAAGGATGAAGCGCTTGGTCTCGTTGCGCATATGGGGTCCCAGATGCGGCACGTGGTCGACGAAGATCGTCGAGTAACGCTCGAGGATCGCTAGATAATCGGCAGCACCCAGTGGCTGCTGGCAGAGATCGGCGAACGCAAAGCGGGCGCTCTGCCCGGCGGCGGCCGGCACATGGATCTTGCGGCCCTTGCGCGGCACTTCGGCCGGAGCAACAGCCTCGTTGCGGGTTTCCCGCATCCAGGCGCGCGCCATCGCCGCATCCGCCTCCGGGCCGAGCGGCGAAAGCCACACCGGACTTCCGTCCGTCTTCGTGAGGCGATAGTCGGTATCCGTGTCCAAGGAAATGACCTCGGCATTCGCCTTGAGCAGATCGATGAAGGGCAGGAACAGGCCGCGATTGAGGCCGTCGCGATAGAGATCGTCAGGCGCCACGTTCGACGTCGCGATCAGCACGCAGCCCTTTGCGAAAAGCTCGCCGAAGAGCCGCCCAAGGATCATCGCGTCGGCAATATCGGTCACCGAAAACTCGTCGAAACAGAGCAGCCGGGCCTCGCCGAAAAGCTCCGAGGCGACAGGCGGGATCGGATCGGCCTGTTTCGTCTCGCCGTTCTTCAGCTTCTGGCGGTGCTTGTAGATGCGCTCGTGCACATCGGCCATGAACTCGTGGAAGTGCGCCCGACGCTTGCGCTGGATCGGCACGGTATCGAAGAACAGGTCCATCAGCATGGTCTTGCCACGCCCGACGCCGCCATGGATGTAGAGGCCCTTTACCGGCGGATGGTCCTTCTTGCGCGAGGCGAACAGCCAGCCGAGCGCATTGGTCTTGCGCGACGGGCGGCTGGCGAGCAGCTCGGCGGAAAGATGATCGAAACGCCGCGCAATCGTAAACTGTGCGGGGTCGCGCTTACGCTCGCCACTCGTAACGAGCGCTTCGAGCTTGCGGTAGATACTGTCGTCAGGATTGAGCACGTCTCACCCGAGAGGAGCCGGAAAACAAAAGCCCGGCGCGAGACCGGGCTGGAAAAGCGTCAGCGGCTGAGGCTGACCGGCTGGCCGCCATTGGTCGAGCCGTCGAACCGGGCGTCGGCCGTCTTGTAGAGACGGGCGATGGCGTTGCCGCTGCGGTCTTTCAGAACCACCTGCTTGCCGGCCACTTCCCAGGAGCCCATGGTCGTCAGCTCGCCGGCGCAGCCGCGGGTGCCGCCGCGCGAGCCGGAGCCGAGATTGGTAAGCGTCAGGAACATGTCACAGGAGGAGCCGGCGCTCGATACGCGCCAGTTGCCGACCATCGATTCCTTGGTGACGTCAAGCCCGCCGCCCGCCGCCGCGGCGACCTGCGTGCCGGGCTGCTGAACACCGCCGCCGGCGATCGCCGTGCCGCTCGCCGGTGCAGCCGGGAATTGCGAGGTGTTGCCGCTCGGCGCCGGAAGCTGGTTCGACGAAACCGAGGGAACCGGTGCGGCCTGGATGGGAGCGGGTGAAACATCCTGGGAACCGAAACCGCCCATCGATGTTCTTTGGCATCCGGTCAGCGCAAGCACAACTGCCAGCCCCGCCGCCGCATGAATAACCCGCATATCCCTACTCCTGTTCGTGTCCGCGAACCATGATGCAACGCGACAATATAGGCCGAAATACAGCAAATCCACCTGACAAATCAAGCGACGACGATTCCTTGCGACCTGTTGCAGGATTGAAACGTCCTGACAGCCCGGCTGCAAGACGCATGCTCGGCGCGGTTATCGCCACATTGCCAACTGCCTATCCCCTGTCGCCGCGGCACAATCACGAATTGTCGATCGCCGTTTCACCGATGACATCAAAAAGAAAACGGCGAGCCAAGGCTCGCCGTCTCCTGAACTTCGTTTCCAATCCGGCCGGTCAGACGCGGCGCTCGACCAGCATCTTCTTGATTTCGCCGATCGCCTTCGCCGGGTTCAGGCCCTTCGGACAGGCCTGGGCGCAGTTCATGATCGTGTGGCAGCGGTAGAGGCGGAAGGGGTCCTCGAGATTGTCGAGACGCTCGCCGGTCGCTTCGTCGCGGCTGTCGATCAGCCAGCGATAGGCCTGCAGCAGCACGGCCGGACCGAGGTAGCGGTCGCCGTTCCACCAATAGCTCGGACAGGAGGTCGAGCAGCAGGCGCACAGAATGCACTCGTAGAGGCCGTCGAGTTTCAGGCGGTCCTCGTGGCTCTGCTTCCATTCCTTGGCCGGCGTCGGCGACACCGTCTTCAGCCAGGGCTCGATCGAGCGGTGCTGGGCGTAGAAGTTGGTGAGGTCCGGCACAAGGTCCTTGACGACAGGCATGTGCGGCAGCGGATAAACCTTCACCGTGCCCTTCACCTCGTCCATGCCCTTGGTGCAGGCGAGCGTGTTGGTGCCGTCGATGTTCATGGCGCAGGAGCCGCAGATGCCTTCGCGGCAGGAGCGGCGCAACGTCAGCGTCGGGTCGATCTTGTTCTTGATGTAGAGCAGACCGTCGAGCACCATCGGGCCGCAATCGTCGACATCAATGTAGAAGGTGTCGATGCGCGGATTGGCGCCGTCATCCGGGTTCCAGCGGTAGATGCGGTATTCGCGAACGTTGGTCGCGCCCTGCGGCTTCGGCCAGACCTTGCCTTCCGTCATCTGCGAGTTCTTGGGGAGAGCGAGTTCAACCATGTGGCTTATTCCTCAAGATCAGTAGACGCGCGCCTTCGGCTCGATCTTCTTGGGATCGATGCCGTCGGCAATCAGGTCGGTATGAACGGGGCGGTAGTCGAGCTTGACGTCGCCGGCTTCGTTGACCCAGGCAAGCGTGTGCTTGCGCCAGTTGACGTCGTCGCGGCCGCCGAGAGCGCCTTCGGTGAAGTCCTCGCGGGCGTGCGACCCACGGCTCTCCTTGCGCGCTTCGGCGCCGTAGATCGTCGTGATGGCGTTGGCCATGAGGTTTTCGAGTTCCAGCGTCTCGACCAGGTCGGAGTTCCAGATCATCGAGCGGTCGGTGACCTTGATATCAGGCAGCTCCTTCCAGATCGCCGAGATGCGCTTGCAGCCCGATTCCAGCGATTCCTGGGTGCGGAACACGGCCGCATCTTCCTGCATGGCGCGCTGCATCTTTTCGCGCAGCACCGCCGTCGGCGTGCTGCCATTGGCGTTACGCAGGCGGTCGAAGCGGTCCATGATCCGGTCGCAGGCGGCCTTGTTGAGCTCCGGCACCGCCTCGTTGCGGTCGATCACCTGGCCGGCGCGGATGGCAGCGGCGCGGCCGAAGACCACGAGGTCGATCAGCGAGTTGGAACCGAGACGGTTGGCGCCGTGCACCGAGGCGCAGCCGGCTTCGCCCACCGCCATCAGGCCGGGCGCGATGCGCTCCGGGTTTTGGGCATCGGCGTTCAGGACTTCGCCCCAGTAGTTGGTCGGCACGCCGCCCATGTTGTAGTGCACCGTCGGCAGAACCGGGATCGGCTCGCGCGTCACATCGACGCCGGCAAAGATCTTCGCCGATTCCGAGATGCCCGGCAGGCGCTCGTGCAGGACCGCCGGATCCAGGTGGTCGAGGTGCAGGAAGATGTGGTCCTTGTTCTTGCCGACGCCGCGGCCTTCGCGGATTTCCATCGTCATGCAGCGCGATACGACGTCACGCGAGGCAAGGTCCTTGGCCGAGGGCGCGTAGCGCTCCATGAAGCGCTCGCCTTCGGAGTTGACGAGGTAACCGCCTTCGCCGCGTGCGCCTTCGGTGATCAGGCAGCCCGCGCCGTAGATGCCGGTCGGGTGGAACTGGACGAATTCCATGTCCTGCAGCGGCAGGCCGGCGCGCGCGATCATACCGCCGCCGTCGCCGGTGCAGGTGTGCGCAGAGGTCGCCGAGAAATAGGCGCGGCCGTAGCCGCCGGTCGCCAGCACCACCATCTTGGCGGAAAAGCGATGGATCGTACCGTCATCGAGGTTCCAGGCGACGACGCCGGTGCAGCGGCCGTCATCCGACATGATCAGGTCGAGCGCGAAATACTCGATGAAGAACTCGGCATTGTTCTTGAGCGACTGGCCATAGAGCGTGTGCAGGATCGCGTGGCCGGTACGGTCGGCAGCAGCACAGGTGCGCTGAACCGGCGGGCCTTCGCCGTAGTTCTGCATGTGGCCGCCGAAGGGCCGCTGGTAGATCTTGCCTTCGGCATTGCGCGAAAAGGGCACGCCGTAGTGCTCGAGCTCATAGACCGCCTTCGGCGCTTCCATGGCGAGATACTGCATGGCGTCGACGTCGCCGAGCCAGTCGGAACCCTTGACGGTGTCGTAGAGGTGCCACTGCCAGCTGTCCGGCGTCATGTTCTGCAGCGAGGCAGCGATGCCGCCCTGGGCGGCAACCGTGTGCGAGCGGGTCGGGAAGACCTTGGTGATGCAGGCGGTCTTCAGACCCTGCTCTGCCATGCCGAGGGTGGCACGCAGACCGGCGCCGCCGGCGCCGACGACGACGACGTCGAAGGCGTGATCGACATATTCATAGGCCTTGCCGTTTGCAGCGGGTGAACTGTTCGATGCCATGGCGAAATTACCCTGCAAAAGCGATCTTCAGGATGGCGAAGAGACAGAGCCCACCAACCGCGATCGTGAAAAATGTATTGAGCATGAGAAGGACGATCTTCATGCCTTCGCCATGCACGTAGTCTTCGATGATCACCTGCATGCCGAGCCGCATGTGGATGAGGCCCGAGAGCACGACAAGAGCCATGACGACGGCGACGAAGGGGTTCGCAAGCGCGGCGACGACGTCCGCGTGGGGCGCACCGGCGTAGCGAACGAGGAAGATGACGAAGAAGATCAACAGCGGAACGTTGGCGACCGCCGTCAGGCGCTGGCGCCAGAAGTGATCGGTGCCTTCCTTGGCCGAACCGAGGCCGCGGACCTTGCCGAGAGGTGTGCGCATATCCATGGGTGTCTTTCCTCTTAGCGGACGAGATAGCCGACAACCCAGATCAGCAGCGTCAGAGCCACCGAACCGATGATCGTCGCCTTGGCCATCTTGGTGGCGAAGTGCTTCTCGTAACCGTAGCCGAGATCCCAGGCAAAGTGGCGCAAGCCTCCGAGCATGTGGTGCACCAACGCCCAGGTGTAGCCGAAGAGCACCAGCTTGCCGATCAGCGTGCCGAACAGCCAGCTGACCCAGTCGTAGTAGGCCGCACCCGACGCGGCGGCGATCAGCCACCAGGCAACGAGGATGGTGCCGAAGTAGAGCGCGCCGCCGGTGATGCGGTGCACGATGGACATGACCATCGTCGGGATCGGCTTATAGATTTGAAGATGCGGCGAGAGTGGCCGGCTTCTTGTGACATTCGTCATCGGAACCTCACGGAATGCCCGGATTTTCGCCCAAAAAACTGGACGAATTTAGTCCGGTATCGCACCTGATTGTGCGCAATTCAGTCATTCGGACCTTTAATCACCATAATGCTTAACGACAAGTGTGTTTGCGGTGCAAAATCAATTTAATCGATTAGACGAATTGCGCCATTTTCCAGCCTGCCGGAGACATGGGCATCCGTTAACGATAGCCGCAAAAAGCCAAGCAATTCCGTGACTTTCCCGCGAAAGTGGGCGAGAGTGATCTTAACCAATTGTTAAGTGTCCTCCGGAGGGCGAACAGAATGACTCTGTTCAAGGCAATCCATGCGACCAAAGTGCTAGCGCTCGCCGGCCTGGTCATCGTCACCACCTGCATCCCCTTGGAGGCCCGCGACTGGGGCGGAGCACGCGGCGTTCAGACACGAACCAACCATGTCCGCATGTATCAAGGTCGCCCCGGTCCGCGCTACGAGTTTGGCGGCATGGGCTACCGCAACGGCTGGAACCGCAATCGCATGCACCGTCGCGACTGGATGGCCAACGATGGGTTGCCGGACGTGAACACCCGCACCCGGCACGTTCGCCTTCCCCGATATCGCCCCTATCCCGGCCCCTACACCGGGCGCTGGGAGCATCGCGGCGGATGGGTTCGTGACAGGGCAGGCAACGACATCTGGACGTCCGGAGGCCGTCGCCACGATGGTCGACCACGCATCGCCAATGGACTGCCGGAAGTCGAGACACGCACGCGGCATGTTCGCCTCCCGCAGTATCGCCCATATCCCGGCCGCTATGCCGAGCACTGGGGAAGCGGCGGCGGATGGGTTCGCGACAGGGCCGGCCGCGAGATCTGGACGTCCGGTGGCCAGCGCCGCGACTATCGCCAGGGCTACTATGGCGGCGATGAATATCCAGACACCATCCCGGGCATCGGCACCTATGTCGGCGGCATTTCCGCCTATGTGGATCTCGGCAACGGCATCTATTTCAACCAGGAAGGCGACTATGGCTATGCCGACGACGGGCAGTCCGAATCGCCGCCGCAGACCAGACGCGGCAAGATCATCAATGTCACGCCGCAGACGATGAACGGCTCCTGCGCCTATGAACACGGCGTCTGTGTGATCCGGCGTTAGTTCATGTCACGGATTCGCGGGAAACCGCGGCTATGAGCCCGTCTGGAGCCATTTCGTCCAAATGCCTGTAGCAAACCCCGTCGCTGATGCCGTGTCGTCGCTGTTGAAGCCACTTGGCTTCAGGAGAAAGTCATCAAGCTGGTATCTCGAAAATGACGAAACCGTTCTGATCGTAAACGTCCAAAGGTCGCAGTTCGGCCCCCAGTATTACCTCAACTTTTCTGTGGTCATCCGAGCGATCTCGACAGTGCCACAACCCAAAGAATACCATGGAGACACCGCTTCAGGCTCGAAGAGACTCTGCCCGCCCACTCGCGCGAACTGTGCAAGAAGCTGCTGAACCTTGAATACCCGCTCTCTGACGATGAACGGTCGTTGCGTCTGGTGGAATTGATCAAGCGCCACGGCTTGCGGCTATTGCTGACATGCAATTCGGAGGCCGGCTTAAAAGAGGCGCTTGAAAGCAAATCACTTCCGGACTGGACATTCTCAAGTGCCGCGCGGGCGCATCTTGTCGAGCGCGTCACACGCGCCTCGATCTAGCAGAGGTCGGATAACGCTCGTCAGCGTGTTGGCGTTCTCCTCATGCGAGCGGCCGCCCGCGAGGCGAAGTCACCGACCGGCTCAGCATCACACGCCCATGGCGCCGATGATCGCGCCCATTGCCAGAAGCACCAGCAGCCAGTGTCCGCCGTCGATCAGCGACAGGTCCCAACCGAAGCCCTGGTAGCGATGGTTGACGATGAGGGTCGTCGCGACGAAGCCGAGCCAAAGGAAGAAGGCCGAGACGACGCCGTTGACGAGCGTGACCTCGCCCGGCCCGAGGTGGCCGACGACGCCGGCGACCATGGTCGCCATCACCAGTTCCGAGACGAAGGAAATGGCAAAGAGAACCGGCGACATTTGCGCAGCCGCGGGATCGATGCGCGCCGCCTTCATCCAGGGTTTGCCGAGAACGCCGTAGTAGATCGCGCCGATGACGAAGGCCGCAATGGCGGCGATCAGCACCGCCAGATAGTTCATGCCCGCAAATACCATGTTCGTTCCCCCGTTTTTGCGGGGATTGGAATCGAAGGCCTTTGGGCTGTCAACTGTCCGTGTTCGCAGTGCCCCCGAAGCGCCAGACCGTCGTGCACTTGACCTCGCTGTCCTCCAGCGCGCGGGTCACGGGAACCTCGTAGGTGGCAAGGGCCGTCATCATCTCGCGCGGGCAATAGGAACGGCCGGGGTCGCCGACGATCACTGTCGCCCCTTTCGCCGTCAGATCCGAAAACCACGGTTTCAGCCGGTCGGCAAAAGCCTTGTCGTAGAAGACGTCGCCGGCGAGGTAGACATCGGCCCCAAGTTCGCGACCGGTCACGTCCTCGTCCGTATAGGAAAGGGCGACGCCGTTGAGTTCGGCATTGAGCCGGACCGCCGTTTTCGCCCAGGGATCGATATCGGCGGCAAGAACCGATGCCGCCCCCGCCTTCATCGCGGCGATTGCTACCAAGCCCGAACCGGAGGCGAAGTCGACGACCTGCCTGCCGCGCACCGTTTCGGGATGATCAAGGATGTAGCGGGCAAGCCCCTGCCCGCCGGCCCAGGCAAAGGCCCAGAACGGCGGCGGCAGGCCGATTTCCTGCAATTCCTCCTCGGTCTTCAGCCAGAGCTCATGCGCCTCGGTTGCCAGATGCAGGCGCACCTCCGGCACGTGAGGCGGCGAAAGCACGCCGGTATTGGCGAGGATGAAACTTTCCGGATCGGTCTTCACGAAAACTCTCCGAGCCTATCCGAAAGGCGAAAGCGGTTTCAGGATAGGCGGAAAAACAAGATTACCGCGGAGGATTGTCGAGCCCGCCCATGCGGCAGACCTCGATCCATTCGTCCTCGGTCACCGGCTGCACCGACAGGCGCATGGAAGTGACGAGCGACATCTTGGCGAGCTTCGGATTGTCCTTGATCTCTTTCAATGTCACCGGACGCGGCATGTCGGTGACAGCGCGGATATCGACGCAATCCCAGCGGGCGTCACCCTCGGCAGTCGAATCCGGATGCGAAAGCGCGCAGACCTCGGTAATGCCGACGATCTCCAGACCCTCGTTCGAGTGGTAGAAGAAGCCTTTGTCGCCGATCTGCATCGCCCGCATGTTGTTGCGCGCCAGATAGTTGCGCACGCCGGTCCATTCGGTGCCCTTGGCGCCTGCATCCTTCTGCATCTGCCAGGACCACTTGACCGGTTCGGATTTGTAGAGCCAATGCGCCATCGCGTCTCAGGCCTCCGGATTGTTGAAGACCCAGTTGAAGGCCTTGATCTCGACATCGGAGAAGAGGCCCGCCTTGGCATAGGGATCCGCTTCGGCAATGGCGCGGGCTTCCGCGATGGTCTCGGCCTTGACGATCACCAGGCTGCCGGTCGGCTTGCCGTCGTCACCCAGGAACGGGCCCGCGATCTTCAGAATGCCCTTGGCGTTGAGATCGTTGAGATAGGCGACATGATCGGGGCGGGTATCGAGCCGAAGCTGCAGCGCGCCGGGTTTGTCGGTGCAATGAAGTGCGAAGAGCATGCTTCCTCCTGAAGTTGTCGTTTGGCGCGGGATGCGAGCGGAAAACCGCTTTACACTTTTGCGCACCCCGCTACCGGATTATTCCTGGGTGATCGGGCGTGTCATCAATTGTTCGAGTGCGGTGCGGACATCGAGCTTGCCGTCGATAATCGCCGCCACCGCTTCGGTGATCGGCATCTCGACGCCGAGATCATGGGCGACGCGCGCGGCGACCGACGCGGCAAAGGCGCCTTCGACCAGCTCGCCCTTGCCCCCATCGGCGCGGCCGTTCTGGCCGAGCGCGATGCCGAAGCGCAAATTGCGCGACTGGTGGCTGGTGGCCGTCAACACGAGATCGCCGAGACCCGAGAGGCCGCGCACCGTGTCGGCCTCACCACCCTCGGCGGCAATGAAGCGCGACATCTCGGCAAGGCCGCGCGAGATCAGCGCTGCGCGGGCGGAATCGCCGAGACCCGCACCCTCGACGATGCCGCAGGCAATCGCCAGCACGTTCTTGAGCGCGCCGCCGAGCTGCACCCCGATGCGATCCTGCGACGGGTAGAGCCGGAAGGTCGGGCCTGAAAGCACCTCTGCCAGCATCGTCGCCGTTTGAGCATCGGCGGCAGCGATTACCATCGCAGTCGGCAGGCCCTTGGCGATATCTGCGGCGAAACCGGGACCCGAGAGCACGCCGATCGAACGACCGGGCAATTCCTCCGCCAGAACGTCGGTCAGCAACCGGCCGGTCGCTTGCTCCATGCCCTTGGCACAGGTGACGATCGTAGCGGCTGCATTGATCTGCGGGCCATATTGCCGCGCCGCATCACGGTGCGCCTGAGACGGCATGGCGAACAGCACGACTTCGGCTTCGGCGAGAACGGAGACATCCGCCGTATGTTTCAGCGCCGGCGGCAGATCGATGCCCGGCAGGGCATCCTCGTTGCGACCGGTATTGCGGCACGCTTCAGCAATCTCCTGCCGACGGGCGAGCAACGTCACGTCGCTGCCTGCCGCCGAGGCCGCAACCGCAGCCAAGGCAGTGCCAAAGGCGCCAGCGCCAACCACGACGATTTTCGGCCCGATCTTGGAGGTTTCGCTCATTCTTTATCCGTCACATTCTGGCATCATGCCTTGGCGCCGCGTTTGCCGGAGCCGAGCAGTGCCTGCGCTTGGGCGTCGAGCGGCCAGCGCGAGCGCGGCGCAACGTCGAGGCCATCGGCCACCATGCCCGCCGCCAGGCGCTCCGCACCGGCCCAGGCGATCATCGCGGCATTGTCAGTGCAAAGCGAAAGCGGCGGCGCGATAAAGTCGAAACCGGATTGAGCGCACAGGGTCTGCAGCGTCGAACGCAGCATCTGGTTCGCGGCAACGCCGCCGGCAACCACCAGGGCCGGACGCGCCACGCCCGCGTGTTCCGCCTTGAAGCGCTTCAGCCCGCGCCCGACGCGATCCTTCAGCGTGCGCGAGATCGCACGCTGGAAGGAAGCGCAGATATCCGCGATGTCCTGCTCCGTCACGGGCTCCAGCGATTGCGCCGCCTGGCGCACCGCCGTTTTCAGTCCCGAGAAGGAGAAATCGAGCCGGGCGTCACCGACGAGCGGGCGCGGAAAATCGAAACGCTGGGGATTGCCGGCGAGCGCCGCACGCTCGACCGCCGGACCACCCGGATAGGCAAGACCGAGCAGTTTCGCCGTCTTGTCGAAGGCCTCGCCAAGCGCATCGTCGATCGTCGTGCCCCAGCGCTCGTATTCGCCGACGCCCTTGACGAGGATAAGCTGCGTATGGCCGCCGGAGACGAGCAACATCAGATAGGGAAAGGAAAGTCCGTCCGTCAGCCGCGCCGTCAGCGCGTGGCCTTCGAGATGGTTGACGGCGTAGAGCGGCTTGCCGGTCGCGCGCGCGATCGCCTTGCCGGTCATCAGCCCGACGATCAGGCCGCCAATCAGACCGGGACCACTTGTCGCAGCGATCGCATCGATGTCGGCAAGCGTGACGCTGGCGCGCAGCAGCGCCTCCTCGATCAGCGTGTCGAGCGCTTCCACATGGGCGCGCGCGGCGATCTCCGGAACCACGCCGCCATAGGCGCTATGCTCTTCCAGCTGGCTCAGAACGACGTCGCCGAGAATGTGACCCTTGCCGTCGGAATCGCGCAAAATAACGGAAGCGGCGGTTTCGTCGCAGCTTGTTTCTATGCCGAGGATGCGCAGGGGCGGAGACATCAGAGTATACTCAAAGATTGCGGTCGCACCGAAAGGTGGGTACACGGAACTCCGGTAACAATGGATAGCCTTTGATGCAAACAAAACCTTTCCGGATCGGCACGCGCGGCAGTCCGCTGGCGCTCGCACAAGCCCATGAAACGCGCGATCGCCTCGCAGCGGCGCATGGTCTGGCGCCGGAAATGTTCGAGGTCGTCATTCTCTCGACCAAGGGCGACCGGATCACCGACCGCTCGCTCGCCGAGATCGGCGGCAAGGGCCTGTTCACCGAGGAGATCGAGCAGCAATTGCTGTCGGGCGAACTCGATTTCGCCGTGCATTCGTCCAAGGACATGCCGACGAAGCTGCCGGACGGGCTCTGTCTTTCCGCCTTCCTGCCGCGCGAGGACATTCGCGACGCCTTCATCGGCCGCACGGCACCGAAACTGATGGAACTGCCTGAAGGCTCCACTGTCGGTTCCTCGTCGCTGCGCCGCCAGGCGCTGATCCGCCGGCTGCGGCCGGATCTCCACGTCATCACCTATCGCGGCCAGGTGGAAACGCGGCTGAGAAAACTCGCCGAGGGCCAGGTCGATGCAACGCTGCTCGCCTATGCCGGGCTGAAGCGGCTCGGCATGACCGACGTTCCAACCGAACTGCTGGACCCGGCCGATTTCCCGCCGGCCCCGGCGCAAGGCGCGATCTGCATCGAAAGCCGGGTCGGCGACAGCCGCATCAACGACCTGCTCGCCGCCGTCGACGATCCGCGCACCCATGAGGCGGTTACCTGCGAGCGCGGCTTCCTCGCGACGCTCGACGGTTCCTGCCGCACGCCGATCGCCGGCCTCGCCACCTCGGATGGCACCCATCTCAGTTTTTCCGGCATGATCCTCACGCCCGATGGCCAGACCCATCATCGCGTCACGATCGAAGGCAAGGCCACCGACGCCGAAGCGCTCGGCAAAAAGGCGGGCGAGGAAATCCGCGCCAAGGCCGGCCCGGGCTTCTTTGCAAGCTGGACCTGAGCCGATGCGCGTGCTCGTCACCCGGCCGCTTCCCGCCGCCGAGGCGACTGCGCGTCGGCTGGAGGCTGCCGGCCACCAGCCGATCCTCCTGCCATTGATGCGGGCCATGCATCTGACCGCCGTTGCCGAAGCAGCGCTAGACATACCGTTTGCAGCCATTGTCTTGACCAGCGCCGAAGCGGTTCGGGTCCTCGCCGCTCTGGGCGGCGAAATGGAAAAGCATCTGAAAACCCCATGCTTCTGCGTCGGCGAGGCGACTGCGCGGGCAGCACGAGAACTTGGCTTCACCGATCTCCGCATCGGCGATGGCACCGGCGAAGCGCTGGCCGGGCTGATTGTTTCGGCCGTCGGCACCTTGCCGAAACAGCCGCTGCTCTACCTGACCGGCTCTCCGCGCTCCGATGGTCTCGAGGCCGCCCTCAGGCATCATGGCATCACTCATAGAACGGTAGAATGCTACCGCATGGAACCGATCGCACACCCGCCTGACACGCTACGGGATCTCGTGCAAACCGGCCGGCCCGACGCCGTTCTGCTCTATTCCCGCGAGACGGCTCGACGCCTGGCGGCATTGCTGCTGGAGGGCTGTCTGGACGCTGCGTCCTTCAGCCCGCGCTATCTCTGCCTGAGCGCTGCCGTCGCCGAGGCGCTGCCAAGCAACGTCATGGCGCAGATTGCCGCAAAGCCCGACGAAGAAAACCTTTTTAGTTTGATCTAAAATGGGATGAAGAAAAATGTTGGCGGTTTTCCGCCCGCATTCCACGTCACTCCAGGGCCGATTCAGCCAAAATCGAAACGGAGGGGCTTTCCCTCACCGTTCGGGCTGACTAGGTTTGGGAGAAGAGCCGACAGGAACCAACGGTAAGAGGTCACCATGGTATCGGAAAACCCGCCGCGCCGCTCGAAGTCCGAGAAGGAACCGCTGACGATCGACCTCGAAGCGGAAAAAACCGTTGCGGAACCGGCTGAGGCCGAAACAACCCGCGAGACGGTGACGGACGTGGCAAGCGAAAGTCCGACAAGCGACGCCAAGGCGGATGAGACGGCAACGGACAGCAGCGATGACAGCGCCGCCGGATCGCGCCTGGAAGAAGAGATCGAGGAGCAGCGTGCCGACGCGGCCGCAGCCGTCTTCGCCGAAGAACCGCCGCACGCGGCACAGGAGACGGAACCGGCGCCTCGACAGAAACCGGTGTCGAACTCCGGCGCGCTCGCCGCCGGTATCCTCGGTGGCCTTGTGACGCTGCTCGGCTTTGGCGGCCTGCAATATGCCGGCATCGTCCCCGGACTTGGCCCTGAGCGTGGCGTCGAGCAGAACATCTCCAGCGAACTGCAGGCACTGCGCGATCAGGTCGCAGCACTGCCCACGACCGCCGCAGTCGTCGACAACACGGCGCTCGAAGGCCGCATCGCCGCCCTCGAACAATCAGCCGCCCAACCCGGCACGAACGGCGCGCCGAGTGCCGAGGTCGAAACGCTGAAGGCGGAGATCGACAACCTTACCAAGGAACTAGCAGGGCTGAAGACGACACTCGCCGACGCCCAGCAGACGGCGACAACGGAGAAGGCGGAACTGACGAGCCGCATCGAATCCGCAGAGCAGAAACTCAACGAGCCGGTCAACGACATCCAGATGGCCAAGGCGGTCGCGGTCACCGCGCTGAAGTCGGCAATCGATCGCGGCGGCCCCTTCCTCGCCGAACTCGACGCGCTGCGCAGCATCGCACCGGACGAACAGGCCGTCGCCGCTCTGGCCCAGGACGCTCAGGTCGGCGTGCCGACCCGCTCCGATCTACGGCGCGAGTTCCCGAAGACGGCCGACGCCATGCTCGACGCCCTCAATCAACCCGATCCGAACGAGGGCATCTTCGACCGGCTGGTGTCCAGCGCCATGTCCGGCATTCGCGTACGCCCTGTCGGCAGCGTCGAGGGTGAAACGCCCGAAGCCGTCATTGCCCGCATCGAGGACAAGCTGAACAATGGCGATCTCAAGGGCGCTGCCCTGGAGTGGGATGGCCTGCCGGATGCCGCCAAACCGGCGGGCGAGGCCTTCAAGGCCAAGCTCGACCAGCGTCTGCGTGTCGAAGCCGCGATCGATGCCGCCGTCGCCGCGACGATGGCAAAGCCGGGCACAGAGGGCTAGAGCGGATGAGGAAAAGTGTATGCGGTTTTCCGCCCGCATCCCGCTCTAACTTATGGAAAACGATCATGTCTATGACTTTGGGTCGGCGACCCAAAATCATCGTGATCTGAGGGAACCAGATATGATCCGCATTCTGATTTTCATCCTGATCGTGCTTGGTCTCGGCCTCGGCTTCGCGTGGCTCGCGGACCGACCGGGTGAACTTTCGCTGGTCTGGCAAGGTCAGCTCATCGAGATGAGCCTGATGCGCGCCGCATCACTGCTGATTTCGCTGATCGCGGCCGTGCTGATCGCCGTCTGGCTGGTACGCACCATCTGGCTCTCGCCCCACACCGTCACCCGGTATTTCCGCGCCCGCAAGCGCGACCGTGGCTACCAGGCGCTTTCGACCGGCCTGATCGCTGCCGGCGCCGGCGACGCCAATCTTGCCCGCAAGATGACCGCCCGCACCCGCGGATTGATCAGCGCCGACCAGGAGCCGTTGATCCACCTGCTCGAAGCGCAAACCGCCCTCATCGAAGGCAAGTACGACGACGCGCGCCGCAAGTTCGAGCTGATGGCCGACGATCCGGAGACCCGCGAACTCGGGCTTCGCGGCCTCTACCTCGAAGCCAAGCGCCTCGGTGCCCACGAGGCCGCCCGGCAATATGCCGAACGCGCCGCCGAGAAAGCACCGCATCTGCCATGGGCGGCTCTCGCGACGCTCGACAGCCAGAGCCAGGCTGGGGAGTGGGACGATGCTCTGCGTCTTCTCGACAAGAGCCGCGCCGCCCATGTGGTCGAACGCAAGGAGGCCGACCGTAAGAGGGCGGTGCTCTTGACCGCCCGGGCGATCACAAAGCTCGACGGCGACGTGAAGGGTGCCCGCGACGATGCGCTTGCGGCACTGAAGCTCGACGAACATCTGGTGCCGGCGGCGCTGACGGCCGCCAAGGCGCTGTTTCGCGAGGACAACCTGCGCAAGGGGACCTCGATCCTGGAGAAAAACTGGAAGCACGAGCCTCACCCGGACGTGGCGCGGCTTTACGTGCGTGCCCGCGGCGGCGACACCGCCGTCGACCGGTTGAAGCGGGCGCGCAAACTTGAAGCCCTCAGGCCCAACAATGCCGTGGCGATGGCAGCTGTCGCCGAGGCCGCGCTCGAAGCGCGCGAACTGCTTCTGGCCCGCACCAAGGCGGAAGCCGCCGCCAGGCTCGATCCGACCGAGAGCGTCTTCCTGTTGCTCGCCGACATAGAAGAAGCCGACACCGGCGACGAGGGCCGCATCCGCCACTGGATGGCGCAGGCCCTGCGCAGCCCACGGGATCCGGCCTGGACTGCCGACGGCGTGACGTCGCCGACCTGGCTGCCGGTCTCGCCCGTCAGCGGACGGCTCGATGCGTTCGAATGGAAAGCGCCGCCGCATACGCTTTCGGCGACCGTCGACCACGACCAATCGAATGCCGACGAAGCGATCCGCAGTCTGCCGCCGGTGGCCGCGGAGCCGCGTGCGCATGAACCGGCCCCCGTAGCCCGCCGCAGCGAAGCGCCCGTCATCCTCGAGGCCGAACGGGAACCGCAACCGATCAAGGTCACGGAGCGCAAACCGTCCGAGCCGATCGCCGACAAGACTCCGGTCAAGAAGACGGAGAAGGAAGAGGTTACCAACGGCGAGCACATGCCTGATCCCTTCTTCGGCCGTCCGCCGGATGATCCCGGCGTGCGCGATCCAGCTACCGGCGAGAAGGCGCCGGAAAAGGCTAGTTTCCGACTGTTCTGAACTCTCAAGGGGCTGTGGCAGAATACATGTTTGAACGCTTACGGACGTTTCTCGACGGCCTGACCGGCCCGGCGACGCGGATAGAGCACGGCGATCCACGCGTGGCGGTCATCGCCCTCTGTTTCCAGGTCATGGAAGCCGACGGCCGGATCCTTGCGTCCGAACGGCGCAAGATGCGATCGGTCATCAAGCAACACTACAAGCTCGACGATGCCTCGCTTGCCGCGCTGATCGAAGCGGGCAAGACTGCCGAAAGCGAGGCGATCGATTACTACCAGTTCACCGCCGAGCTCAAGCGCCACCTCTCGGAGGAACAGCGCATCGAACTCGTCGGCATGCTCTGGGATATCGTCTATGCCGACGGCAAACGCAGCGAAATGGAAGACCACGTGATCTGGCGCATCGCCGATCTGCTCGCCGTCTCCGGGCGCGACCGGGTGTTGCAGCGGCAGGAGGCCGCAGCGAGAAGCGACACCGTCGAGGACGCCGAGCCGCAACAGGAAACCTGAAATGCCGATGCCGGACACAAGCGCGCGAAAACCAGTCTTGATCATCCTGCATCAGGAGCGGTCGAGTGCCGGCCGTGTCGGCCAGATTCTGGAGCAGAAGGGCTTTCGGCTCGACATCCGCCGGCCGGCCCTTGGCGATGACCTGCCGCCGACCCTGGAGCATCATAGCGGCACGATCATTTTTGGCGGTCCGATGAGCGCCAATGACGAGGAAGAGTTTGTCCGCCGCGAGATCGACTGGCTGTCCGTGCCGCTCAAGGAGAACAAGCCCTATCTCGGCATCTGCCTCGGCGCGCAGATGCTGGCGCGCAATCTCGGCGGCTCCGTGGCGCCGCATCACGAGGGCATGACCGAGATCGGCTGGTATCCGCTGATCGCAACCGATGCCGGCAAGGCGCTGATGGATTGGCCTGATATGGTTTACCATTTCCACCGCGAGGGTTTCGACCTACCTGCCGGAGCCGAGCTGCTCGCAACCGGTAACACCTACCCCAACCAAGCCTTCCGCTATGGCGACAATGCCTGGGGCATTCAGTTCCACGGCGAGCTGACACGCGCGATGATGCACCGCTGGGTCGTGCACGGCGCGCACCGCTTCGAGATGCCCGGTGCCCAGGTGGGCAAGGCGCATCTCGATGGCCGCATGCAGCATGACGGTCCACTGCGCACCTGGATGGAAAACTTCCTGGAACTGATCTTCCTGCGCGATGAGCGGCCGGAAGCAATTCCAGGAAGACCGTAAGACCCCATAGGAGCCCCCCTGGGGCGTGCGCCCTTACTTGTGGTGGTCGGGCACGTCGAGCGTGTCGATCTTGCGCAGTTGCGGGAAGCCGAGCGCCCAGAGCCCGGACACGAGCAGCGTGCCCATGCCGCCGAAGACCACCGCAAAGACGGCGCCGAAGCCGGATGCCATCATGCCGGCACGGAACTCGCCAAGCTCGTTCGACGCGCCGATGAACACCATGTTGACGGCGTTGACCCGGCCGCGCAGCTCGTCCGGCGTCCAGAGCGTGATCAGGATTTCGCGCACATAAACCGAGATCATATCGGCAGCGCCCATGACGATGAGCGCGGCGATCGATATCCAGGGCGTCGCCGAAAGACCGAAGACAACGGTACCGAGCCCGAAGAGTGCGACACCGGTGAACATGTAGAAACCGGCACGGTGGCGGATCGGATGCGCCGCGAGCCAGACCGCCATACTGACGGCACCGATACCCGGAGCGGCGCGCAAGAGGCCGAGACCCCAGGGACCGAGATCGAGGATGTCGCGGGCAAAGACCGGCATCAGCGCCACCGCACCGCCGAGCAGGACCGCGAAGAGATCGAGCGATATCGCGCCCAGAACCACCTTTTCGGCCTTGATGTAGCGGAAACCGGCGGTGATCGTCTCCCAGCTCTGGGCGGAGGCTTGCGTGCGGGTCGCGGGCCTCGGGATGGCAAAGACCATGAGCGCGGATGCCAGGAAGAAGCAGACGCCGACGGCATAGGGAACGACGGCGCCGAGCGCATAGATCAAGCCGCCGGCAACGGGGCCGACGATCATCGCCGTCTGCCAGGACGTGGAATTCCAGGCGATCGCATTGGGTAGGTCTTCGGGCGGCACAAGGTTGGGCGCCAGTGACTGGGACGCGGGCGCCAGGAAGGCGCGTTCGATGCCGAAGACGACTAGGATTGCATAGACCGGCCAGGGCGAAAACAATCCGGATACCGTCAGCAGCAGCAATGCCGTCGCGCAGAGCGTGCTGATGACCATGCAGATCCCCATGATCATGCGCCGGTTGTAGCGGTCTGCAGCCGCGCCAGTGACGAGGATCAGCACCAGTGACGGCAGAAACTGGAAGAGGCCGATCAGGCCGAGATCGAACGGGTCACGCGTAAGGTCATAGATCTGCCAGCCGACGGCGACCGAAATGATCTGGATCGCGAAGTACGCCAGGAAGCGCGAGAAGAAATAGCGGCGATAGCCGACATGCCGAAAGGCGGCAAAACGATGCGAGGCATGAACGGCGGACATGCGGAAGGGGCTCCTGCTGAGGCTCGGTTATCGTGCGGTCCCATGTTAAACATGATCGCGCCCGATAAACCGGCGTACTTGCTCGTTTAGGTCTCAATGTCTACATGTCTGTCAATAACGATTTGGAGACCGGCATGCTTGCTGTCATCGGCACCTTGAACTTCATCATCAACATCGCGTGGTTTCTGGTTATCGCGTCGGCCATCTTTTCCTGGCTCTACGCGTTCAACGTCATCAACGTGAACAACCAGGCGATCAACATGATCGGCCGCTCGCTCTATCAGCTGACGGAGCCGCTCTATCGCCCGATCCGCCGCGTGCTGCCCGACATGGGCGGCGTGGACCTGTCGCCCCTGGTGGTGCTGGTGATCCTCTATTTCATCCAGCTCTTCCTGAACACGACGGTCGCGCAGGCGCTGCTTGGCTGACGATGGCCAATCCGGCCTTCACCGCGCATGGCGACCACGTTCGCCTGACGGTACGCTTGACGCCGAACGGCGGCCGCGATGCCATTGATGGCTTGGAAGCGGCTGCCGACGGGGAAGAACATTTGAAAGTGCGCGTCAGCGCGGTTCCGGAAAAAGGCAAGGCCAACCAGGCGCTGATTGCCTTTCTTTCGAAGAAGCTCGGGCTTGCCAAGAGCAAGCTTTCCCTCATCTCAGGCGAAACGCAGCGCAAAAAAATCCTCCGGATCGATGGCGACCCGGAGGATTTGATAGAGCGACTTGCACAGTTGGTCGGCAAGTAAACTTACTTGGCGCCCTTGGCGCGCTCGACGGCTTCCTTGATCAGCTGCCTTGCGACGGAAGCATCCTTCCAACCAAAAATCTTCACCCACTTGCCGGGCTCCAGATCCTTGTAGTGCTCGAAGAAGTGCTCGATCTGCTTGAGCGTGATTTCCGGCAGGTCGGTGTATTCGTGCACCTTGTCGTAGCGCTGCGTCAGGTGAGCCGACGGAACCGCGATGATCTTTTCGTCCTGGCCGGAATTGTCTTCCATCATCATCACGCCGATCGGGCGGACATTGATGACGCAGCCCGGAACGAGAGGGCGGGTGTTGCAGATCAGAACGTCGATCGGATCGCCGTCGTCCGAGAGCGTGTGCGGCACAAAGCCGTAGTTACCCGGATAGGTCATCGGCGTGTAGAGGAAGCGGTCGACGACCAGCGTGCCGGCTTCCTTGTCCATCTCGTACTTGATCGGATGGCCGCCGACGGGAACTTCAACGATGACGTTGACATCTTCTGGTGGATTCTTTCCGATGGAAATCGCGTCGATGCGCATGGATCTACTCCAGGGTCAGTTTGAGAAGTTTGCCCCGTCGGATAAAGGGAAACATGCCGCGATGCAACATAACTTTCGTCCGAAATGCAGATTCAACCGGTCGTTTTGTCATCACCGAACGACCCGCATGATCGTCAAAATCTCGTTCGAGGGAGATCACGATGAACGGAAAGGTTGCATGCCTGTCGCTGGTCCTGTTGTCCGCCGGACCCGCGGTGGCCAATGAGAGCGTCTATGTCAACGTCAGCCGCGAAAAGTGCAAGACGATTAAAGAGGAGCCGGGCAGGTACTCCCTGATGACCTGCCCGGGCCATGGCGATTATCCGGCTCATTTCAAGGAGATGGATATCCGCCAGAGCTTCTCCTTCGGTCACCTCAACGAGCGCTACCGCAACGAGGCGTTCGAAACCTTCATCCCCTTCAACCACGCCGGCGCCACAGTGGAATGGCGCATCGTCAAAGGCGGCACCCCGGTCGCGACGATCCTGCGCTGGTTCATCGAGAACCCCGACCCGGCGACGGGAGCATCGGCACCTGCGCTTGAAGGGCAGGTTCTCGTCGTCTCCACGGTAGCCCAGAAGGACGACGGCAAGGGCTGCGTCGCCGGCTATGTCGATGCGCTCGCCAATCCCGATCCCAACGCGCTCGCCCGCAAGATCGCCGACGAGGTGGCGCCGACCTTCCGCTGTGGCGTCGACAAGGCGGTCTACCATGGCACGCAAGGCGACAAGGCAAGCGCACCACGCAACGAACTGCCGGAATAGCGGCTGATCTCAACCGGAAGCGGGAAAGCCTAGAGCGCCGTGCGTTCAAATGAACGCACAAAGGATGCTCTAGCACTTTGATTCTAGAGCATCTTTCCGCCTCCAGTGATTCCACTTGAGAGCGGGATGCTCTAGTTCCAGGCGAAGCCGACCTTCTTCAGATGCTTGTCGCCGAAATCTTCCATGCCTTCGGCGATGTCCGTGCCACCGGCGCCCTGGAAGAACTGGTAGGCGTGCTCACTATCCTCGAGGCACCAGACGACGAGGCCGCGGCAGCCGAGCGAACGCAGCAGGCTCTTGGCTTCGCCGAAGAGAATGCGCCCGAGACCGATGCCCTGATATTCCGGCCGGAGATAGATCTCGTAGATCTCGCCTTCCTGCGGCAGGGCCTTGGCGCGGCTGAGGCCGAGCGTGGCGTAGCCGGCAATGGTTCCGGCCACGTCGACGACGAGCAGCGTAGCAGGCCCGCGTGTCGCCTTGCGCCACCAGACCTCGTCGCGGCGGTTGACCATCTGAACCAGGGGACGGTGGGGGATGAGACCGCCATAGGCTTGCAGCCACGAAACGCGGTGCACATCGGCAATTGCCGACGCTTCCTGCGGCTCTCCGGGCCGAATCTCTATCGAAACAGTCTTCATGACTCGCGACTCTAAACGCACACAAGGCGAACAGGAATCCCGCCCGGTTGCCGGCCAGCGTTAACCCACAGGCAACTTTAACGGCACCCTATGGAAGGTTAACGCCTTTTTAACTTTATCCGCAAGTCGCCCATCCGTGGCACACACAGCAAAAAACCCCGGATCGCTCCGGGGTTTTTTCAGGCTCGGTAATGTCAGAAGCTTAAGCCGCGCCGGCGGTGCGGGCCTTCTCGAAGCGCTTGCGATCGTTCGGGTCGAGATGCAGCTTGCGCAGACGGATCGACTTCGGCGTGACTTCGACGAGTTCGTCGTCCTGGATCCAGGAGAGCGCGCGCTCCAGCGTCATGCGGATCGGCGGCGTCAGGCGAACAGCTTCGTCCTTGCCGGCAGCGCGCATGTTGGTGAGCTTCTTGCCCTTGAGAACGTTCACTTCCAGATCGTTGTCGCGGGTGTGGATGCCGATGATCATGCCGGCATAGACCTTCTCGCCGGCCTCGATGATCATCGGGCCGCGGTCTTCCAGGTTGAACATCGCATAGGCAACCGATTCACCGGCATCGTTCGACAGGAGAACGCCGTTGACGCGACCACCGATCTCGCCCTTGTAAGGCTGGTAGGCGTGGAACAGGCGGTTCATGATCGCCGTGCCGCGCGTGTCGGTCAGTAGTTCCGACTGGTAACCGATGAGGCCGCGGGTCGGAGCGAAGAACACCAGACGGACGCGGTTGCCGCCGGACGGACGCAGTTCGACCATCTCGGCCTTGCGCTCCGACATCTTCTGAACGACGACGCCGGAGTGCTCCTCGTCAACGTCGATGACGACTTCCTCGATCGGCTCGAGCAGCTGGCCATTGTCGTCCTTGTGCATGACGACGCGCGGACGCGACACGGCAAGCTCGAAGCCTTCGCGGCGCATGGTTTCGATCAGAACCGCGAGCTGCAATTCGCCGCGACCGGAGACGAAGAACGAATCCTTTTCCGAAGATTCCTCGATCTTCAGCGCAACGTTGCCTTCGGCTTCCTTGAACAGACGGTCGCGGATGACGCGGCTCGTGACCTTGTCGCCTTCGGTGCCGGCAAGCGGGCTGTCGTTGACGATGAACGACATGGTAACGGTCGGCGGGTCGATCGGCTGTGCCGTCAGCGCTTCCGTGACCGACGGATCGCAGAAGGTGTCGGCGACGGTGCCCTTGGTCAGGCCGGCGATCGCGACGATGTCGCCCGCCTGTGCTTCTTCGATCGGCTGACGCTCGATGCCGCGGAAGGCGAGGATCTTGGAGATACGGCCGGTTTCAAGCAGCTTGCCATCCTGGCCGAGAACCTTGACGGCCTGGTTCGGCTTGACGGAGCCGGAATAAACGCGGCCGGTGATGATGCGGCCAAGGAAGGGGTTGGCTTCGAGAATCGTGCCGATCATGCGGAACGGGCCTTCGGCAACCGTCGGCTCCGGTACGTGCTGCAGCACGAGGTCGAGAAGCGGCGCCATGCCCTGGTCCTTCGGACCTTCCGGGTTGACGTTCATCCAGCCATCGCGGCCCGAACCGTAGAGGATCGGGAAGTCGAGCTGCTCGTCGGAGGCGTCGAGGTTGGCAAAGAGGTCGAAGACTTCGTTGATGACTTCTTCGTGGCGACCGTCCGGACGGTCGATCTTGTTGATCGCGACGATCGGCTTCAGGCCGACCTTCAGCGCCTTGCCGACGACGAACTTCGTCTGCGGCATCGGACCTTCGGAAGCGTCGACGAGAACGATGGCACCGTCCACCATCGACAGGATGCGCTCGACTTCACCGCCGAAGTCGGCGTGGCCGGGGGTGTCGACGATGTTGATGCGCACGCCCTTCCACTCGACCGAGGTCGCCTTGGCGAGAATGGTGATGCCGCGCTCTTTTTCGATGTCGTTGGAGTCCATGACGCGTTCGGCAACGCGCTGGTTTTCGCGGAACGAGCCCGACTGCTTCAGGAGCTCGTCAACAAGGGTCGTTTTCCCATGGTCAACGTGCGCGATAATCGCGATGTTACGAATGCTCATTTTTCGTCTCGGAGGTTCAGGGCAAGCCCCGATGGGCCACGCCGCTTTTTCAATGGTCGCGCTCATACAGGTTTTTTTGCGATTGCGAAAGGGGGCGCGCGCATCAGTGCCGCGGTCAAATGCCGGTAGGCCATGGGTTTGCAACCGCCAGGGGTCTCGCGTGAGGGGTTTGGAAAGCTGTTGGCCGCGACCAGATTCGTCATGCAATCGCGGCCGGATCGAGCGTCACGCGCCACAGTTCCTGGTCCTGCCGGTCCATCAGCCGCACGGTCATCTGCTGCGTCTGACCGTTGATATCGACGATGCCGAAGAACTGTAAGCCGGCCGATGGCGGCAGGTTACTGTCGATGCCGCCGCCCGACGCCTTGATGAAGCGGACCTCCGGCCCGAAGGTCATGTCGAGTTCCTTCGGCCCATAGGTGCCGGAATGAAGCGGCCCCGACACGAACTCCCAGAAAGGCGTGAATTCCTTGAACGCGGCACGCGTGGGATCGTAGTGATGCGCGGCGGTATAATGTACGTCCGCCGTCAGCCAGACGAGGTTGTCGATGCCGTTGTCGCGGATGAAGCGCAGGAGATCGGCAAACTCCGGCTCGCGCCCCGAAGGTAGGCCGTTGTCGCCATTGGCGATGGCGTCGGAGCCGCGCTTATTCGTGTAGTCGTCCCAGACCACGAGCCCGATCGGCATGTCGCAGGCAATCACCTTCCAGACCGCGCGCGAAGCGGCAAGCTCGCGCTTCAGCCAATCCGCCTGCCGCCAGCCGAACAGCGCGCCGCCGCCGTCTTCGCCCTGGTTGGCGCCGCGATAGGAGCGCAGGTCGACGAAGAACACATCTAGCAGCGGCCCATAGCCGACCTTGCGGAAGATGCGGCCGGGCTGCGTCGCGACGTTGCGTATCGGCGTCATCTCGTGGAACGCGCGGGCTGCCCGTTCCGCGTAGACGGCGACGTCCTTTTCCGGATAGCGGGCATCGTCGCGAAGGTCGGTCGAAGCCGACCAGTTGTTCAAGACCTCATGATCGTCCCATTGATAAAAGGTGGGACAGACGGCATTCAGCTGCCGCACATGATCGTCGAGCAGATTGTATTTCCATTGCCCGCGATATTCCTCGAGCGTTCGCGCCACGTCACGCTTTTCATGGGTCACCACCCGGTTCTTCCAGACGCCGCCGTCGCGCAGCTGGATCTCGTCAGGAATAGGATTGTCGGCATAGATCGTATCGCCGGAATGGATGAAAAAATCCGGCTCATGCAGCCGCATGGTCGAATAGGTCTTCATGCCGACATCATCGATTCCCCAGCCCTGGCCGGCGGTATCGCCGGACCAGACGAAGCGGACCGAGCGCTTGCGCAAGGGTGCTGTGCGAAACCGGCCGGTGACCGGTTCGGAGACCCGGTTGACATCATAAAGATCGGTGGCGGTGAACCGGTAGAAGATGTCCTGGTCCGGCAGCAATCCGTCGAGCGAACACTTGATCGCACAATCCGTCTGCGGCGTCGCTGTGAGATCGGCAAGGCGAACCGGATTGGAGAAGCTCTCGGTGGTCGAATACTCGACCGACACCTTCGACGGTCGATCCACCCGCGTCCAGATCATGCCGGAGGACGTATCGACATCGCCCGATTGCACGCCATGTATGAACTCCGGCCGGCCGTAGCCTCTCGCATAGAAGGGTGTCGCAAGACCGGACGAAGCCACGAAGCCCGCGGCACCAGCGGAAAGCAGAAAAGAACGCCGGGAAAGCGTCTTGAGGATATCGGCCAAACAGACCTCCGATTCGGCAGCGCGACCGCGCGTACCGGACCTTTGGTCATACCGATGTCAGCGGCGTAACAACGGCATGAAACTATTTGAACGGTTTGGCGACAGTTCAGTGAAGGTAGGGGCACTTCGCTCTGCATCGGAGCAATGGCTTTCGCTGCCAATGCTGCTATCAAAGTAGATAGCTCGGCAGCTTTCGCGAATCCGGGCAATGATCCCGCCTCATGCCGCCGCGCGGCGACACCGAAATCGACAGGTCATCATCGTGTCTCACTTTGCCAACACGCCCGCCCGCGATCGACTGGAACAGATCCTGAGCCGGCTCAACGATCGCCGGCACGAAGAAAAAGCCTTCGTGCGCCTCTATGCGGAACGTGCCCGCGCGGAAGCTGATGCCGCCGACCGCCGGCGGCAAGGCGGCGCGAGCCTTGGTGCGCTCGACGGCAAGATCGTTTCGATCAAGGATCTCTTCGACGTGGCGGGCGAGCAAACGCTTGCCGGTTCCATCATCCGTCGCGATGCGGCACCGGCCCAAAGAGACGCGCTCGTCGTCCAGCGGCTGCGCGCCGCGGGTGCCGTAATCATCGGCAAGACCCACATGACCGAGTTCGCCTTCACCGCGGTCGGCCTCAACCCGCACTATCCGGTGCCCGGAAACGCCACCGACCAGCGGCTCATCCCCGGCGGCTCGTCTTCCGGTGCCGGGGTTTCGGCGGCCGAAGGCACCTGCGACATCGCCATCGGTTCCGACACCGGCGGCTCGATACGAATCCCCGCAGCGCTCAACGGCATCGTCGGCTTCAAACCGACGGCCAGCCGCGTTCCGCTCGATGGTTCCTTTCCGCTGTCGCCGAGCCTCGATTCGCTCGGGCCGCTCGCCCGAACCGTTGCCGATTGCGCGATAACAGACGCCGTGATGGCCGGTGAGCAACCGATACCGCCTGTCGCCCGCCCGATTGCAGGACTTCGCATCGGTATTCCCCGGGGAAGGCTGCTCGAAGAGCTCTCGCCCGAAATCGCCAATGCCTTTGCCGCAAGCCTCGACCGGCTGGCCAAGGCGGGCGCCGAGATCGTCGACTGTACACTCGATGACTTGATTGAGCGGCTTGCCGAAGCAACGCGAATCGGCTCGATCGCCGGCCTGGAAGCAAGCCGCATCCATGCCGGCTGGCTAAATGACGATGGTGCTCCCGTCGATGACAGGGTCAAGCTCCCGCTTCGCCGCCGCCTCACCGTACCGGATGCAGCCATCTCGGCCCTGTTGGAAACTCGGCGCGCACTCGCCGCCGCCATGGACGAGCGGCTTTCGCCCTTCGATCTCATCGCACTGCCGACGACACCGATCGCCGCCGTGCCGATCGCCAGCGTCGAAACGGACGTGGCGGAATACAACCGCGTCGAGGGACTGCTCCTACGCAATTGCCAGGTTGCCAACCAGTTCGATCTCAACGCCATCACCCTGCCGATGCCGGGTCTCGTGCGGCCGGCCGGACTGATGCTGGTTGGGCGAAACGGAACCGATGCGACCGTACTGGCCTCAGCCCTTTCGGCCGAGGCGCTGCTTCAGGAAAATTGAGCGTCGCCCGATGGTCATCGAATGAAACACCGGCCTGTAAACAGGCCGGTTCAGCAGTCGCTGTCGATAAGGACATCGAGCGGGCACGAATCCCGTCGAAATCGGACCCCGCAACGCCCTGTTCTCTACGGCCGATCGCTCGCGCCTTGATGCGCCAAGCATGCCGAGTGAAGTGCGCGCCGATTTTGCGACAGCGATATGCGATGAAGCAGAATTGATCGCGGCGCGCTTTAGCGTGAGCGCTTCAAGGCCCGAAGGATCAGCCAGACGGGTACGCCGATGATCAGCAGCGCCATGACCATATGCCAGATAGAAAATGTCATGCTCATACGCCTCCCCTAGCGCTGGCGATAAGCGGCCGCGAACTCTCCCGAAATCCGACGCGTCGCCGATTGGAACCCGGCCAGAATAGGATATCCATGATTCGATTCGCAACCGATGGTGGATTACGTTCCAAGAATTTCGTGGAGGAGACACGCTCCGCTCAATGCATCGTTTCGCCGGAGATCTCGTCGCGGAGGATGCGGAACGCATCTTCAAGCGCGGCGACCAGGACATCGGTCAGTTCGTCGCCGTCATTGTTCGCGAGATAGAGGGCAACCATCGAATCGGATGGGTCGCGGTAATGCTCGATATCGTTTGACATATCATTGTCCTTCATTCGCCGTGTCACATCCCGGCCATTGAGGTGACGATAGGCAAAGGGACTTGCGTAAAGCTGGACGCATGATGTGCGAGGAAGGGCACTCTGCACGCAGCTGCGCGTTATACTCATGTGCTCCCTAACGGGATCGACCTCCAAAGGATAGAGGATAGCGACCTATTTCGCTCGCGCCCGGCGCGCGAGCGCGCTAGAGCATGTCGCGGACGAACGACGCGGGAACGAGCATGTCGAAAAAAATCAAGCGCGACGAAACCGTTGACGTGCAGCGCCTGAAGCTCGATTTCCCTGATATTCATGCGGACCTGCTGGCCGGCCGCATCCCATCGCTGCGCAAGGCGCTTGTTGCGGCAGGGCTCAAGGACGAGCGCACCCGCCTCGACAAACTCAAGAATTCCTGGACCAAGGCAAGCCCCGCCGAGCGTGAGACTTTCCTGAAGTGGCTGAGCAGCAATGGCGCCGTGGAAATGGCCTCCGCACAAGCAGAAAACGATCCGCCGCTCGTGGCGCACCAAGCCGCGGCGATTGCCAGCGGTCGCTATCTCCTTCCTGAAACGATCGCCGAAATCCGCACCATCATGAACCGCCGCCGGATGCGCGCGAACGACATCATGGCCCAGATGGGTTTTGCAGGCGACGACATGTCCCTCACCCGCGCTTTGTCCAAGGGCGCAAGCCTGCGACTGTCCGTCATCGCCGCGCTGGAAACCTGGCTCCGCAACAACGCAGCGGATTGAGTCCGCCGGGCGATTTCGCACCTCCGGCGTCACCCTCCTCCGCCGGTCCCGACCCGCTTTTCGAGCGCAACGGTCGTGGCCGCGTTCAATGTAAGAAAATTACAACCTAAAACTGAGCCGATCCTTGAAAGCACAAAAGCGGTGCTTTATGTAATTACTCATGGCTCAGAGCAACCACACGTCGATCTTGTGCTACGACCTCGCGCCTGACGAGGAGGCCAGACACGCGCTGGAGGAAACCTTCGTCGCCTACGCCAATATGCTCGCAATGCTCGATGAACTGGCCGGTGAAAAGGCGGGGGCCAACCTCGTAACCCTGCACGAGCTTGCCTACGAAACGGTCCGCGAGCGTACGGGGCTTCCGGCACGGATGGTCACGCTCGGACTGCGCGACTTCGCGGCGAACCGGGGACAGGCGGCCAACGCCGAAAGGCTGCCGCTGGACGACAAGCTTTTTGCAATCAAGGGACCGTCGGATCTGACCGTCGCCACCGTGCGCGGTCGCGTCGCCATCCCCTACGATGTCGCCGGCTATTCGCCCGGCACCTTGAATATCTTCGCCGCCCAGCTCGTTGCACAAGACGGCGGCTATCAGAT
Organism: Ensifer sp. GW101-20A05; assembly: GCF_059424735.1. NCBI lineage: Bacteria > Pseudomonadati > Pseudomonadota > Alphaproteobacteria > Hyphomicrobiales > Rhizobiaceae > Ensifer > Ensifer sp. GW101-20A05. The sequence continues at coordinate 294,287 of NZ_JBWKZT010000005.1, read as the reverse complement.
CCACATCGGCGTCACCACGCATTCCGACCGAACGGAGAAGAAAATGATGACGAATGAAGGCATCCTATCGCGCATGGGCCGCTTGATCGCCGGTCTCGCCAATGCCGCCGTCGACAAGGCGGAAGGCAGCAACAAGATCGTGATCGTCGAACAGGCGCTCCGCGAAATCGACGCCGCCGCCGAAGAAGCCCGGGTCGATATCGGACAGGCGCGTGCCGAGGAATACCGCATCCTCAGCCGCCGCGACGAAATCGGCGCTGATCTCACGAAACTGGACGAAAAGATCCGGACCGCGATCTCCGCCGCCCGAGAGGACCTCGCCAAGGCCGGCGTCGCACGCCAGATCGATCTGGAATCGCAGCTTGCCGCTCTGGACAAGGCGCTGGCCGGCGCCCGCACCGATCTCGAAGAGGGCCAGCAGGCGCTCCAGGCGGTCCTCGCCACCCGCCGCGAAGCCGAAGCGCGGCTCGCCGATCTCAAGCGCAGCATCGCCCAGTTCCCCGAGAGCAAGGCATCCAGCCTGGCCAAGCCGAGCCCGGTGGAAGGCGCGGCCCGCGCCGCCGCCGCCGTCTCCCGCGCTACGGGCGTGCCGGGTGGAGAACAAGGAAGCAGCGCCGAGCTGGACGAACTCGACCGCCTGCATCGCGACCGGGCGATCGAGGCGAGGCTGGCCGCGCTCAAGGCAAGGCAGCACTGACGCCCATGCTGTTTTTCCTCGCCCCGGAATCCCTGCCATTCGCGGTTGCGGCGGTGATGCTGGCCGCCTTCACCGGCATCGAGATCCTCTGCCTGCTGCTCGGCTTTTCGCTGGGCGAGGCGATCGACAAGGCCTGGCTGGACGACCACAACGCGCTGGGCGGACTGATGTCCTGGTTCAATGTCGGCGGCGTGCCGCTGCTTGTTCTGCTGATGCTTTTCCTCGGCCTCTTCGCCATGTCCGGGTTTGTCATTCAGGCGGTGGCAGGAGCCCTGTGGGCGCCGCTGCCGGCGCTTGCCGCGGCCCTGCCGGCGCTCGCCTTCTCGCTACCCGCAGTTCGCGCGTCGAGCCGGTGGGTGGCGAAGATCGTCCCGCGTGACGAAAGCTATGTCGTCGACCTCGGCGATTTCGTCGGCCGCAGCGGCGAAGTCACTGTCGGTCCGCTGGACCAGGGCCTGCCGGGACGCATCCGCCTCAAGGATCGCCACGGCAACTGGCACGTACTGCGCGCGCGGGCCGCCCGCAACGAGCAGCCGATCGCCATCGGCGCGCAGGTGCTGATCGTTGATCGCGCATCAGACATTTTTATTGCGATATCCGCGCCGTCGGACCTGCTGACGCCGCCAAACCCTTAATCCTTCCTCATCGGAGCAACCATGTTTTACGAACTCTTGGTGCCGGCCGGCATCGGCATCGTCCTGATCCTCGGCATCGGCTTTGTTCTTGCATCGCTCTATACCCGCTCGAGCCGCGATGAAGCCTATGTGCGCACCGGCCTCGGCGGCCAGAAGGTGGTCCTCGACGGAGGCTCCATCGTGCTGCCGATCTTCCACTCGATCGCCCGCGTCAACTTGAAAACGCTCCGCCTCGAGGTCCGCCGCGGCGAAGGCGACGCGCTGATCACCAAGGATCGTATGCGCGTCGATATCGGCGCGGAATTCTATGTCCGCGTCAAACCCGATGCCTCCTCGATCGCGCTTGCGGCCCAGACGCTCGGCGACCGCACCAATGACGCGGAGCAACTGCGCGTGCTGATCGAGGCGAAGTTCGTCGACGGCCTGCGCTCGGTTGCCGCCACCATGAGCCTCGACGCGCTGCAGGAGCAGCGCATGGATTTCGTCAAGGCGGTGCAGGAGGCGGTCGGCGCCGACCTGCAGTCGAACGGTCTCGAGCTCGAATCCGTTTCGCTGACCCGCCTCGACCAGACGGATATCAAGCATTTCAACGCCAACAACTTCTTCGACGCCCATGGCCTGGCGGCGCTGACCCGCATCACCGAGGGCCGCAAGAAGGAGCGCAACGAGATCGTCCGCGACACCGAAGTCGCCATCGCCCAGAAGGACCTGGAAGCCCGCCAGCAGTCGCTGGCGATCGAGCGCACCAAGCGCGAGGCGGAACTGAACCAGGAGCGCGACATCGCCAACAAGTCGGCCGCCACCCGGGCCGAAACCGCGCAGCAGGAGCAGGCCGCCAAGCGCGCGGAAGAAGAAGCCCGCATTGCCACCGAACAGGCGATTGCCGAGCGCGAGGCGACCGCCAAGCAGGTTCGTGAAAGCGCCAACATCGACGCGACCCGGTCTGTCCAGCAGCGCGACACGGAAGCCAAGCGCGATCTGCAGATCGTCTCTCAGGAAAGCGCCATCGCCGTCGCCAACAAGAGCCGCGAGGAATCGGAAGCCAAGGCCAAGGCCGAAAACGCCCGTGCCCTAGCGATTGCCGCAGAAGAAAAGGTCGAAACCGCAAAGGCCGTGGAAATCGCCGAACGCGAACGCCAGATCGCCGTCATCGACGCCCGCAAGAACGCCGAAACCGAAGCAACGGCCGTGACCGTTGGCGCCGAAGCCGAAAAGCAGGCGGCCCTCGACCAGGCCGATGCGATCAAGACGCTCGCCACCGCCGAAGCCGAAGCGGCCATCATCAAGGCCAAGGGCGTGCTCGAAACCGGCAAGGCCGCGGCCGAAAGCGAGGCCCTGCTCAACGAAGCCCGCAACAAGCTGAGCTCCGCCATCATCGAGTTCGAGATCCTACGCGAGCGCATCCGCATCATTCCCGAAGCGCTGGCTGAAGCGGTCAAGCCGATCGAGAAGATCTCCGACATCCGCATCTTCGACACCGGCGGCATGCTCGGCCGCGGTGCAGGCGGCGAAGGCGCCAAGAACGGCATCGGCCTCGGCGACGGCCTTGCGGGCCAGCTACTCGCCTATCAGGCCAACAAACCGGTCCTCGACCAGCTGCTGAAGGAGGCCGGCTTCAACGGCGAAAACGCCATTTCCTCGCTGCTCGGCGACCTACAGGCCCCGGCACCTGCGGAGAAAGCACCGAAGAAGTAAGGCAAGACTGACAAGATCCCTGACCCCTTGTGGGGCCGGGGATCCGACTGTGAGCAGTCACCGACGCTGCCGCTCCGACCGGGAAATCCGGCCTACGAGCTGGAGAACGTCCGCCCGCCTCGCTCCCTTTTTGGCGACAGGCCATGGGTCGGTCAAAATGCGGGCGCACCGTGGCGCGTGTTGCTTGCCCCGAGCGCCGCCGTTTCCGCAAGTTGCCGTGAACTGGGCAAATACACCCACAAGTGCTAATATTTTCGCGCCGAGGGTTCCAGACGAACCGGTCTCGCAGACGATAATCAAAACGCGAATTGTTTGCAGCCAATTGCCGCGCCGTCGGGCGACCGCTCCATGAGTGCTGTCGATGTCCGACGACATCAACGTGGAGGAAAAGCCAATGGCCTGGAGGAGATCTCAGGCGGGTTCGACAAGGTAAGCAGCACGGCCGGGCAACTGTCTGACGAGCAAAAGGCAGCCCTTTCGGCACTGGTCGGGCCGATGATGCCGACGCTCAACGGGCTGTTCGACAAGGTGTTGGCCATCCCCGGCGTTTCAGACACCCTAAAGCCGACGATCGACGCATTGAAGGCCAAGCTCGCCGGCCTGTCGGCCTGACAGAGCGGCTAGAGAGAGAGAGAGAGAGAGAGAGAGAGAGAGAGAGAGACCGCCGGCCTTTTGCGCGCTGCGCGGACTGGCGGCAATTGTCATCGACAAAATCGAACGAAGGAGGATCAGCCATGGCTGACAAATCGACATTCACCTCGGAAGAATGGACGCTGCTCTTGGAGAGCGTGATGATGGCCGGCATTGCCGTGACGGCGGCAGAGCCGAGCGGCCTCTGGGGTATGCTGAAGGAGGGCATCGCCAATAGCAGCGCGCTTCTGCAGGCAAAATCGGATGCCGCAAATCCCCTTGTCAAAGCGCTTGTCGCCGACTTCGAAACCTCGGAAGGACGGACCGCCGCCCGCGACGGCCTGCAGGCAAAACTCAAAGGTGCCAAGCCCCAAGAAATGAAGACTCGTTGCATTGAAACGCTGCGGCAGGCCCGAACCACCGTCGAGACCAAGGCGCCCGGCGACGCCGGGGCATTCGCCGCATGGCTGTACCAGATCAGCCAACGGGTGGCAGAGGCCGCCAAGGAAGGTGGCTTCATGGGCTTTGGCGGCGTTGCGGTGAGCGACGCGGAGAAAGCTACCTTGTCGGAAATATCGGCAGCTCTGAAAGTCGCCTGACGCAGGCCCTGCCGGAGCAGGTCACGTCGTGCAACGGGCCTTTGACGGAACTACGAGATTCGCGCCGCCATCTCTGGCCGTTTGACGAACTGCGGCATGATTGCGACGATTGAGTCGAAGAAAATATGGCGGAGAGGGTGGGATTCGAACCCACGGTACGGTTGCCCGTACGCCGCATTTCGAGTGCGGTGCTTTCGACCACTCAGCCACCTCTCCGCTTTGCTGGTCGGCGCTTGGTTAGCGCGGTCGGGTTCATAGCGGCAGATTCGGGTGCTGGCAAGGGCCTGTTTGAAGAATATGTAACGGCCCCGTTGCTTTCGCCTTGACACACACGCGCGATTCCTTGTAATCCGCGCAATGAAGTGGTGTGGCCTGGCCATTCCGCATCGGGTGTGATTTGCGCCCTTTCACCGGTGGATATCCTTTTGGGCATTCCACTCAACTGTCGACTGACAAAAAGACGGCCTTGTCCTCGGGCAGAGAGCCGGATCGAACATGAAAGGATAAAAAATGTTCGCAGTCATCAAGACCGGCGGTAAGCAGTACCGCGTGGCCGCCAACGACGTCCTCACCATCGAAAAGCTGGAAGGCGTTGCAGGCGACAAGATCGAATTCACCGAGATCCTGATGGTCGGCGTTGGCGCCGATGCAACCATCGGTGCTCCGTTTGTCGAAGGCGCCGTTGTCAGCGCTGAAGTTGTGGAACAGGGCCGCGCCAAGAAGGTCATCGCCTTCAAGAAGCGTCGCCGCCAGAACTCCAAGCGTTCGCGCGGTCACCGCCAGCACCAGACGACCGTCCGCATCCTGGACATCGCTGCTGCTGGTGGCAAGGCGAAGAAGGCTTCGAAAAAGACCGAAGCCGCCGCTGAAGCCGCTGCAAACTGAGTTCAGGGATCTAAGGTTTAAAGGAGAACACCAATGGCACACAAAAAAGCTGGCGGTTCGTCGCGTAACGGTCGCGATTCTGAGTCCAAGCGCCTTGGCGTGAAGAAGTTCGGCGGCGAAAACGTCGTTGCAGGCAACATCATCGTGCGCCAGCGCGGCACGAAGTGGCATCCGGGCGCCAATGTCGGCCTCGGTAAGGACCACACGATTTTTGCACTTACGGCCGGCAACGTGGACTTCCGTACGAAGGCCAATGGCCGCGTGTACGTGTCTGTAATGCCGAAAGCCGAAGCAGCGGAATAAGCCGGTAGCGCTCTAAAACAGCCGGCGTCTCATCGACCCGGCTGACGCACCTGATGGTTCCAAGCCAGACTTCAAAGGGGAGATGGGGCAATACCCAACTCCCCTTTTTCGTTTCTGGAGGAAACCATGCAAACCGAGTTGTTGAGGGAAGACCAATCCCGGTCTCCCGAGCAGAGGCTGAGGCCCCAACGGTCAAGGACCGATTGCCCGATATTGTTGTCACCCCGGCTCGTTCTGCGCGCGCCCCATGAAGACGATATCGACGCCCTTGCCCATCTTGCCAACAATGCCAATGTCGCGACCATGGTCTCGCGCATGCCGCACCCGTATACGACGGCCGATGCCGCCGACTTCGTGCGACGCGCGAAAGCCGGCACGATTGGCAAGTGCGTCTACGCGATTACCAAGGCGGACAATGGCGCATTTCTCGGTTGCTGCGGTATCGAGCCGCATCCCGACGGCAAGACGGCGGAACTTGGCTATTGGCTGGGCGAACCATACTGGAACCAGGGCTATGCCACCGAGGCGGCCCAGGTCCTGACCGACATGGCCTTCCGCACCCGCGATATCGACCAGATCGATGCGCGCTGCCGGGTCATGAACCTCGCATCCCGCCGGGTCATCCAGAAGTGCGGCTTCCAGTTCCAGGGAAGCGGCATGGTCGGCAGCCTGGCGCTCGGCGGCTCGATCGCTGTCGAATGGTACCGGCTCGACCGCAAGACCTGGGTCTCCTTGAGAAGCTGGGGAGGCATGCGATGAACGCGCTCGTTTCCGAACGCCAGCGGGTCGTCGCCCGCCCCGGTCCCGGGCCCTGCCCGGTCATCGAGACGAAGCGTCTTGTCCTGCGCCCGCACCGGCGAAATGACGCCGAGGCGATCGCCCAGTCGCTCGGCGATTTCCAGGTGGCGCGCATGCTTGCGCGCGTTCCGGCGCCCTACGACCTGCAGGACGCGCTCGACTGGCTGACGGCGCAGACCTCAGGCCTGACGCCCGACTGGACATTCGCCGTCACCACTGGCGACGACGTGCATATCGGTTGCGTCGGCATCGAGCTCCGCCATGGCCAATGGCATGTCGGCTACTGGCTGAACCGCTTCTACTGGGGCAAGGGTTTTGCCTCCGAGGCGGTCTATGCCGCGGTCGAGCGCTTCTTCCGCCGCATGCCGGAAACGATGCTGCATTCCGGCGTCTTTGCCGACAATCCGGGCTCGCTGAAGGTGCAGGAAAAGATCGGCTTTCAGATCACCGGCTGCACCCAGGTCTATGCGCTCGCCCGCAACGCCATGGTCGCGCATATCGAAACCCGGCTGACCGCTGCCGATCTGCACCGACCGCATTGAACGACATCCCCCGCGAAGCTCGCCTTTGCGGGGGATTTTTCATGAAAGCGTGAAGCCGACTGGCAGGTGATCGGAGCCCTTGGCGTCATATTCCGTCCAGGCGTCCGTCAACCGCGGAACGAGGCCGGCGCTTAAGAAACAATAGTCGAGGTGCATGCGTTTTTCGGGGTTTTCGGGATGAATCCAGCTATAGCTTTCCGGCGTCAGTCGACCGAGATGGGCAAGCACGTCGACCGGATTCTCAAGCCGCAGCGAACGGCCATAGTAGGCATCGCGCGCACCCACCATGGCACAATATTCCGGCGTCTCCGGCTCCATGTTGAAATCGCCCATGACGACGAAGTCCTCCGGATGCGGCGGCTCGGCAAGGCCGAAATCGACCGCCCCGGTGATCGCGCCACCTTCGAGCGGATAGCCGAGCAACCGGTCCTTCAGGTAGCGGATCTGGGCGATGCGCTCGGCGGGAAGCACATGATCGAGATGCACGGAATAGACCCGGAGCGGACCGCCGGGCGTCGCGATCAACGCTTCGGTCGCACCGCGCTGCAGGTTCATCGGGCTGATCGTGCGGGTGCGTGGCAGGGGGATCAGCCGCGTCGCAAGGATCGGCCAGCGCGACAGGATCATGTTGCCGAACTGGAAGCGGCGGCTGACGGCGCGGCCATCTTCGATCGTCGAGCCGACGTCGATATCGCAGGGCGCGTGAAAGGCCGCGAAATGACCCGGGAACAACTTTTCGAAGCGGGCGACGAGATCGACGTGATCGTTGCGATGAAAACCGCGCGTTACTTCCTGCAACGCAATGATGTCGGCGTCCCCGACCGAGGCCGCGATGCGTTCGGGGTCGAAGCGGCCGTCGAGACCGATACCGTATTGGATGTTGTAGCTGACGAACCGCACGATATTCTTTGACCTCCGAATAAACCGCCTATATCGATGGCGGCAAATTAAGACCGCGCACCTACACCGAACAGATGGCAGCCCAATGAAATTTCTCGACGAAACGAAAGTCTATATCCGCTCCGGCGACGGCGGCGCAGGCGCCGTCTCGTTCCGGCGCGAGAAGTTCATCGAGTTCGGCGGACCGGACGGCGGCGATGGCGGTCGCGGCGGCGATGTCTGGGTGGAGGCCGTCAACGGTCTCAACACCCTGATCGACTTCCGCTACCAGCAGCACTTCAAGGCCAAGACCGGCCAGCACGGCATGGGCCGCAACCGCACCGGCGCCGGTGGCGACGACGTGACGCTGAAGGTGCCGGTCGGCACCCAGATCTTCGAGGAAGACAACGAGACGCTGATCGTCGACATGGTGGCCGAGGGCCAGCGCTACCGGCTGGCCGCCGGCGGCAATGGCGGCTTCGGCAACGCCCGCTTCAAGTCGTCCACCAACCAGGCGCCGAACTGGGCCAATCCAGGCCTCGAAGGCGATGAGAAGACCCTCTGGCTGCGGCTGAAGCTGATCGCCGACGCCGGCCTCGTCGGCCTGCCTAACGCCGGCAAGTCGACCTTCCTCGCCGCCTGCACCCGTGCGCGTCCGAAGATCGCCAACTACCCGTTCACGACGCTCCATCCCAATCTCGGCGTCGCGACCATCGACGGCAACGAGTTCATCATCGCCGATATCCCGGGTCTGATCGAAGGCGCGCATGAGGGTGTGGGCATCGGCGACCGCTTCCTCGGCCATGTCGAGCGCACCCGCGTTCTGCTGCATCTGGTTTCCGCCCAGGAAGAAGATGTCGCCAAGGCCTATAAGACGGTGAAGTACGAGCTCGAAGCCTATGGCGGCGGCCTCGAGGATAAGCCGCAGATCGTCGCGCTGTCGCAGATCGACGTGCTCGACGAGGACGAATTGAAGGTGAAGGCCAAGGCGCTGGCAAAGGCCTGTGGCGAACAGCCCCTTCTGCTTTCCGCCGCAGTCGGCAAGGGCATGACCGAGGCGCTGAGGGCGCTGCGCAGCGTCATCGTCGCCGCCAAGGCCGGCGAAGGCTTCGGCGAGGAGAACCTCTAAGATGACCAAGACCCGCAAGCCGCTTTTGAAGTATCGCCGGGTCGTCATCAAGATCGGGTCGGCATTGCTGGTCGACCGCGCCACCGGGTTGAAAAAAGCCTGGCTCGACGCGATGTGCACCGATGTCGCCAATCTCAAGGCTAACGGCGTCGAAGTGCTGGTCGTCTCATCGGGCGCGATCGCGCTTGGCCGCACGGTGCTCAACGTGCCGGCGGGCGCGCTCAAACTGGAAGAAAGCCAGGCGGCCGCCGCCGTCGGCCAGATCGCGCTGGCGCGCGCCTGGTCGGAGAGCCTCTCGACCGATGCGATCGTCGCTGGCCAGGTCCTGCTGACGCTCGGCGACACCGAGGAGCGCCGCCGTTATCTCAATGCCCGCGCCACCATCAACCAGCTGCTGAAGCTCGGTGCCGTGCCGATCATCAACGAGAACGACACGGTCGCAACGACCGAAATCCGCTATGGCGACAATGATCGCCTCGCCGCCCGCGTCGCCACCATGGTCGGCGCCGACCTCCTGGTGCTGCTCTCCGATATCGACGGGCTCTATACCGCCCCGCCGCATCTCGACCCGAATGCCCGCTTCCTCGAAACGATTGCCGAGATCACGCCGGAAATCGAGGCCATGGCCGGTGGTGCCGCGTCCGAGCTTTCGCGCGGCGGCATGCGCACCAAGATCGATGCCGGCAAGATCGCGACGACCGCCGGCTGCGCCATGATCATCGCCTCCGGCAAGCCCAACCATCCCCTTGCAGCAATCGAAGAAGGCGCCCGCTCCTCCTGGTTTGCCCCCTCGGGTTCACCGGTGACCGCGCGCAAGACCTGGATTGCCGGGCAATTGCTGCCCGCCGGAACACTCAGTGTCGACGCCGGTGCCGAAGAGGCGTTGCGCTCTGGCAAGAGCCTGCTGCCGGCCGGCGTTCGCGACGTCACCGGCAGCTTCAGCCGCGGCGATACCATCGCTATTCTCGGCACATCGGGCCGCGAGATCGCCCGAGGGCTTGCCGGCTACGACGCCGACGAGGCGCGCCAGATCGCCGGCAAAAAATCGGCCGAGATCGCCGCGATCCTCGGCTATGCCGGCCGCGCCGCCATGGTGCATCGCGACGATATGGTGATGACCGGAAAACGCGCCCAAGAAGGGGGCAGCCGGAAGGATGAGGTCCATGCTTGACGAGGTGAAGAACAAGGACGACGTCGAGAGCGTCATGCTGGAAATCGGCCGCAGGGCCAAGGCCGCCAGCCGACCGCTTGCTGTCGCCAGCGCCGAACGCAAGCACGCCGCCCTCATCGCCATGGCTGATGCGATCGTCGCGCGCATGGACGAGATTCTCGCCGCGAACGCGATCGACCTGGAAAACGCCCGCGAGACCGGCGTCGCCAGCGCCTTCATCGACCGCCTGACGCTCACCGAAGGCCGCATCCGCGACATGGCGAACGGCATCCGCGCCATCGCCGAGTTCAAGGACCCGGTCGGCGACGTGATTGCCGAATGGGACCGGCCGAACGGCCTACACATCGAGCGCGTGCGCACCCCGCTCGGCGTCATCGGCGTCATCTATGAAAGCCGGCCCAACGTGACGGCAGACGCCGGCGCGCTCTGCCTCAAGGCCGGCAATGCCGTGATCCTGCGCGGCGGCTCCGACAGTTTCCATTCCTCGGGCGCCATCCACGCCTGCCTCGTCGAGGGCCTCAGGGCCGCGGGCCTGCCCGAGCACGCGATCCAGATGGTGCCGGTCGCCGACCGCGCCGCCGTCGGCGCCATGCTTGCTGGTCTTGGCGGCGCAATCGACGTCATCGTGCCACGCGGCGGAAAGAGCCTGGTTGCCCGCGTCCAGAATGAAGCGCGCGTGCCGGTCTTTGCTCATCTCGAAGGTCTCTGCCACATCTATGTCGACGCTTCGGCCGACCTTGCCATGGCGGAAAAGATCGTCGTCAACGCCAAGATGCGCCGCACCGGCATCTGTGGCGCGGCCGAAACGCTGCTGATCGACCGCAACGACGCCGAGCGGCTGGTCAAGCCACTGTTGAGCGCCCTACTTGCGACCGGCTGCGAAGTGCGTGTGTCGGATGAGCTCGCAGGCACTATCGACGGCCTAAAGGCCGCGACCGACGAAGACTGGGCAACGGAATACCTCGACGCCATCATCTCGGTGAAGCTGGTCGACGGCATCTCGGGCGCCATCGAGCACATCGCCACCTGGTCGTCGGCCCATACGGAGGCCGTCATCGCCGAGGATGCTGCGGTGGTCGAGCGTTTCTTCTCGGAGATCGATTCCGCGATCCTCTTGCACAACGCCTCGACCCAGTTTGCCGATGGGGGCGAGTTCGGCATGGGCGGCGAGATCGGCATCGCGACGGGCAAGATGCACGCGCGCGGACCAGTCGGTGTCGAGCAACTGACCTCCTTCAAGTATCGGGTGCGTGGTGCTGGACAGGTCAGGCCCTGAAGTGACCGCGGGCAAGGTCAACGCCCGCTACCTGCGCATGCCCCATGTCGAGAGCGGCATGGTGGTCGGCCTCTTCGGTGGATCGTTCAATCCGCCGCACGAGGGCCATGTGCTCGTTGCCGATACGGCGATCCAGCGGTTGGGGCTCGACCAGCTCTGGTGGATGGTGACCCCCGGCAATCCGCTGAAAGACCACAACAACCTGGCGCCGCTCGCCGACCGCATCGCCTTGAGCGAGAAGATCGCACCCAACCCGCGCATCAAGGTGACCGCCTTCGAACAGGCACTAGGCCAAAGCTACACCGCCCGCACGCTGGAGACGGTGCGCGCCCGCAACCGCGATATCCGCTTCGTCTGGATCATGGGCGCCGACAACCTGAAGAGCATTCACCGCTGGCAGAACTGGCAGAAGATCGCCCGCACCTTCCCGATCGCCGTCATCGACCGGCCGGGCTCGACGCTCGCCTATCTCTCCTCGCGCATGGCCAGGACCTTCGACTATGCCCGCATCGACGAGGACGACGCCCGCCGTCTGGCCTATCACGCAGCCCCCGCCTGGACCTTCATCCATGGGCCGCGCTCATCGATGAGCTCGACCGCGCTTCGGGCGGCGAAGCCTACGTGAATTCCCATGATTCACTTCTCCTGTCTTGAAACCGCTACGGTTTGATGCCTACATTCACTAACGGTTCGATCTTTGTTCGAATCGATAGTGCCTGTTCTGTTCATGTGGAAAGGAAAGACCCTGACAACAGCACACGCCAAGGGATATGCGGTCTCCGCGTTCCCGCGCAGCACGGGATCTAGCGACGAAGCCGCTGTCCGTGCGCTTCAACTGGTCCTCGAAAGCCTAGAGGACTCGAAGGCAGAAGATATCGTCAGCATCAACATTGCCGGAAAATCGGCGCTGGGAGACTTCATGGTCGTTGTCTCCGGGCGATCGACGAGGCATGTGATGGCCATTGCCGATCACCTGACGACCGACCTGAAAGACGGGGGCTTTGGCAATGCCCGTGTCGAAGGTCTGGAAGGCGGTGACTGGGTGCTGATCGACACCGGCGATGTGATCGTTCACATCTTCCGGCCGGAGATCCGGGAGTTCTACAACATCGAGAGGATGTGGGCGGCTCCTGAGATCGAGGACGGCACCTTGCATTGAGACCGACCGGGTCGCCGCGCAGCTGAGTGCCGGACGAGCCGAGATGCGGTCATGCATGAATTTGAAGGGCTGGCGCCGCTCGCGGCGTTGTCAGCCGGAAGTTTGTTGCGACTGATCGTAACCTTTTGGGCTCGTTATCCGGACCAGGCGCGAACGACGCTGCAAGGCTCCATGGACGCGGCATAAGATTCTCCTTGAATCGATCCGATTTCAGGAACTATGCAGTGTGCGTTGCAGCGCAAGCGAGGACGGGTAAGGTCATGCGTATCGGACTTTTCGCAGTCGGCCGCCTCAAGGCGGGGCCGGAAAAGGATCTCGCGGCCCGTTATCTCGATCGCTTTTCCAAGGCCGGTCCGGCGATCGGTCTGGAACTTTCCCGCGTCGTCGAAGTCAACGAAAGCCGTGCGTCGAATGCCGACACGCGCAAGCGGGAAGAAGCCTCCCAGCTTGAGAAGGCGCTTGCCGAAGGCAGCCTGCTCGTGCTTCTCGACGAACGTGGCAAGGCGCTCGATTCCGAAGGCTTTGCATCGCTCCTCGGTACGTTCCGCGACAGCGGCAAGCGCGACCTGATGATTGCGATCGGCGGCGCCGACGGCCTCGACCCGAGCCTTCACGCCCGCGCCGATGCGGTGCTCAACCTTGGAAAGATGACCTGGCCGCACCAGCTCGTGCGTATTCTGATCGCCGAGCAGCTTTACCGCGCCGTCACCATTCTCTCCGGCCACCCCTATCATCGGGTCTAGGCGACGTGGGCCGTTTTCCGCGGGATCCTTCACCCGGCAACACGCACCGATAACGAGAATATGCTTGGTCGTGCGCGACAAATCAGATTAGGTTTTTTCTTCATATTTTTCGGATGGACGCACGCAAACCGATGACGCGCCGAGGCAGGACCAGCGCTTTCAGCATGGGAAGAGACGACGCAGGACGGCTTGCCCGTAAAGCGGCGGCCTTTGCGCTCGCGCTGGCGATCGGCCTGCCGGCCGGCGCCCAGGAGGTCACGCCGCCCGGCGCCTCGATGGCCGGCCAGGAACAGGGGCCACCCGATCCTGCCGCCGACCTCACCCTTCGCCGCAACAGCACGCGCAGCGAACTCGACGCGCTTTCGAAGACCATCACGCTGTCGCAGGAACGCGCCAACGCGCTGACCGAGACCATCGCCGAGATCGACAAGACCAACGAGACGCTGCGCGCTGCGATCGTCGATTCCGCCAAAAAACGCCAGGGCCTTGAGCAACAGATCGTCGACGGCGAAAAGAAACTGAGCGATCTGCGAACCAAGGAGGACGCCGTCCGAAAGTCCCTGCATTCGCGCCGCGGGGTACTTGCCGAAGTTCTCGCCGCGCTGCAGCGGATGGGACGCAACCCGCCGCCAGCGATCCTGGTGACGCCGGAGGATGCGCTGTCCTCGGTGCGAAGCGCCATTCTGCTCGGCGCCGTCGTACCCGGTCTTCGCAAGGAAACCGAAAACCTGGTGGCCGACCTCAAGGCATTGGCCGACATTCGCGCCGGCATCGACCGGCAGCGTGAAGAGCTGACCGCGACGATGACGGCCAATGTCGAAGAAGAGCGCCGCATGTCGATGCTGGTCGCCGAAAAGGAGAAGCTGCGCCAGTCGCGCGCCAGCGAGCTCGCCGCCGAGCAGCGCAAGGCGCAGGAACTTGCCAGCCAGGCCACCAATCTCCAGGGCCTGATCGGCTCGCTCGAAAGCCAGATCGCCTCTGTTCGAGAGGCCGCAGAAGCAGCCCGCGCCCAGGAGCAAGAGCGCCTGCGCATGAGCGAGGCCGAGCGCGAAGCGGCACGCGAGTTGGCCCGCAATGCCGTGCCCGACAAAAACCGCATTGCGCCAGCATACGTGTTTTCGGAGCTGAGGAATAAGCTTGCCTATCCGGCCGCGGGATCGCTTTTGCGAAAGTTTGGTGATGCCGATGGCACGGGGCACTCCCTGCAAGGGATCATGCTGGAAACCAATCCCGGCGCGCTGGTGACTGCGCCGTCAGATGGCTGGATCGTCTATGCAGGCAATTTCCGCAGTTATGGGCAGATGATCATTCTCAATCCTGGTGACGGCTACCATGTGGTGCTGTCCGGCATGGAGACGGTGAGCGTGCAGACCGGACAATTCGTCGTGGCGGGTGAACCGCTGGCGACGATGGGCGCAAAAAGAGTCGCAAGTGCTGCGGCCTTGGCGCTGGAAACGGACCGGCCGACGCTTTACATTGAATTCCGAAAAGACGGAAAACCGGTTGATTCCCGACCGTGGTGGACCGCAGCAGAGGTTGGAAAGGCGCGAAATGATACGTAGGGCTTCACTTGTTCTGGTCGGAGCGCTCATGGGCGCGACCGCGATGGGCGTGGTTTATTCGGCTGTCGTTCCGGCCGTCGCTGCCAACACCTCGACCTATCGCGAACTGGCAATTTTCGGCGACGTATTCGAACGCGTGCGCGCGCAATATGTGACGCCGCCGCAGGACGACAAGCTGATCGAGAACGCCATCAATGGCATGCTCTCCTCGCTTGATCCGCATTCGAGCTACATGAACTCGGCCGACGCCGAGGACATGCGCACCCAGACCCGCGGTGAGTTCGGCGGTCTCGGCATCGAAGTCACGATGGAAGACGACCTCGTCAAGGTGACGAGCCCGATCGACGACACGCCTGCGGCACGCGCCGGCGTGCTTGCCGGCGACTTCATTTCGAAGATTGACGGTGCGGACGTTCGTGGCCTGAAGCTCGAAGACGCCGTTGAAAAGATGCGCGGCGCCGTCGGCACCCCGATCAAGCTGACGATCCTGCGCAAGGGCGCGGACAAGCCGATCGAACTGACGATCGTTCGCGACGTCATCGCCGTTCGCGCCGTCAAGGTTCGCACCGAAGGCGACGTCGGCTACCTGCGCGTCATCTCCTTCACCGAGAAGACCTATGACGACCTGAAGAAGGGCATCGAGAAGATCAAGGCGGAAGTGCCGGCCGACAAGCTCAAGGGCTATGTGCTCGACCTGCGCCTCAATCCGGGTGGCCTGCTCGACCAGGCGATCAACGTCTCCGACGCCTTCCTGGAGCGTGGCGAGGTCGTTTCGACCCGCGGCCGCAACCCGGACGAAACCCGCCGCTTCAACGCGACGCCGGGCGACCTGACCGATGGCAAGCCGGTGATCGTGCTCGTCAACGGCGGCTCGGCTTCCGCTTCGGAAATCGTCGCCGGCGCCCTGCAGGATCTGAAGCGCGCAACCGTTCTCGGCACGCGCTCCTTCGGCAAGGGTTCGGTCCAGACGATCATCCCGCTCGGAGAAGCCGGTGCACTGCGTCTGACGACGGCGCTCTACTACACGCCGTCGGGCAAATCGATCCAGGGCACGGGTATCTCGCCCGACATCAAGGTCGAACAGCCACTACCGCCGGAACTGCTCGGCAAGGTCGAGGCTCAGGGCGAATCCGACCTGCGCGGTCACATCCAGGGTCAGAGCGAGACCGACGAAGGTTCGGGCTCGGTCGCCTATGTGCCGCCGGAAACGAAGGACGACCTGCAGCTCAACTACGCACTCGACCTGTTGCGTGGCAAGAAGACGGATCCGACCTTCCCGGCCAACCCGGAACAGGCGCAGCTCAAGAAGTAAGCCTGCAGGGTATGCAATTGAGAGCGCCGCGTGTTCGAAAGAACACGCGGCGCTCTGCATTTCAGTAAGGCGCATCCTCCGCCCAAGGCAGATGCACTGGTCAACGCGACACCGCTAAATTATAGGGGTACAGGCGCTGTCGCGGCCACTGATTCTCAGGCCACCGGCGCGCTAAGGGAAGAACAGGCGAAGCGTCTCAGCGCCGCCTCGCACTGCAGCGCCGCGCGTCCTGCTCGATGCGCAAAGGTCGCTGCAGCACTTTGAATTGCTGCGTGTTTTGTCCTGTGATCGACTATGATCTTAGGCGGGCGTGCAGAAGCGGCAACATCGCACAGATCGACCGAGGCTCCGTTTGGGAACTGATCTCAATGCCCCCCTGGGCCAGAACCGGCGGGTAAAGCCAGCGGCGAAGCGCAATCCCCGACGCATGCTCGGGTTCTCTTTACTCGGCCTCTGTATTGCGACGGTTGTCGGACTGTCGCTGTGGGGCACCCTTGCGCCTGATGGACTGAAGCGCGGTCAGACCGAAACAGCGGCGAACGAGAGCGCCAAGGGCACCGACGAGAAACCAGCGAAGGCAGAAAATGGCCAATCGGGCGCGGGCGGAACGATGAAGCCGGGGACCGCCTATTCCGGCGCCGACGTCGAACATACGCTCACCGATGACGGTTCCACCGTTACCACGTTTTCGCCGCGCGGCCGCGACGGCAAGGGCCCTGCCCTCATCAATGTCGGTCCGATCCGCGGCCAGGATCCGCGCATGGCGGCCATGCCCAATGACGATCTCCTGGAAGAGAGCCCCGCCGGGCGCCTGCCGATCACCGGTCCGGACGGGCTGCGCCCGATGGATCAATATGCGCGGCCCTGGTCCGGCGCGCGCGGCACCCGCATCGCGCTGGTCGTCGGCGGTCTCGGCCTCAGCCAGACCGGAACGCAGAGGGCGATCCGCGACCTGCCGGGCGAAGTGACGCTGGGCTTTGCTACCGCCGGAAACAGCCTGCAGCGCTGGATGCAGGAGGCACGCCGAAGCGGCCATGAGATCCTGCTGCAGGTGCCGATGGAGCCGTTCGACTATCCGGCCAATGATCCCGGTCCCAACGCCTTGCGCATCGGTCTCGGCGCCAAGAAGAACCTGACCGAACTGCACCGCAACCTCGCCGAGATCACCAATTATACCGGCATCATGAATTATCTCGGCGGCCGCTTCCTGTCGGATGCCGATGCGCTGGAGCCGGTCATGCGCGATCTCGGCAAGCGCGGCCTGCTGTTCCTCGACGACGGTACCTCGGCGCAATCGCTCTCGGGCAAGCTCGCCGATGCCTTCGATGTGCCGCATGGCTTTGCCGACCTGACACTCGACACGGAGCTCAGCCGCAGCGCGATCCTGAAGAAGCTCGACGAGCTCGAGCGCATTGCGCGCCGCAATGGCACCGCCATCGGCGTCGCCTCCGCCTTCGACGAAAGCGTCGGCGCGATTGCCTCCTGGATCGGCGAGGCACAGGGGCGCGGCATCGAGATCGTCGGCGTTTCCGCGCTCGTCAAGGATCCGCAACAGAACTAGGTTACAGCCATCCCGACAGGATGATTTGACGATTGTAAAGAAGAGGCAGCCGATGAGCAAAGACAAGGACAAACAACTCAGAGCGGAGGACCTTCCCTATCGTCCTTGCGTAGGGGTCATGGTGCTGAACCGCGCGGGTCTCGTCTGGGCTGGACATCGCATCGCCGTCGGCAATTCCGAATATGATGGCTCGCCGCAGCAATGGCAGATGCCGCAGGGCGGCATCGACAAGGGTGAGGATCCGCTGAAGGCCGCCTATCGCGAACTCTACGAAGAAACCGGCATGAGCACAGTGTCGCTGCTCGCCGAAGCGCCCGGCTGGATCAACTACGATCTGCCCGAGCACCTGATCGGCATCGGTCTCAAGGGCAAGTATCGCGGCCAGACACAACGCTGGTATGCCTTCCGCTTCGAGGGCGAGGAGAACGAAATCGCCATCAACCCGCCGCCGGGCGGGCATGAGCCGGAGTTCGACGCCTGGGAGTGGAAACCGATGCGCGAACTGCCGGAACTGATCGTGCCGTTCAAGCGCAAGGTCTACGAGGAGGTCGTCACGGCCTTCGCGCATCTCGCGCCGTAAGGCGTGTGGCGCAAAAGTGCGCAGCAGTTCTCACTGACAAAAAAGCCGGCGAGATCGCCGGCCTTTCTTTCAAATATTGCGCCGAACTCAGTCGGCTTCGGCCTCGTTGGCCGGGGCAGCGTTGAGCTGGCCGTATTTCTCTTCGCCGATCTTGTCGAGCAGCTCGAGCTGGGTTTCCAGGAAGTCGATGTGGCCCTCTTCGTCGGCGAGCAGTTCTTCGAAGAGCTTCATGGAGACATAGTCTCCAGCGGCGTGACAGATGTCGCGTGATTTCTTGTAGGCGGTGCGGGCGTCGTATTCGCCGGCGAGGTCGGCCTTCAGCACTTCCTTGACGTTCTGGCCGATGCGCAACGGCGCAACCGTCTGCAGGTTGGGGTGGCCTTCAAGGAAGATGATGCGCGCAACGAGCTTGTCGGCATGCTGCATCTCCTCGATGGATTCTGCGCGCTCCTTCTTGGCGAGAAGCGTGTAACCCCAGTCTTCGAGGAGGCGGTAATGCAGCCAATACTGGTTGACGGCACCGAGTTCGAGATAGAGCGCTTCGTTAAGCTGCTCGATGACTTTTGTGTCGCCTTTCAAGATCCGCCCTCCGATTATCCTCATGGAATTGTTTGAGGCGGGTCATGAAATCAAATATCTCGGCGTCCGTCGAGTCGCGGTGCGCGTGATATTGCTCGGTGGTGCGGATGATGATGTCGACGACATTGGGGAAGCAACCGCAGCAACGGCCGCGCTTTTCCATCGCGTGATAGACTTTCGCCGGCACGATCAGCTGCCAACAGTCCTCGTCGAGGAGGCCGATGATCGTATCCTCGATCTCTTTTTCCGTGATGAAATTGCAGCTGCAAACCAGCATGTCGTCTCGCCTGTCGTACGCAACGCCCTGTATCAGCGCATAAAGCAAAACAGGACATTTAGTGTCAACTAAAAACTCCGCGAGCGGAAGTTGCAGGTCGATTAGAACGACTCTAAACTTGACAAAAAACTTCGTCTTTTCAGAATTTTAGAGAAACGTGAACGACTATTCTTGTAAACCAGAGGTCGATCATGCCGCGCGTTTCCTGCGACATTTTTACACACCGCAGGCGCTACCCTACTATGAAGAGCCCGACTGTGGCCTCACACATGATGATCCGGACCGTTCCGGACCTAGGTAAGTTGATCTGCTTTTTCCTCGAAAGGCCCACCCGGCTGCCCGTTGAAGCAGCGAGGGTCGGACCCTCCCTTCAATGGAAATTGCGCCCCTTCGGCATCACGTCTGCCACCTCGGCCGTCGTCTGTTCCGGGCTGCCACCGGAACGCCGCACCGTGGCCAGGCGCAGATCGCCCTGCGCCTTCTTCTCGCGCGCGTCGCCGGTGGGCCTCAGCGCTTCATCGGCACGGTCGCTTGCGCCGAACCGCCGCGCCTCCGTGCGCAACAGTCCCAGCATCGGCGTGATGTCCTCGATGTGTTCGGCGACCACGTGGATGACGCTGCTTTCGCGCTGCAGCCGGCCGCGGATCTTGACCAACCGCGCGCCCATGACCACCGGGCGATAGGTCGCAAACACCTTCGGCCAGACGATCGCATTGGCAACGCCGGTTTCGTCCTCGATCGTCATGAAGATGACGCCCTTGGCGGAGCCCGGACGCTGGCGAACGAGCACCAACCCGGCGACGGTTATCCGCCGCCCGACCGGGGCGGTCGCAAGCGTGCGGCTGGTGACGATGCCCTGTTCGGAAAGCGTCTCTCGCAGGAAGGAGACCGGATGCGCCTTGAGCGAGAAGGAGAGATAACGATAATCGTTGATCACCTGCTCGCCCGGCAACATCTCCGGCAGGATCATGGCTGGCTCCGGCCGCAATTCCGCCCTCGCCGCGCCTTCGAAGAGCGGTAGCCTTTCGGCAGCACTCTTTTCGTCCAGCGCCTTCACCGCCCAGAGCGCCTTGCGGCGATCGAGCCCGATCGAACGGAAAGCGTCCGCATCGGCGAGCCTTTCGAGCGCGGAACGGGAGAGACCCGAGCGCAGCCAGAGGTCACGGACCGTCCCGTAACCGGTACCCCGGTTGGCGACGAGTTTCTTCTCGATCTCTTCTTGGTTCAGCCCCTTGATCGAATTGAAGCCGAGGCGCATCGCCTTGTCAGTCTTGATCACGTCCTCCATTTCGCGATGACGCGGCTCGATGGCACCCTTATCGAGGCCACCCTCTTCGAGATCGGCATCCCAGACCGAATGATTGATGTCGACGGGACGCACCCGGACCCCATGCTCGCGCGCGTCGCGCACCAGTTGCCCGGGCGCGTAAAAGCCCATCGGCTGCGAGTTCAGAAGGGCGGCACAGAAGACATCCGGATAATAGGTCTTCAGCCAGGACGAGACATAGACCAAGAGCGCGAAGGACGCGGCATGACTTTCGGGAAAGCCATATTCGCCGAAACCTTCGATCTGCTTGAAGCAGCGCTCGGCGAAATCGCGCGGATATTTGTTCTTGACCATGCCTTCGATCATCTTCTCGTGGAAGGTATGGATGGTGCCGGTGCGCTTGAAGGTCGCCATGGCGCGACGCAGCCGATCGGCCTCACTGGGTGAGAAACCGGCGGCGGTGATGGCGATCTGCATCGCCTGCTCCTGGAACAGCGGCACGCCGAGCGTCCGCTCCAGCACGACCTTCAGCTCAGGGCTTGGATATTCGATGGGGATATTGCGTGCGCGCTGCTCGCGCCGCTTCAGATAGGGATGCACCATGTTGCCCTGGATCGGCCCGGGCCGGACGATCGCCACCTCGATGACGAGATCATAGAAGATGCGCGGCTTCAGCCGTGGCAGCATGCTCATCTGCGCCCGGCTTTCGATCTGGAAGACGCCGATCGTATCGGCGCGGCATATCATGTCGTAGACGGCTTTCTGCTCATCCTTGAAGAGCTGGTGCAGGTTTTTCCGCTCGCCGTAATGCCGGTCGAGAAGCTCGAAGGCGCGGGCGATGCAGGTGAGCATGCCGAGCGCCAACACGTCGATCTTCAGGATCTTCAGCGTGTCGAGATCGTCCTTGTCCCACTCGATCATGTAGCGGTCGGGCATTGCCGTGTTCATGATCGGCACGACCTCGTCGAGCCGGTCGCGGGTAATAACGAAGCCCCCGACATGCTGCGAAAGATGGCGCGGGAAGCTCATCAGTTCGGTGGCATAGTCGAGCACCTTCACCGTCGTCGGATCCTTCGTATCGAGCCCGGCAGCCTGCGCCTCACGCTCCGAGAGATCGGCGACCGACCAGCCCCAGACCGAACCGGCAAGCGCCGATTGCACGTCTTCTGAGAACCCGAAAGCCTTGGCAGTCTCGCGGCCGGCCGAGCGCGCCCGATAGCTGATGACGGCGGCCGTCAGCCCCGCATGCTCCTTGCCGTAGGTGCGGTAGATATGCTGGATCACCTCTTCCCGCTTCTCGTGCTCGAAATCGACGTCGATATCCGGCGGCTCGTCGCGCTCGGTCGAGAGGAAGCGGTCGAAGAGCAGGGTGGTCGAAAGCGGATCGACTTCGGTGATCCTCAGACAGTAACAGACGGTGGAATTCGCCGCCGAGCCGCGGCCCTGGCAGAGGATTTCGGCCTTGCGCGCAAACTGCATGATATTGCGCACCGTCAGGAAATAGGGCTCGTAACGCTTGCTGGCGATCAGCTCGAGCTCGTACTCGATCTGCGTCGAAACCTTCTGCGAAATGCCCTCGGGATAGCGCTCGTGTGCGCCTTGCATCGTCAGCCGCCTAAGGGTCTGCGTCGGCGTCTCGCCCGGAATGCTTTCATCCGGATACTGATATTCGAGATCCGACAGCGAGAACTTCAGCCTCCCGAAGAAATGCCCGGTATTGGCGATCGCTTCCGGATAGTCGCGGAAGATGCGCGCCATTTCGGCGGGCGTCTTCAGATGCCGCTCGGCATTGGCATGCAACCGGTAGCCTGCGGTGGCGATCGTCACATGCTCGCGGATGGCGGTGACGACATCGGCAAGCGGCCGTCGCGCGGCGACATGAAACAGCGGACTGTTGGTGGCGACGAGCTTGATCGCGGCATGGCGGGCAATGGTCGCAAGTCCGGCGAAGGCAAGCTGGTCGAAGCCGTCATAGCGCGGCACCAGCGCCAGATAGAGCCGGTCGGCAAAATGCGGCTTCAGGCGCTTGAGAAAGTCGGCAAGCAAGGTTGCTTCCGGCGCGCCGATGACAGGATCCGGCAGCACGACGAGCAACAGGTCCTCGCCCCACTCGACGAGATCGGCTTCATAGAGCGTGCAGGTGCCCTTCTTGGCGCGCAGGTTTCCAGCACTCAGCATCCGGCAGAGATTGCCCCAGCCGTGGCGATTGCAGGGATAGGCGAGCACGTCGGGCAGGTCCTCCGCAAAGGAGAGCCGCGCGCCGGGCTGGAAGGCGTATTTTTCCACCTTGGCCTGCGCATGGGCGCGCACCACACCGGCAACCGTGTTGCGGTCGGCAATACCAAGGCCGCCAATGTTAAGACGGCTCGCCGCAACCACCATCTCGCCCGGATGGGACGCGCCTTCGAGGAAGGAGAAATTCGACCAGGCGCCGATCTCGAAATAGGGGACAGCGTCGCTCATGCGAAGACTCCATGCATGAACCAGCGCGGCGGGGCGCTCGCACCATAATGACCCTCGCGAAACAGCCAGAACCGCCGGCCGCGCTCGTCTTCCACCCGGAAATAATCGCGCTCCATCGCCGGCTCGCCGTCGAGCCACCATTCGCCGGCGATCCGCTCCGGCCCTTCGGCCCGTGCGATGCGGTGCAGCGTGCGCCGCCAGCGGAAGCTTCTCGGCGGCCCCTCCGGCACCTCGGCCACCGCCTCTACCGGTTCGGGGCTTGGAAAGAGCCGCTGCGGCCGAGCCGCCGCGGCAAGCAGGGTCGCGGGAATGTTTTGCGCAGGCGCCTCGGCCTTGCCCATGAGCCCCAGATCCGTGAGTGGGCGGAAGCTTGCCGCCCGCTCCGGCACGTGGCTTTCCGAAAGAGCCGGCACCAGCAGGCTCTCCGCCCCGAACCTTGCCATCACCCGGTCGGCGAAAGCCGCAAGCGGGCGCTCGCGGTCCGGCGTGCCGGAGAAATCCTCCTGCATCACCTCGTATTTTTCGCTCTTCGGCACCGAGAGCCTGAGGATTTCGAAGCCGAAGCCGGCATCGAGATCCTCGTGCACCGCCTGCAGCCGTTCGCGGAAGAGACCGGCGACGCGCCGCGGCTCGTTGAGCGGCGAGGACGTGCCGGCGGCGATGCGGAAGACCGCGCCATCGACGCGGAAAAGCAGAAGCTCGAACAGACGCCCGCCCTGCCCACGCTTTTCCAGTTCCGGTTTCAGCCGCATCGCCAGCTCTTCCGTCAAGCCGAGAATATCGTCTTCGCCCTGGACCGGTTCGCCGAGACGGCGCTCCACTGAGAGGGCAGCAACGGGCAGCCGCGGCGACAGTGGCTCATCCTCCCGCCCGAGCGCCTGATCGAGGCGCAGAAGCAGGGTCGCGCCGAACCGGCGGGCAAGCGGCGCGCGCGGCGCCTCGATGATGTCGCCGATCTGCTTGAGCCCGACCCGGCCAAGCGTTTCGATCGTTTCCCGCGGCAGCCGGAGCGCCGCCATCGGCAACGGCGCCAGCACCCGCGCCGCCTCGTCCGGGGCGAGAATGCCGTCGGAGCCGAAGCGCGCCACCGCCCAGGAGAGCCCGGCGGACGAGGAGATCGCCGCCCGGGCCTCGACCCCCAGATGGAAGAGGCGGGCAAGCAGATCGTCGAGCAGCGCCTTTTCCCCACCGAGAAGATGGGCGCAGCCGGTGATGTCGAGAAAGAGGCCGCTGTCGCCATCAAGCGCGACGAGCGGCGTATAGCGGCAACACCAATCCGCAAGCCCTTCGAGCAGGGCCCGATCGGCGGCGGGATCGGCCGGCAGCACGTCGATCTCGGGACACATGGCCCGGGCTTCGGCAACACCCTGGCCGATGTGAAAACCCGCTTTTTCGGCGTAACCGTCGAGCGCGACGAGGCGCATCGCACTCTTCACCTTGTCGGCAAAGACGAGGGGCGGATGCTCAGGACGCCCGCGGGAAAGCCACGAGTTCCCCCAGCGCTTGCGCGCGACCCGATCGGCCGGGAGATGCGGAAAGGCGAGCGACAGAATGCGCTGGTTCTGGATCTGCCGCAGCAGCGGCTGGTAGGGGCTCGATGGGGTAAAGGCGGCGGTCATGGGGGTTCCACTCCAGCAGGAAGCCGAGCGGCGCAGGAGCCCTGCTCTTCTCGGCGATGACATGAAAGACGGGATGGCCGATGCTGCCGCGAAGCATCGATCCATCCGGTAGGGGACGCTCGCGCGCCGGCGCCGGCTCGACAAGGAAGCGGAAGAAGGCGCTGCTGGCCTCCTCGTGTCCGGACTGGCGCAGGAGCAGAAGGGGAACATGGCCCGCGCGTGAGCGAACATGCAGGCGCCGGCTCTCGCTGAGCGCAAGAGCTGCGGGATTGCCGCGAATTTCCAGGATGACGGCACAGAAGCTTGGAACGGAAAGCGCCGCCTCGGCGATCCAGAGCGCGTCCTTCACCGTGCGCGGCAGGCTGAAGACGAGGCCGCGGATATCGAGCCCATAGGCCTTGAGACCCAACCCATAGGGCAGGCCCGCCTCGTTGGAAGCCATCGACTGGCTGATCCAGAGAACGGGGGCTGCCGGCTCGCCTTTTTCCAGGCGCGCCTGCTGGCAGAGCACACTGAGCGCTGCGGCAAAACCGGCGGCAGCGCCGGCATCGCGCGTCTCGGCATTGCGGATTTCCGTCATGCCTTCGAGCGGTAGGCCGCCTTCGAGAAGCGTGTCCAGATCCGTAACGCCAAGCGCAAGCGCCCGACGGCCAGGCTCATCTTCCTCGCGCTGACGGAAGCCGCCGGGATCGGCCGCCTTGGCGGCGCGCACGACGCCCGGAAGCCGACGGTTTTCGATCCTGGCTATGGTCTCTCGGAGCGAAAGTACCGTCTCCCGCTCCACGGCTTTGTCGGCCATGACGGTCAACTCCCATCATAAATGTTCATGTTATGTTCTATTAGATTCCAGAGCTTCCTAAATGAGTCAACAGCCAATTCTAAGAATTTATTCCTGTCCCCATGCCCGCGGAATTCAACACTCGAAAAACACTGGCAAAATCGCTATATGGAGGGCAACAAGGAGTGCCTATGGCCCGCATTGACCAGACCGATGATTGGCGGGAACGCCACGCACCGACGCTTACCACTTTTGAACAGCTCGCACTGGAAGCCTACGGCCACCTGCCGCAGGAATTCCGCCAGCTGACGACCGACCTCATCATCGAAGTTGCCGACTTCCCGAGCGACGACATTTTCGAGGACATGGCACTGGAAACGCCTTTCGATCTGCTGGGCCTTTTCGAGGGCCGTGGCATCAGCGAGCGCTTCACCATGGAAACCGGCCAGTTTCCAAACCGCATCACCCTCTATCGCCGCCCGATCATCGACTATTGGGCTGAGAACGAGGAGACGCTGGGTGACATCATCACCCATGTCCTGATCCATGAGATCGGCCATCACTTCGGCCTTTCCGACGACGACATGGAGCGGATCGAAGCCAGCGTCGAGCACGTCGGCGGCTAACCCGTTTTATCTGCCCCTCATCCGCCTGCCGGCACCTTCTCCCCGCAAGCGGGGCGAAGGAGACTCGCGGTACCGTTCGCATCCCAATCGGAGCACGGGTTAACCGATACCAGAAAACAGGCCTCACACGCCGATTGCGAGCATCAACCGCGTCCCCTCGCCCCGCCTGCGGGGAGAGGGTTAGGGTGAGGGGCAAACTTGCACGACGGCAAACAGCCTCGACTACTGTTCCGACAGCTTGATATCCGGGGTGTAATCCTTGCCCTCGACCTCCTTGAACACCGCCTGGCCGCACTGCATGTGCTGCGTATCGGCATTGAAGGCATAGGTGGGCGAGCCGTGCAGGCTCCAGCCCTGGTTCAGCGCTGCCGTCACCTTGTGACAGAAGGAAGCGTCGTCGGGACCGGTCAGGAAGCGATAGAGTTTCAAGATCTTGTCTTTCGTTTTTCGATGAGATCCGCCTTGGCGGCGAGCATCACGGCCTGATCGAGGTGCAGCCGCTCGACCATCCGTCCGTTGAGATTGATGACGCCCTTGCCGGCGTTTTCCGAGAGCGCAAAGGCAGCGATGATCGCGCGCGCCTCGTCGACGGCGATCTGCTCGACGCCGAAACGTTCGTTTGCCGGGCCGATCTGGGCCGGGTGGATCAGCATCTTGCCGTCATAGCCCATGTCGCGGCCCTGCCGGCATTCCTCGTCGAATCCATCAGCGTCGCGAAAATCGTTGAACACGGCGTCGATGACGTCGAGCCCGCCGCCGCGGGCGGCAAGCAGGATCTGCATCAGCCAGGGAACGAGATAGGGGCGACCGGGGCGATCCGGAACGCCGGTGTCCTTGCGCAGGTCGTTGAGACCAACGACGAAACAATCGAGCCGGCCGCCGAAGGTGCGGCCGGTCTCGGCGATAAGAGGCGCGTTGATGACACCGCGCGGCGTCTCGATCATCGCCCAGAGACGCAGCGTCTCCGGCGCATCGTTTTCGGCCAGCCAGTCGGCCGCCGCCTGGATATCCGCCGGGCTTTCGACCTTCGGCAGAAGAATGGCGTCGGGCTTCGCCGCAAGCACCGCGGCGAGATCGTCCTGGCCAAAGCCGGAACCGAGCGCATTGATGCGGATGACGATCTCACAATCCGGCCGGTTCGTCGTCAGATGCCGAACCAGCGCCTCGCGTGCTTCCATCTTGCGCTCAGGCGCAACCGCATCCTCGAGATCGAAGATCGCGGCATCGGTCGCGAGTTCAGCGACCTTGGCAAGCGCGCGGGCATTGTCGGCCGGCACCGATAGCACCGAGCGACGCAGGCGCACCGGGTGATGTTCGATCGATTTGCTCATGTTTCAGTTGTGCCCGCCTTTGCCTCGTTCCGCAAGACGAGGCGAACCGCCGCACCCCTTTCGCAAAGCCGCCTCTTGCAAGTGCGGGGAGGAGCCCCCACATCGCCATCAGAAAGGTGACGATTATGCAAAGCATTCGCTCTGTTCTCTTCACGGCCGCAGCCCTGACCATCACGTTTGCGGCCTTCGTTCTGACCGCCTCGCTGGCGCTGGCACTGGCCGGCATCGCCGCCGTCGTCGTGATCGGCAGCGCGATTGCCGCCCGGCTGAACCTCAGGCCGGCCCGCGCCACCGCCCGTCCGGCCGCCGCCGCTGCCGCCCACAGCCAGCGCGAGATGCGCATCTGGAACGACGGTCGCGGCACGATCATCGACCTCTGATCCCGGCGATCGTAGTGATCCGCAATCGGGCCGATCCGTAATCGGCTCGAAGCCTTTTGCTGTTTCTCGAGAGCTGCCATTCAGCCGGCTGCGAAATTTTTCCATCCCCGTGTCGGATCCATCGCTCCATGTCCGTCCTTGAGGCAGGCCAGCACGGTCCTGGCTCTTCGAACAGGATGGAGAACGACATGGACACTGAGACGCAGCAAACCGAAACGAAGCAGCCGGCACCGGTCCTGAACGGGCTTCTGCCCTATCTTCAGGTCGATGGCGCCGCCAAGGCATCCGAATTCTACCAGCGCGCCTTCGGCGCCAAGGAGGTCAACCGGCATCCGCTCGACGAGCAGGGCCGGACGATGCACATCCATCTCTACGTCAACGGCAGCTCGCTGATGCTGGCGGATGCCTATCCGGAATATGGCCATCCGCTGGAAAAGCCGCAGGCCTTTACCTTGACGCTCACCGTCGAGGACATCGATGCCTGGTGGGACCGCGCCGTTGCCGCCGGCGCCGAGGTGGTGATGCCGATCGAGGTGATGTTCTGGGGCGACCGCTACGGCCAGCTCCGCGATCCCTTCGGCGTTCTCTGGGCCATGAACAGCCCGGTGAAGGCAGGCTGAGGCTTCCCGACAATCGAAATCCGGGCGAAGCTTTCACCGGGCGGGCATTTTCACCCGCCCGGCGAAGCGTGTTTGGATAGATTTTCCTTCATTTCGGCGCAAAACTCATCTAAACGCTAGCGCAACATTCTTCTGAAATCGAAGGCCTGAAGTTATGGAAAAATTCGTCAAGCTCACCGGTGTCGCCGCCCCCCTCCCCGTCGTCAACATCGACACGGACATGATCATTCCGAAGGATTACCTGAAGACGATCAAGCGCACCGGCCTAGGCAAGGGCCTTTTCGCCGAAGCCCGCTACAATGAGGATGGCTCGGTCAACCCGGACTTCGTGCTCAACAAACCCGCCTACCAGAACGCCAAGATCCTGGTTGCCGGCGACAACTTCGGCTGCGGCTCCTCGCGCGAGCATGCCCCCTGGGCGCTGCTCGACTTCGGCATCCGCTGCGTGATCTCCACGTCCTTTGCCGACATCTTCTACAACAACTGTTTTAAGAACGGCATTCTGCCGATCGTCGTCAGCCAGGCCGACCTCGACAAGCTGATGGACGACGCTTCGCGCGGCTCCAACGCCATCCTCTCGGTCGACCTGGAATCCCAGGAAATCACCGGCCCGGACGGCGGCTCGGTCAAGTTCGAGGTCGATGCCTTCAAGCGCCACTGCCTGCTGAACGGCCTCGACGATATCGGCCTGACGCTGGAAAAGGCAACCGCGATCGACAGCTTCGAGAAGACGGTCGGCGCCTCGCGCCCCTGGGCTTAAAGCGAGACATGGCGCGCAAGCTCATCTCTTCGGGTTCGCCCTTCGAAAAGACGGCAGGCTATTCGCGTGCCGTCGCGATGGGCGACTGGTGCTTCGTCTCCGGCACGACCGGCTACGACTATGCCACCATGACCATGCCCGAAACGGTGGAAGAGCAGGCGCGCAATTGCCTGAAGACGATCGAGGGCGCACTGAAGGAAGCGGGCTTCTCGCTTAAAGACGTGGTGCGCAATCACTACTACGTCACCGATGCCAGCTTCGCCGACCGGGTGTTCCCGATCTTCGGCGAAGTCTTCGGCGAGATCCGTCCGGCCGCAACCATGATCGTCTGCGATCTGATCCGCCCGGAAATGCTGATCGAGATCGAAGTCACCGCCCTCCGCGGCTGAGACCGAGCTTTTCTGCTCACGCCATCTCTTCTCAAATCGATTCCGATTTTGGCCAATATGCGATAGTCCATGGACACCGCCTGCTAGACCTATGCTGAACCGGAAGACGATTATGCAATTCGAAGGCACCGCAGATTACATCGCCGACAAGGACCTGATGATCGCCGTCAATGCTGCGATCCGGCTGGAGCGGCCGCTGCTCGTCAAGGGTGAACCCGGCACCGGCAAGACCGAGCTTGCCCGCCAGATTGCCGCTGCCCTTGGCCTCGATCTGATCGAATGGAGCGTCAAGTCGACGACCAAGGCGCAGCAGGGCCTTTACGAGTATGATGCCGTGTCGCGCCTGCGCGACAGCCAGCTCGGCGACGAGCGCGTCAACGAGGTCAGGAACTATATCCGCAAGGGCAAGCTCTGGCAGGCCTTCGAGGCCGACCGTCGCGTGGTGCTTCTGATCGACGAGATCGACAAGGCCGACATCGAGTTTCCGAACGACCTCTTGCAGGAACTCGACCGCATGGAATTCCATGTCTACGAGACCGGCGAGATGATCGGCGCCCGTCACCGGCCGATCGTCATCATCACCTCCAACAACGAGAAGGAATTGCCGGACGCATTTCTGCGCCGCTGCTTCTTCCACTATATCCGCTTTCCCGACGCCGAAACGCTCGCCCGCATCGTCGAGGTGCACTATCCCGGGATCCGCAAGACGTTGCTTTCGGCAGCCCTTGCCGCCTTCTACGACATCCGCCAGGTGCCGGGCCTCAAAAAGAAGCCTTCCACCTCCGAAGCGCTCGACTGGATCCGCCTGCTGGTTGCCGACGAGGTCGATCCGGCCGACCTCCGCGCCGACGCCAAGACCATGCTGCCGAAGCTGCACGGCGCGCTGCTGAAGAACGAGCAGGACGTGCATCTCTTCGAACGCCTGGCCTTCATGGCACGCCGCGACGGATGAGCCCGGACGCCCACAAGGTCCTGATCTACGCCACCTGGCAAGATCAGTTGCTGGTCTTCGACGAGCCGGACTTTCCCGAGATCGAGCTGCAGGTGCCCGGCGGCACGATGGAGCCGGGCGAGAGCCCGGAAACATCGGCCTTGCGGGAATTCGTGGAAGAGACCGGGCTGACGCCATCGCGGGGCCTCACCCATCTCGTCACGAAGGACTACTCCTTCCGGAAGGAAGGCCAGACCATCTGCCATCGCCGGCACTATTTTCATGTCGCCCTTGCCGGCGAGCAACAGAAAACCTGGCTGCACCATGAAATGACGCCCTTTGGCGGTGGTGCGCCGATCCGCTTTCGCTTCTTCTGGCTCGGCTTAGACGAGGCTAGCCGTCGGCTCGGATACGGCATGCAGGACGGCCTAGATTATCTTCACACGCACGGAAGTTGCCCCTCACCCTAGCCCTCTCCCCGCAGCCGGGGAGAGGGGACGGAAATGGCGACGGTCGCCGCGAGACAATGATGTCCGGGCTTCTTTCTGGAACGGAAATGATCGGTCCCTGGGAGGCGCGAGCGGGTGCCACAAGCTCCCTTCTCCCCGCCTGCGGGGAGAAGGTCGCGGAAGCGGGATGAGGGGCCGCCCGACCGCCCGAATCGTTTTTCTTGACCCCCGCGCCCCAGTCGCGCTATCAAATTCCTCGTGGTGATTTGGCCGGCCGGCTTGCAGCCACGTTAAACAAGTCGCTAAAGGGCCGAGGAAAGTTGGATTTCCGAGGACCGGTCGCGATCAATCGCCGCCGGTTTTTTTGTATTGATCGAGTGGAAGCCCATGCCCATCAAGATTCCCGATACGCTGCCCGCTTTCGAAACCCTCGTGCATGAGGGTGTGCGGGTGATGACCGAGACCGTGGCGATCCGTCAGGATATCCGCCCGCTCCAGATCGGGCTCCTGAACCTCATGCCGAACAAGATCAAGACCGAGATCCAGATGGCGCGCCTGATCGGCGCCTCGCCGCTGCAGGTGGAATTGTCGCTGGTACGCATCGGCGCCCACCGGGCGAAGAACACCTCGGAAGATCACCTGCTTTCTTTCTACGAGACCTGGGACGAGGTGAAGGGCCGCAAGTTCGACGGCTTCATCATCACCGGCGCGCCGGTCGAGACGCTCGAATACGAGGACGTCACCTATTGGGACGAATTGAAGCGCATCCTCGATTGGACGGAGACCAACGTGCATTCGACGCTCAATGTCTGCTGGGGGGCGATGGCGGCGATCTACCATTTCCACGACGTGCCGAAGTATCCGCTGAACGAGAAGGCCTTTGGCGTCTACCGCCACCAGAACCTCAATCGCTCGTCGGTCTATCTCAACGGCTTCTCCGACGACTTCGCCGTCCCCGTCTCGCGTTGGACCGAGGTCAGGCGTGCCGACATCGACAAGGTGCCCAGCCTCGAAATCCTGATGGAATCGAAGGAGATGGGCGTCTGCCTCGTGCACGAGAAAAAGGGCAACCGGCTCTACATGTTCAACCACGTGGAGTATGATTCGACCTCGCTGTCGGACGAATATTTTCGCGACGTGGACGCAGGCGTGCCGATCAAGATGCCGCACGACTATTTCCCGCACAACGATTCGACCCTGCCGCCGCAGAACCGCTGGCGCAGCCATGCGCACCTCTTCTTCGGCAACTGGATCAACGAGATGTACCAGACGACGCCCTATGATCTCGCAGAGATCGGCACCGGAGAAAGCCAGGACTGACCGATGTTCATCCCCTTCTTCCTCGAACTCAAAGCGGCGAAAGTTCCGGTGACGCTCCGGGAATTCCTGTCGCTGATCGAGGGGATGGAGGCGGGCATCGCCACATTCGATGTCGAAGCCTTCTACTTCCTGGCGCGCACGGCGCTGGTGAAGGACGAGCGCCATATCGACCGCTTCGACCGGGTGTTCCAGCACTGCTTCTCCGGGCTCGAGGCGGTCAATCCCATGGAGACGGGCGAAGAGGCCGTCATCCCCGAGGACTGGCTGCGCAAGCTCGCCGAAAAACACCTGACCGAGGAAGAAAAGCGCCTGATCGAATCCCTCGGGGGCTTCGACAAGCTGATGGAGACCCTGCGCCAACGGCTTCGGGAGCAGCAAGGCCGGCATCAGGGCGGCTCGAAATGGATCGGCACCGCCGGCACCTCCCCCTTCGGCGCCTATGGCTACAATCCCGAAGGGGTCAGGATCGGCCAGGACCAGTCGCGCCACCGCCGCGCCGTCAAGGTCTGGGACCGGCGCGAGTTCAGGGATTATGACGACACGGTCGAACTCGGCACCCGCAACATCAAGGTGGCGCTGAAAAGGCTCAGGCGCTGGGTGCGCCAGGGGGCGGCTGACGAACTCGACCTTTCCGGCACGATCCGTGCCACCGCCGAGCACGGCTATCTCGACGTGGTGACGCGGCCCGAACGCCGCAATGCGGTCAAGCTGCTGATGTTCTTCGATATCGGCGGCTCGATGGACGATCACATCCGCATCGTCGAGGAACTGTTTTCAGCCGCCCGCGGCGAGTTCCGCCATATGGAGCATTTCTACTTCCACAACTGTGTCTATGAGGGTCTGTGGAAGGACAATCGTCGCCGCCGCGTCGACATCACCCGCACCACCGAAGTGCTGCGCACCTATGGCGGCGACTATCGCGCCATCTTCGTCGGCGACGCGTCGATGAGCCCCTATGAGATCAGCCATCCCGGCGGCTCGGTCGAACATTGGAACGACGAGGCGGGCGCACTCTGGCTTTCGCGCATGACAGCGCATTTTCCGCGTTCGATCTGGATCAATCCCGTGCCCGAACAGCACTGGGGCTACACCCAGTCGATCGGCATGGTGAAGAGCCTGTTCGAGGGGCGGATGTTCCCTTTGACACTCGCCGGCCTGCAGGATGCCACCAAGCAGCTATCGCGCTGACATGACCGCAGAGAGGTCGCTGTAGCACCTTGAATAGCTAGACGTTTTTGCCCTCAGGCCAGAGACGAAGCAAGGCCCCATTTAGTATGATTTTCCGGTTGCCGTGCCTTTGGAAATGACGCAGGTTGCTGCGGTCGCGAAGAGGGAGCCAGCGGTGAACATGCATCAGAACAC
The DNA here is from genome assembly GCF_059424735.1 of Ensifer sp. GW101-20A05. Classification (NCBI taxonomy): domain Bacteria; kingdom Pseudomonadati; phylum Pseudomonadota; class Alphaproteobacteria; order Hyphomicrobiales; family Rhizobiaceae; genus Ensifer; species Ensifer sp. GW101-20A05. Next base: position 260,980 of record NZ_JBWKZT010000005.1, on the reverse strand, counting down.
GGAAATCTTCGGCCATCTGCCGTCCGGCGAGCCGGTCCATCGTATGGTGCTCTCCGGTGGCGGCCTCACCGCCCATGTCTTGACCTGGGGCTCGGTGATTCAGGACCTGCGCCTGGAAGGCCATGAGCCGCCATTGGTGCTCGGTTTCGCCGATCTCGAAAGCTATCTCGCCCATTCGCCCTATCTCGGCGCGACACCGGGGCGCTGCGCCAACCGGATCGCCGACGGGCGCTTCACGCTCGACGGTGAGACCTACCAGCTCGAACTGAACGAGAAGGGTGTCACCCACCTGCACGGCGGCAGCGACAATATCGGCAAGCGCAACTGGACGATCGGCCGCCAGACGCCTGATAGCGTGACGCTCACCATTACCGATCCGGATGGACGCGCCGGCTATCCCGGCAACTGCAAGGTCACTTGCACCTACGCGCTGAAGCCCGGCGGCGTCTTGAGCGTCGTCTACGAGAGCGAGACCGACCGGCCGACGCTCGCCAATGTCTGCCAGCACAGCTACTTCAATCTCGACGGCACTGTCGACGCGCTCGGACACGACATCATGATCGCCGCCGACCACTACCTGCCGACCAACGAACGCCAGGTGCCGACGGGCGAGATCCGTGCGGTCGAGGGCACCGCCTTCGATCTCCGCGAAATGACGTCGATGCGTCGCCAGACCGAGGGCGAGCGCATCAGCTACGACCACAATTTCTGCCTTTCGAACGAGCGCATGACGAAACATTCGGTGGCGCTTGCCCGTAGCATCAATTCCGGCGTCACGATGGAAGTGCTGACGACCGAGCCTGGTGTACAGCTTTATACCGGCGCAAAGCTCGACATCACCGTCCCCGGCCTCGAGGGACGCCGCTATGGCCCATTTGCCGGTTTCTGCCTGGAAACCCAGATCTGGCCGGACGCCATCAACCATGCCGGCTTCCCGAACGCGGTACTGCGCACCGGTGAGATCCGCCGGCAGGAGACGGACTACGTCTTCATGAAGAGCTGAGTGGCGCGCGGGCGTCGACGATCTCTAGCGACAAGGGAAGGGACGGCGAACGTTCCAAAGGACCGTCGTGCTGTCCGATCGCCGACAGGTGTTCGCATGGCGAAGCATCCGGTTGCGAAGCGCAATGCGCCTGACGGCGGATGCCGTTCATTTCCAAAATAACAGTGAAATGAAGTGGTTGGGAGAAATTGGAGCGGGTGAGGCGATTCGAACGCCCGACCCCAACCTTGGCAAGGTTGTGCTCTACCCCTGAGCTACACCCGCTCATAAACCGCGGTCCGGGGGTAGTCGGTGGACCGTGGCGTCGCTGTCTTGCGGCGACGGGCGGTATATGGCCTAAGCGATTTTGGAATGCAACAGGGAAATGACGAGAAATCGAATATTTTTTTGGAGACCCCTCGCGAAGCCCGGAAATGCCGCGTTTTCGGCCGCTGCCGCCGCCTGTGAGATTGCGCGGCCACCGGCTTCTCCCCTAAAGCAGAGGCGAAACGAATGCCCAAGGGATGAGAATCATGAGTGAATCACAGCCGAAGACCGCCGAAGACCTCTTTCATTTTCTCGACGGACTTGGGATCGAGCATAAAACCAAGAGCCACGAGCCGGTGTTCACCGTCGCCGAATCGGTGGCGCTGCGTGACGAGATCCCTGGCGGCCACACGAAAAACCTTTTCGTGAAGGACAAGAAGGACAACTATTTCCTGCTCACCGTCGAGGAACACGCGACGGTGGACCTGAAGACCGTTCACCAGGTGATCGGTGCGGCAAGCAAGGTGTCCTTCGGCAAGCCGGAGAAGCTGATGGAATATCTGGGCGTCATTCCAGGTGCCGTGACCGCCTTCGGCGCGATCAATGACATCGAGGGCAACGTCAAGATGATCCTCGACGAGGAGCTGATGAAGTTCGACATCGTCAACTGCCATCCGCTCTCCAATGACGCGACGACCTCGATCGCATCCAGCGATCTGCTGCGCTTCATGGAAGCGACCGGACACGAACCGCTTGTCTTGAAAGTCACGGCCTGACATACGATCTTTGGCGCGAATGCAGTAAGCTGGCAGACGAGCCGGCGAGGAGAGAAGAATGACGGGCAGCGACAATCCCTATGCAGGGTCTTTCGGCACTCAGATGACGGCTTCGGCCTCTTTCGGTCAGCCGGCGCCGGCGGCCGCGTCGGACGGTGACCTGATCAAGGAAACCACCACTGCCAACTTCACCAAGGACGTGCTCGACGCCTCCAGGCAGCAGCCGGTTCTCGTCGATTTCTGGGCGCCCTGGTGCGGCCCCTGCAAGCAGCTGACCCCCGTCATCGAAAAGGTGGTCACGGAAGCCGCAGGCCGCGTCAAACTCGTGAAGATGAACATCGACGATCATCCCTCGATCGCCGGACAGCTCGGCATCCAGTCGATCCCCGCCGTCATCGCCTTCGTCGGCGGGCGTCCGGTCGATGGCTTCATGGGCGCGGTGCCGGAAAGCCAGATCAAGCAATTCATCGAAAAGATCGCCGGTCCGGCCGTCGACGACAGCAAGGCCGAGATCGAAGCGGTTCTCGCCGATGCCAAGGCGCTGCTCGACGCCGGTGACGCCCAGAACGCCGCCGGCCTCTACGGCGCCGTGCTTCAGGCCGACCCCGAAAACGTCGTGGCGATCGCCGGCATGGTCGATTGCATGATCGCGCTCGGCCAGGTCGCCGAAGCCCGCGAAGCGCTCTCCGGGCTGCCGGAAGACCTTGCCAAGGACGCAGGCATTGCGGCCATCGGCAAGAAGCTCGACCAGATCGAGGAAGCCCGCAAGCTCGGCGATCCCAATGAGTTCGAGCGGCGCCTTGCCGCAAATCCCGATGATCATGAGGCGCGCGTGCTGCTCGCCAAGATCCGCAATGTCGAAGGCGACCGGACGGCTGCGGCCGATCACCTGCTGACGGTCATGAAGCGCGATCGAACTTTCGACGACGACGGCGCGCGGCGCGAGTTGCTCTCCTTCTTCGAGGTCTGGGGACCGAAGGATCCGGCAACGATCGCCGCACGGCGCAAGCTCTCGTCGATCCTGTTCTCCTGAACCGTCAGGCATTTTTTTCGAGGAGGGGCGCTGTTTGCACCCCTTTTTCGTAAGTACGTCTGATCACGATCCACATTCACCCATGAAGATCGGTGTGCTCGTCCCTTGAGATTTTCAAGGAATGCACCATCTTTTGGTCTGGTTGACCACGCTTCCTTGGCGGGGCAAGAGCGGACATCTGCAAGGTCTATCGGAAAATGCACGTCGGAAATGCACGCTATCTCGGTCCGAAGGACTTGCCGGAGATCATTCCGGTGTTTCCGCTGACCGGTGCCCTGCTGCTTCCCGGCGCCCAGCTTCCGCTCAACATCTTCGAACCGCGCTACCTTGCCATGCTCGATGACGCGCTCTCCGGCAACCGCCTGATCGGCATCGTGCAACCCTCCTTCTGCGAAGGCCGCAGCGAGACTGCCACCGGCCCGATGCAGGCGCTCTGCGAGGTCGGCTGCATCGGCCGCATCACCTCCTTCGCCGAGACCGGCGATGGCCGCTACATCACCTCGCTCACCGGCGTCTGCCGCTACCGGCTGTTTTCGGAAGTCTCAGCGACGCGCGGTTACCGCCGTTTCCGCATCGGCCCCTTTGCCGCCGATCTCGAAAACCGTGACGATGAAACTCTCGTCGACCGGGCAGCTCTGCTTGCCGCCTTCAAGGCCTATCTCGAAGCCAACAAGCTCAAGGCCGATTGGGAAAGCGTCGAACGGGCGAGCAACCGCACCCTGGTCAATTCCATGGCGATGATGTCGCCCTACGGCCCGGCAGAAAAACAGGCGCTGCTCGAAGCGCCCGATCTCAAGACACGCGCGGAAACCCTGATCGCCATCACCGAGATCGTGCTCGCGCGCGACTTCGGCGATATGGACAGCATCCTGCAGTGAGCGACGGATAATGGATATCAACGCCAGCAAGGTCGATCCGAAACTGCTTGAACTGCTCGTCTGCCCGCTGACCAAGGGGCGCCTCAGCTACCACGCCGAAGCCAACGAACTCATCTCGGAAAAGGCCCGCCTCGCCTATCCGATACGCGACGGCGTGCCGATCATGCTGGTCTCGGAAGCCCGCAAGATCGAGGATTGAGGGCGCGGCCTTCTTTGATGCGGAGTTTTTAGCCCCTCATCCGGCCTGCCGGCCACCTTCTCCCCGCAGGCGGGGAGAAGGAACCTCGTGGCGCACTCGGCGCCAACCTCTTCTCTTCGACATCAAGACAGTGCCACGCATTCGACCGAGTCCCCTCGCCCCGCTTGCGGGGAGAGGGCTAGGGTGAGGGGCAATCCTCAGGTCGATGTTCAGATCGGCTCGCCCGACAAGAGCCGCGGATCCGCCTCGCCGGCAATCCCGGCCGCCTGGCGAATGAAGAAATTCTTGAGAGACGGCAGCCGGTCGACCAGACCGAGGCCGAAGTCGCGGGCGATGCGAACCGGAGTGATATCGTTGGAAAACAGCCGGTTGAGCACGTCGGTCGTCACCCCCATGCGGAAGGTGTCGAACCGCCGCCAGCTCTGGTAGCGCTCGAGCACGGCGAGCGAGCCGATGTCGAGCCCGAGGCGATCCGCCTCGACGATCGTTTCCGCGAGCGCCGCCACATCCTTGAAGCCGAGATTGAGCCCCTGCCCCGAGATCGGATGAATGCCGTGGGCCGCGTCCCCGGCAAGCGCGAAACGCGGTTTGACGAAATCGCGCGCAAGCGTCAGGCCCAGCGGAAAGGCCCGCCGCCCGCCAACCACCTTCAGGTGCCCGAGCTTGTGGCCGAAGCGGCGCTCCAACTCTTCCTCGAACAGGAAATCGTCGCCGGCGACCAGGCGTTCGGCGTCCTCGGTGCGCTCGGTCCAGACCAGCGACGAGCGGTTGTTCTTGAGCGGCAGGGTCGCAAACGGACCGGCCGGCAGGAAATGCTCCTCCGCCGTGCCCTCGTGCGGCCGCTCGTGCTCGACCGTCGTGACGATGCCGGACTGGCCGTAGTCGAATTCGACCGTCTTGATGCCGGCGGCATCGCGCAGCTTGGAGCGTACGCCGTCACAGGCGACGAGCAGGCGCGCTTCCAGTTGTTCGCCGCCGGCGAGCGTGACGGCGACCGCATGGTCCCCGCTTTTAAAGGTTTCGACCATCGTCGACTGACGATTGACGACGCCAAGGTCCTCGCACGCCCCGCGCAGCGCACCGACCATTGCCGTGTTCGGCACCATATGGGCGAAGGGCCGGCCATCGCCGCTGTCGCCATCGAACGTCAGAAACACAGGGCGCACCGGATCGGCCGCCTTCGAATCGGTAATCACCATGCGGCGGATCGGCTCCGCCTCCGGCACGATCTGATCCCAGACGCCAAGCACGTCGAGCATGCGTTCGGCAGCCGACGCAACCGCCGAGGCGCGCTGGTCCTTCTTCCAGGCGCCTTCCGGCGCGCCGTCGATCACCATGACGCTGAGATGCGGCGCCGCCTTTTTCAGGGATAAGGCGAGCGAAAGGCCGACATAGCCGCCACCGGCAATCAAGACATCGAGCATCGGCTTTCTCCGTCGCACTTGAGCATCGTTTTATGTCTATATAGATCAATGCCATCGACGTTCCTACCATCGGAGACAGCCGAAATGTCGCGCCCCACCGAGACCACCACGCCCATGGATGCGCTGCTCGCCATTCTCGATCTCGAGAAGCTGGAGGAAAACCTGTTCCGCGGCTTGAGCCCGCAGGTCGGCTGGCAACGCGTCTTCGGCGGCCAGGTCATCGGCCAAGCACTGGTGGCGGCCCAGCGCACCGTCGACGCGGGCCGCTTCGTCCATTCGCTGCATGCCTATTTCATGCGGCCGGGCGATCCATCCGTGCCGATCATCTACGAGGTCGACCGTATCCGCGACGGTTCGAGCTTCGCCACAAGGCGCGTCGTCGCCATCCAGCACGGCAAGGCGATCTTCTCGATGTCCGCCTCGTTCCAGTATGACGAGGACGGTTTCGACCACCAGATCGAAATGCCGAAACTCCCCATGCCGGAAACCTTGCCGGGCGAACAGGAACTGAAGGAGAAATTCCTCGTGCATGCGCCGGAGGCGATCCGGCGTTACTGGGAGCGGCCGCGACCGATCGAGATCCGCCCGGCCTCGCTGCAGCATTATTTCACCCGCAACGACGGCAAGCCGATCCAGGATGTCTGGGTCAAGGCGGTGGGCACGGTTCCGGACGAACGCCATATCCAGGCGGCCATCCTTGCCTATCTCTCCGACATGACCCTGCTCGACACCTCGCTCTATGCGCACGGCACCTCGGTCTTCGATCGGAACCTGCAGGTTGCGAGCCTCGATCATGCCATGTGGTTCCACCGCCCCTGCAAGATGGACGACTGGCTGCTCTATACCCAGGACAGTCCGAGTGCACATGGTGCCCGCGGGATGACCAGAGGCAGCCTTTTTACGCGTTCCGGCGTGCTGATCGCCTCCGTCGCCCAGGAAGGGCTGATCCGGAAAAAGGCAACTGAATAGAAAACGGGCAGTTTTTTCAATCTGCCTATTTTTTAATCTTCTAAATTGACGATTTTTTGATGCGCCGCAGCATTGTCGCTGCGGCGTCCGTTTTTCCCATTGTTTTTCATAGACTTAGAACAGTCATCCGAATCTGGCACGCCCCTTGAATGTCATAGTCCGGTTGCACGGCGCACTGGCGCTCCGCAGCAAGGAGAGATGGCCTCCTCCGGAGGCGAACAAGGATGAAACCAGATGAAAATTGTGATGGCCATTATCAAGCCGTTCAAGCTCGATGAGGTTCGCGAAGCCCTCACTGCTGTCGGCATCCAGGGCCTGACCGTGACCGAAGTCAAAGGCTACGGCCGCCAGAAGGGACACACCGAAATCTACCGCGGCACCGAATATGCCGTCAGCTTCCTGCCGAAACTGAAGATCGAAATCGCGGTTCCCTCGGAGCTCGTCGACATGGCGGTGGAAGCGATCGCCGCAGCCGCCAAGACCGGCCAGATCGGCGACGGCAAGATCTTCGTCTACGCCATTGACCATGCCGTGCGCATCCGCACCGGCGAAACCGATTCAGAAGCGTTGTAAATCACGCCGTTCAGGGAGCACTACTCGATGTCATCAACGAAACTTTCCACCTCTCTTGGACGCCTCGGCGCGCTGACGGCCGCCTTGCTTGCGCCGGTTGTCGCCTTCGCACAGGAAACAGCCCCGGCTGCAACGGAGGCTGTTGCCGCCGTCCCGGTTCCCGACAAGGGCGATACCACCTGGATGCTCTTGTCCACCATCCTCGTGCTCCTCATGACCGTTCCGGGCCTTGCGCTCTTCTACGGCGGCCTGGTGCGCGCCAAGAACATGCTGTCGGTTCTGATGCAGGTACTGATGATCACCGCGATCGTCATGATTATCTGGGTCACCTACGGCTACTCGCTGGCCTTCACTGACGGCGGCTCGCTCAACCCGTTCGTCGGCGGCTTTTCGAAGATGTTCCTTGCCGGCGTTGATACGACAACGCTCGCCGAGAGCTTCTCCAAGGGCGTGTTCATCCCCGAATACGTCTTCGTGGTGTTCCAGATGACCTTCGCCTGCATCACGCCGGCGCTGATCGTCGGTGCCTTTGCCGAGCGCATCCGGTTTTCGGCCGTCGTCCTGTTCGTCATTCTCTGGGTCACTTTCGTCTACTTCCCGATCGCCCACATGGTCTGGTTCTGGGGCGGCCCGAGCGCCTACACGGCTCCGACCGGCCTGATTTTCTCCTTCGGCGCGATCGACTTTGCCGGCGGCACCGTGGTCCACATCAATGCCGGTATTGCCGGCCTCGTCGGCGCCATCCTGCTCGGCAAGCGTACGGGCTATAAGAGGGAAATCATGGCTCCGCATTCGATGACGCTCACGATGGTCGGCGCATCGCTGCTCTGGGTCGGCTGGTTCGGCTTCAACGCCGGCTCCAACCTTGAAGCCAACGCCTATGCCGGCCTCGCGATGATCAATACATTCCTCGCAACTGCCGCTGCCATCATCTCCTGGGCGGTCGTCGAAACGCTCGTCCGCAGCAAGGCTTCGATGCTTGGTGCGGCCTCCGGTGCCGTCGCCGGTCTCGTCGCCATCACGCCGGCCGCTGGCTTTGCCGGCCCGATGGGCGCGATTGTGCTCGGTCTCATCGTCTCCCCCGTCTGCTACTTCTTCGTCGACGTCGTGAAGAACAAGTTCAACTACGACGACAGCCTTGACGTCTTCGGCGTTCATGGCGTCGGCGGCATCCTCGGCGCGATCGCCACGGGCATTCTTGTCAATCCGGCGCTCGGCGGTGCCGGCATCGTCGACTACTCGACCGCGGATTTCGCGGCGGGCTATCCCGGCGTGGCAACCCAGGTCCTGGCACAGCTCAAGGGCGTGCTCGTCACCGTCGTCTGGTCCGGCATCGGTTCGTTCATCATCTTCAAGATCGTGGACGCGATCGTCGGCCTGCGTGTCTCCGTCGAAGCCGAGCGCGAAGGCCTCGACCTCTCGTCCCACGGCGAAGCCGCCTACCACATCTAAGCGGATTGCAGCGTCGAATCTGGCGCCGCTCATAGTCCCGTCGCGATCCGTCTGATGCGGATCGCCCTTGGCCCGGATCGAAAGGTCCGGGCCTTTTTCATGCCGATCTTCAGGTCAACCACCGCTATTTTAGCGGCAACTACGCATGGTTAATGTCGCATTAACCGTACTCCGCTTAGGTTGATTCCATGGCGCGCAATGCGCCCTAGAGATCGAGACGGGCAGCAGGCAACATGAGCAGAAGCAATCCGGCAACGCTTGACAGCCGTTCCAACCGGTTCGTGCTAACCACCTTCGTTTGGCGACAGATCGCGTCGCTGGCGGGCTTTGCGCTGTTCGGCGCATTGGCGCTGGCCGTCGCGGCGCTATCGACATGGAACGTCGCCGACCCGAGCTTCTCCTACGCCACATCGGAAGCACCGACCAACGTGCTTGGTTATCCGGGTGCGGCCTTTGCCGATATCTTCATGCAGTTCTTCGGCCTTGCCAGCGTCGTCGCCCTGCTGCCGGCTGTCGCCTGGGCGCTGGTGCTGATCAGCGGCAAGCGCTTCGACAAGACCTTCAAGCGCCTTGGCGTCTGGTTCATCGGCTCCGTGCTTGCCGGCGCGGCGCTGAGCTGCGTCCCCGCCCCGATCACCTGGCCGCTGCCCAACGGCCTCGGCGGCGTCTTCGGCGATATGATTCTCCGCTTCCCGGCACTCTTCACCGGCGCATTCCCGACCGGCACGCTCGCGACCGTACTCGCCTGCATCTTCGCCGCACCGGCCGCCTGGTGCCTGATCTACAGCGCCGGCCTCATCGGCGTCAGCGATGAAGAAGAAGACGAAGAGGTTGTCGAGCCGACGCCGAGCAAGGCGCGCACCGTTCGCGACGAGCTGGACGAGGACGACAGCGAGGGCCCCTTCACCCTGCTGATGGGCTCCTTCGCCCATATGCGCTACACCATGCACGCACGCGTGCGCCGCATTTTCGGCATGAGCGGCACGCGCAGTTCGCCCAAGCGCCAGTATGACGAGCCTTACGATTTCAACAATGACGAGTTCGGCACGCTGAACGAGCCGGTCCGGCCGAAGCCGATGGCCGCCGGCGACCGCATCGAACCCTCGCTCGACCGCTCCGAACGCCGTGTCGTCACGCCGCCGCCGATCATGGCCGATGACGAGGACGACGACATGCCCTTCGATATCGACGAGCGTCGCCCCGCCGGCATCCTGCCCGACGACGAAGACGACGATCCGGCAGCCGACTGGGCGCCGCGAGCAGCGCCGCCGAAGCAGGGTCTGCCGAAGTCGGGCTCGCGCGTGGCAACGCCGGCTCCCCGTCCGAAGACTGGCCAGCGGATCGAGCGTGAAGCCCAACGCTCCTTCGTCGAAGACGATGGCGACTTCACGCTGCCGCCAATGCATTTCCTTGCGGAACCGAAGAACGTCGGCCGCGACGCATCGCTCTCACCGGACGCGCTTGAACAGAATGCCCGCATGCTCGAGGGTGTGCTTGAGGACTTTGGCGTCAAGGGCGAGATTATCCACGTCCGCCCCGGCCCGGTCGTAACCCTCTATGAACTGGAGCCGGCGCCCGGCATCAAGTCGTCCCGCGTCATCGGCCTTGCCGATGACATCGCCCGCTCGATGAGCGCGATCGCTGCCCGCGTCGCCGTCGTTCCCGGCCGCAACGCCATCGGCATCGAACTGCCGAACCAGCGGCGCGAGACCGTCTACCTGCGCGAGCTCATCGGCTCGCGCGACTTCGAGACCTCCAAGGCGCGCCTTGCCATGGCGCTCGGCAAGACGATCGGCGGCGAACCCGTGGTCGCCGATCTCGCCAAGATGCCGCATCTGCTCGTTGCCGGCACCACCGGTTCGGGTAAGTCGGTCGCGATCAACACCATGATCCTGTCGCTGCTCTATCGCCTGCGCCCGGATCAGTGCCGCCTGATCATGATCGACCCGAAGATGCTCGAACTCTCCGTCTATGACGGCATTCCGCACCTGCTTTCGCCCGTCGTCACCGACCCGAAGAAGGCGGTGGTCGCGCTGAAGTGGACGGTGCGCGAGATGGAAGAGCGCTACAAGAAGATGTCGAAAATCGGCGTGCGCAACATCGACGGCTTCAACAGCCGCGTCGAGCAGGCGCTTGCCAAGGGCGAGCAGATCACCCGCACAGTGCAGACCGGCTTCGACCGCCAGACGGGCGAAGCCATGTACGAGACCGAGGAATTCGACCTCACGCCGCTGCCCTACATCGTCGTCATCATCGACGAAATGGCCGACCTGATGATGGTCGCCGGCAAGGACATCGAAGGCGCGGTGCAGCGTCTCGCCCAGATGGCGCGTGCCGCCGGCATCCATGTCATCATGGCGACGCAGCGCCCCTCGGTCGACGTCATCACCGGTACGATCAAGGCCAACTTCCCGACCCGCATCTCGTTCCAGGTCACCTCGAAGATCGACAGTCGTACGATCCTTGGCGAACAGGGTGCCGAACAGCTGCTCGGCATGGGCGACATGCTCTACATGGCCGGTGGCGGCCGCATCCAGCGCGTCCACGGCCCCTTCGTCTCCGACACCGAGGTCGAGGAAGTGGTTGCCTATCTCAAGACTCAGGGCGTGCCACAATATCTCGACGCGATTACCGAGGATGATGACGAGGATGGCGAAGGCGGCGGCCCGGCCGGCACCTCCAATCTCGCCGATTCGGACGACCCTTACGACCAGGCGGTCGCCGTCGTCCTGCGTGACGGCAAGGCATCCACATCCTACGTTCAACGGCGCCTCGGGATCGGTTACAATCGTGCCGCCTCGCTGATCGAGCGCATGGAGCAGGAAGGCATCATCGGCCCGGCGAACCACGCCGGAAAACGCGAAATCCTGGTTCCGACCGAGGAATAAAGCAATTTCGGCAGGATCTCGGGGCATTTTTCGTCCGGAGTTACGCCGATAGATCAACACGGCGATCCCGCACCGGATTGCGGGGCCGAACTGGTAACGGTCATGTGAGAGCGCGAGCCTTGAAGCTCGAAAGTAGCGCCTTGAAGGCGCCGCACTTGCGCTCCAGATGATCCGTAAATGAAGGAGACTGAGATGACAGAGACCAAGAACGGCGAGCGCAACCACCCGGTAATTTCGCGCCGCCTCTTCGTGTGCGGGCTTGCGGCATTCGCCGGCATCGGCGGCACCGGTCTCGACATCGCTGAAGCCTTCGCCCGGGCGCCGAGAGCCGCCCAGAAGATCGCCGATCACTTCTCCTCGGTAAAGACGATGGCCGGCGAGTTCGTGCAGTTCGGCCCGCGCGGCGAGCAGACCGGCGGCAAGTTCTATATCCGCCGCCCCGGCCGCATCCGCTTCAACTACGAGGCCCCCTCGCCGATGCGTGTCATTGCCGACGGCAAGTCGGTGGTCATCGGCAATATGAAGCTCAAGACCTGGGACATCTATCCGCTGTCGAAGACGCCGCTCAATCTGCTGCTCAGCGAGAAGATCGACCTGACCGGCAAGATGGTGCGCGACGTCAAGGAAGAGTCCGACCTCATCACCATCGTGCTTGGCGACCGCTCGATTTTCGGCGATTCGACCATCACCATGATGTTCGACCCGAAGACCTATGACCTGCGCCAGTGGACGATCACCGACGCGCAGAAGAAGGACACATCGGTCATGATCTTCAATGTCCAGACCGGGATGGCGCTGGACGACAAGGTCTTCCAGATCCCCTACGACGAGGTCCGCAACAAGCGGGGCGGCTGAGCGACCTAACCGCCGGCATCTCGACCGCTGGTATTATGCACACAGGCCGCCGGATGGCGGCCTTTTTCATGCGCTCCCGTTCGCGCATTCCTTGTCCCGGCGCGCCGGACCTGCTTAAAGCTCGGGTCAACATCCATCCCGAGCCGGCCTTCCCTTCGCGAGCGTCCGGCCCCAGCCGATCAGGGAATGACGCATGGCCCTTTCCGTCGCCACTTGGAACATCAACTCCGTTCGCCTGCGCATGCCGCTCGTCGAACACCTGCTGAAGACCTGGCAGCCGGACATCCTCTGCCTGCAGGAAACCAAGTGCCCGAATGACCAGTTCCCGTCCAAGCCACTGAAGGCACTCGGCTACAATCATATCGAGATGCACGGCCAGAAGGGCTATCACGGCGTGGCGACGATCTCGCGCCTGCCCCTGCATGAGCTCAGCGACCGCCGCGACTATTGCGGCGTCGGCGATGCCCGCCACCTCTCGGTTGTTTTCGAGGCCGGCGGCAAGAAGATCCGCCTGCACAATTTCTATGTCCCGGCAGGCGGCGACGAGCCGGACCGCAGCATCAACCCGAAATTCGGCCACAAGCTCGATTTCGTCGAAGAGATGAAGCTGCTACATGCCGAAGCCGAGGCTGGCATTTCCTCGATCCTCGTCGGCGACCTCAACATCGCGCCTCTGGAAGACGACGTCTGGTCGCACAAGCAGCTCCTGAAGATCGTCAGCCACACGCCGATCGAAACCGAAGGGCTGACCACGGTCATGAACGGCGGCGGCTGGGTCGATCTGATGCGCCAGCACACACCGGCGCCGACCAAGCTCTACACCTGGTGGAGTTACCGGGCGAAGGACTGGGAAGCGGCCGACCGCGGCCGCCGGCTCGACCACATCTGGTCCTCCGCGGACCTGGCGCCGGCGCTCAAGAACGTCGACATCCTGCGCGAAGCGCGCGGCTGGGAACGCCCCTCCGACCACGTGCCCGTCATTGCGCATTTCGATATCTAACCGCTTTTCACCAAGCGGCGGCACGCGCCTTGCGCGCTTGACGTTTTCATCAAGAAAAACATGACTAAAAGAATCATATTTTTCTTGATGCCCATTTCCAAACGGACTATCCCTCTTTTCGGGCGGCGGGGACACCGCCTCCGACGGCAGATCAGCCGTCGTTTTCACTAGATCACGATGATTGTGGGTCGTTCGACCCACAATCATAAACGTGATCGATTCTCAGAAATGAGAGCGAGATGCGGGCGGAAAACCGCACGCACTTTTCCTCATCTCGCTCGGATATTGGGGCGCTTTGCTCTGGCCTTCGCCGGAGGGCTTTCGTGCGCCCGCAAGAGGGCCAGACATGCGAAAGACCTTGCCGATCCACGTCATGCGCGCGTCGCGCCGCGCGCTCTCCGCAACCACCGTCCTGGCTGCAAGCGCTGCCGCCGTATTCCTTTCGTCGACTGCGGCCTCTGCGCAATCGACCGAAAGCCAGAAGACGACACGGCTGGAAAAAATCGAGGTGACGGCCGGCAAGACAGCCGCGACGATCGCTGAGGATAACGACACAATCGTGCCGACGCGCAACGTTTCGGCGCTGAAGACCGATACGCCGCTGATCGAAACGCCCCGCTCCGTCTCGGTGGTCACGCGCAAGGAACTCGAAGAGCGCGGCGTGCAGGACATGATCCAGGCGACGCGTTACGCCGCCGGCGTCACGACCGGCGCCTTCGGCTTCGATCCGCGCTTCGACCAGATCTACATCCGCGGCTTCGAGACGACGACGACCGGCGACTTCCGCGATGGCCTGCGCCAGCCCTACATGAACTACGGAACCTTTCCGACGGAGGTCTACGGCCTCGAACGAATCGAGATCCTCAAGGGTCCGGTCTCGGTCATGTACGGCGCGGCCGGCGTCGGCGGCATCGTCAATCGCATATCGAAGATGCCTGAGGAGGAGACGCACCGCGAGGTCGAGCTGCAATATGGCACGATCGGACGCACCCAGGCCGCCTTCGACGTCGGCGGGCCGGCAACGGCCGACGGCGATTTTCTCTATCGCATCGTCGGGCTCCTGAGGAACGGCGAGACCAACTACGACGTCGCCGACGACCGCTACCTGCTGCAGCCTTCCTTTACCTGGAAGCCGGACGAGGGCACGTCGCTGACCGTCTATGGCCTCGGGCAGCAGGGCGAGAGCGATGCCAGCCCGCGGGTGCTCGAACATGATGGCCGGCTGCTGCGCTACAGCGACCCGGACCACGACTACCAGAAGGTTCGGCAGTATCAGGCCGGCTACAAGTTCGAGCACGACTTCGACAACGGCCTGACCTTCCGCCAGCACGGCCGCGTCAGCGATCTCGACCTGAAGGCCCGTTACCTGCAGTTCGGGACCGAGGTGGCACCCGACGTCTTCGATCGCTCGCCCGTCGCGATCAAGGACGACCAGCGTGCCTACCAGATCGACAATCAGCTCGAGGCCGCCTTCGACACCGGCGCAGTCTCGCACACGCTCCTGACCGGCCTCGACTATACCTGGATCACCTCCGATTTCGGTCTCGGCTTCGGTGCCGTCGATCCGGCCTATCGTTTCGATCTCAACAACCCCATCTTTGGGATCAGCGGCCCGACGCCTGCGCTCACCAGCTTCAGCGGTCGTGATCTCCGGCAGACCGGCATCTATGTCCAGGACCAGGCGGAGTTCGGCAACTGGCGCGCCGTCGGCGGCCTTCGCCATGACTGGGTCGACCAGACCAGCACCAACAAGAACACCGGCGTCGTCGACCGCAAGGATGATGGCGAACTCACCGGCCAGGCGGGCCTTCTCTATCTCTTCGACAACGGCATCGCGCCCTATGCCAGCTACAGCACCTCCTTCGTGCCGCGCACCGAACTTTCGGCCGACGGCACCGTGCTCGATCCGACGACCGGCGAGCAGATCGAGCTTGGCGTGAAATACCAGCCCGAGGGCGAGGCCTACTCGTTGAGTGCGGCCTACTACCGGATCGTCGAAACCGGCGCTCCGCAATATGTATCGGACGCGTCCCTTCCTGTCGGCTACTACTACAAATCGACAGGCGAAGTGACGACCAATGGCTTCGAGGTGGAAGGGCGCCGGGAGTTCGACAACGGCCTGAGCGTCATCGCCGCCTACACCTACAACGACGCCGAAATCACCGGGAATGTCGACCCGTCGCTGATCGGCAACGTGCCGTCGACGAAGCCGCGCCATGTCGCATCGCTGTGGGTCAACTATCTGCTGCCCGACGACATGCAGCTAGCAGGCTTGAGCCTCGGCGGCGGGGTGCGCCTGGCATCAAGCTCCTACACATCCGATGCCAATACCGCCAAGAACGGTGGTGCCGTCTATTTCGACGCCTCGATCGCCTACGACTTCGGCGTCAAGAACCCCGACCTCGACGGGCTGTCGCTCGCCGTCAGCGCCACCAATCTCGGCGATCGCCGCGAAGAGGTCTGCACCGATGGCTATTGCTATTTCGGGCAGGGCCGCACGGTGCTCGGTTCGCTGAAGTATCGGTGGTAGCGCCCGGAAGCCGTTACTTACTTCAAGCAAAGCGGCCGGCGAGCGCGCCGGCCCGGCGGATCATCGCCTGCAGATTCTCGCGGATGCGCGCTTCGACGAGCTCTGCCACTTCCGGGTACTCTTCCAGCATGCGGCGGAAGAGCGGCCGGTTGATGCGGATGACTTCGCTGTCTTCCTCGGCGGTCGCCGTGAACTTGCGTTCGACCATCGAGATCAGCGCCAGTTCCGACAGCAGCGCCCCGCGGCCGACCGTCGAGACCGTCGCCTCGGAACCATCGACGCCAACCTTCGACAAGAACAGGCTGCCACTCGCAATCGCATAGGCGCAATCCGCGGGCGCCCCTTCGCGAAACAGCTCTTGCCCCTTGAATATGCGGCGTCGTTCCGCGCCGAAGGCGATCAGCCTCAGCTTGTCCTCGCTGATATCGGCAAACAGCGGCACGTTGGACAGAAGCACGATATCGTCGTTGAGCGCCAAACGGCTAACCTCCCGAAATCACGGCACCCGACCCCAAGCGAGCCGGATCGCGCACGATCAGTCTAGATGACATGGAGCAGGATTCGGGCGGCAAACCGCTTCGCACCTTCCCCACCCCGGCTACGGTACGATCTTGTAGCCGCCGTTCTCTGTCACCAAAATCTCGGCATTGGAAGGGTCCCGCTCGATTTTCTGGCGCAGCCGGTAGACGTGGGTTTCGAGCGTGTGTGTCGTGACGCCGGAATTGTAGCCCCAGACCTCTTCGAGCAGCACGTCGCGCGTCACCACTTTCTGGTCGGCGCGGTAGAGGTAGCGGATGATCGCCGCTTCCTTCTCGGTGAGGCGGATCTTCTGGCCGTTTTCCAGCGTCAGCAGCTTCTGGCTGGGCTTGAACGTATAGGGCCCGACGCTGAAGGTCGCATCCTCGCTCTGTTCATGCTGGCGCAACTGCGCACGGATACGGGCAAGCAGCACGGCGAAGCGGAACGGCTTCGTGACATAGTCGTTGGCGCCGGCCTCGAGACCGAGGATCGTATCCGAATCGGTGTCGTGCCCGGTCAGCATGATGATCGGCGCCTTGAAGCCGCCCTTGCGCAGAAGCTTCACCGCCTCGCGGCCATCCATGTCGGGCAAGCCGACATCCATGATCAAGAGGTCCACCTGCTGCGCCCGCGCGGTCTGGATGCCCTTGCCGGCGGTCGCTTCCTGGATGAGATCGAACTCTTCGTAGAGCGAGAGTTGCTCGACCAATGTTTCGCGCAGGTCATTGTCGTCATCGACAAGAAGAATGGTACGGGTCGCCATGGGACAATTCCTGTTTGCTTCCGTTTTCAAACTAGCTCAAATGCCCGTGTTGGCAAGCGAGCCAGCGTCGGTAAGTCCTTATACCTGCAACCGTGCTTATGGTGCCGCCCAAATCACGGGCAAAGCAAAAATCCGTGAGAATGATGCGCAAGAAAACGTCGGGAAAAAGACCAGCCAAGTCCATCATCACAGTCCGCCCGGCGCCGCGCGATCGAAAGCGGGCCCTGGTGTGTTTCGATGGCCGCGTCGAGCAGGCGGCGATCGGACGAAGCGGCATTACCAGCCTGAAGCGTGAAGGCGACGGCGCGACGCCGCGTGCCGCCATGAAGGTGATCGGCGGCTATGTCAGGCGCGATCGTCTCTTTCTGCCGCCGACACCACTGCCGACGCGAGCGACGCGCAAGGACATGCTCTGGTGCGACGCCCCAGGTCACGCCCAATACAATCGTCCGGTCATGGCACCTTTCTCACCGAGCCACGAAGAGATGATGCGCGAAGACGGGCTCTACGACATCTGCCTGGTGATGGACTGGAACCTCCTCGCACGCCGTCGAAATGCCGGTTCGGCGATCTTCTTCCACCTGATCCGGCCGGGTTATGAACCGACGCAGGGCTGCGTCGCGGTCAGCCTGCCCGCCATGTCGCGGCTGATGCCTCATATGCGGCGCGGCACCGTCGTGCGGGTGCTTTGATCCAGGCCTGCAAACAACTCAGTCGAGCGAGCGCGGGGTCACAAAACGCGCGAGTTTGGCGCCGCCGGGCATAAGCTCACGCCAGCCCACAGCTTCGAACTCGAGCACCGCAAGGGCGGCCGTCGGAAACTTGTCCGCCATGCGTATGCGCAGATCCGCATCGCCGGAGCCGACGAGTTCGTGCGCCAGATCTTCCATGCCGGGATTATGGCCGACGATCAGCAAAGTCCTGACAGCCGGATCCGTCGCGCGCAGAACGCTCAGGATCTGCGAGGCGCCCACCTCGTAGATCGCACGGGTATTCTCGACCGCGACCTCGGACGACAGGGCGGACGCCACCAATTGCCAGGTCTCTTGCGCGCGCTTGGCGGTCGAAACCAGTGCAAGATCCGGCACGAGCTTATGCCGGGCTATGTACTTTCCCATCAGCGGCGCCGCCTTGCGGCCGCGCTCGCCGAGCGGACGATTGATGTCGGCAACACCATCCGGCCAGGCGGACTTGGCATGGCGCAACAGCATCAGGCAGTAGCTTTGTACAGGCAGATCGTCGCTCATCCGTCGTCCTCCCAAACGCCCTTCGGCCAACCGTTCCTACTGCATGTTTCCTTTAATCGTAGCCGATTTAAGGACAAAAACATGCAGCAATTCAAAGTGCTACAGCGACCTTTGCGCGTCTGATAAGACGCCCGGCGCTGTAGACTTGTGAGCAGGCAGCTTAGCGCAATTCGCCGATCCGCGCGGAGCGCTGACGTGCGGACAAACAAAAAAGGCCGCCCCGAAGGGCGGCCATTTGCGCCGGAAAAGCTCAAATCCGGCTTATTTCCATTCGCGGATGTCGACGAAGTGACCCGAAACCGCAGCGGCCGCCGCCATTGCCGGCGAGACCAGATGCGTGCGCCCCTTGAAGCCCTGACGTCCCTCGAAGTTGCGGTTCGACGTGGACGCGCAACGCTCGCCCGGCTTCAGCCGGTCGTCGTTCATCGCCAGGCACATGGAGCAGCCCGGCTCGCGCCAGTCGAAGCCGGCTTCCTTGAAGATCTTGTCGAGGCCTTCGGCTTCCGCCTGTTCCTTGACGAGGCCCGAGCCCGGAACGATCATTGCCGAAACCGTCGAAGCAACCTTGCGGCCTTCCACCACCTTGGCAACTTCACGCAGGTCCTCGATGCGGCCGTTGGTGCAGGAGCCGATGAAGACGCGGTCGATACCGATGTCGGTGATCTTGGTACCCGGCTTCAGGCCCATATAGTCGAGCGCACGCCACTTGGAGGCGCGCTTGGTTTCTTCCTGGATCTCGTCCGGGTTGGGAACGATACCCTGAACCGAAATCACGTCTTCCGGAGAGGAACCCCAGGAAACGATCGGCGGCAGGTTGGCAGCATCGAGCACGACGACGCGATCATAATGGGCGCCCTCGTCCGTGTGCAGCGTCTTCCAGTAGTCGAGCGCCATGTCCCAGGCCTTGCCCTTCGGCGCGCGCGGCTTGTCCTTGATATAGGCAAACGTCGTCTCGTCCGGCGCGATCAGGCCGGCGCGGGCGCCGCCTTCGATCGTCATGTTGCAGATGGTCATGCGACCTTCCATCGACAGCGAGCGGATCGCTTCGCCGGCAAATTCGATCACGTGGCCGGTACCGCCGGCCGTGCCGATCTCGCCGATGATGGCGAGGATGATGTCCTTGGCGGTGACGCCGGGCGGAAGCTGGCCGTCGACGCGCACCAGCATGTTCTTCGCCTTCTTCTGGATCAGCGTCTGGGTGGCGAGCACGTGCTCGACCTCGGACGTGCCGATGCCGTGCGCCAGCGAACCGAAGGCGCCGTGCGTCGAAGTGTGGCTGTCACCGCAGACGATGGTCATGCCCGGCAGGGTGAAGCCCTGCTCCGGGCCGACGATGTGCACGATGCCCTGGCGCTTGTCGTTCTCGGAGTAGTATTCGACGCCGAACTCGGCGGCGTTCTTGGCCAGCGCCTCGACCTGGATGCGGCTTTCCTCGTTCTTGATGCCGAGGTGGCGGTCAGGCGAGGTCGGAACGTTGTGGTCGACGACGGCAAGCGTCTTTTCCGGGGCGCGGACCTGGCGGCCGGCCATGCGCAGGCCTTCGAAGGCCTGCGGGCTCGTCACTTCGTGAACGAGGTGACGGTCGATGTAGAGAAGACAGGTGCCGTCTTCCTGTTCGTTGACCAGGTGGTCGTCCCAGATTTTGTCATAGAGGGTACGCGGTGCGCTCATGGCGGTATATCCATCGAGTTTTTCAAAAGGTAGGGAAAGCCGGCGGCAGGGCGGCCGGAAACACTGATCAGCAGATCAGGATAGGCGGCTTGTGAGCGCCCCGTGGACGCGCGCAAAGAAGCGTGCCGGCAGGCGCTTGTGATCCTGCAGCACGACGATTTTCTGTTCGCGACATCCGAATTTGGATTCCATGAGCGCGTTCATATCAATTTTTTGACAGGTCGGCAATTGGCGTGATCGCGCTCAGCGGGCCTCCGCGCGCCGCAGCCGCCGCTCCAGACCCCGCAATCCCAGCGACAGACCGATGGTCAGCACCAGATAGACATAGGCGACGATCGAATAGGTCTCGAAGAAGCGAAAGGAACCGGAAGCATAGACCTTGCCCATCTGCGTAATGTCGGCGACGCCGAGCACCGAGACGAGCGAGGAATCCTTGACCATGGCGATGAAGTCGTTGCCAAGAGGCGGCAGGATCACCCGGATTGCCTGCGGAAAGACGACCAGGCGAAAGCGCTGGTAGCGCGAGAGCCCGAGCGCCTTGGCCGCCTCGATCTGTCCCTTGTCGACCGAGAGGATGCCGGCCCGGAACACTTCGGCAATGAAGGCGGAATAGCCGATCATCAAGGCGATGATCGCCCGCCACATCAGCGATATGTCGCGCACGACGAAGGGTTCCATCCAGCCGGCGCCGATCAACGGCGCGCAGATGAAATTGGCGGCGACGACAAGCGCCGGCGCCCCGACGAAGGCGATATAGAAGAGAAGCACAAGGATCGGCACACCGCGGATGATCTCGGTGTAGAAGCGCGCGATCTGCCGGAGCGACGAGTGCTCGGACAGCGCCATCAGCGCAATACCGAGGCCGAGCGTCGTCGCCAGCACAAAGCCCATGAGCGTTACGAAGACGGTGACGCCAAGGCCTTTGAAGACGACGGTGAAGACCTCGGAGAAGATGTCATTGCTGACGATCACGGCGGCAAGCGCCACCGCGATCACAAGAAGGGCGACCAACCACCAGGGATAGTCGCCCTTGCCGGACATGTCAGGAGATTGCGGAGCGGCCATAGCCTCGGATCAGCCGCCCATTTTGTATTCGAGGAACCACTTCTTATCGAGGGCATCGAAGGTGCCGTCTTCCTTCAGCGCCTTGATCGCGGCGTTGACCGGAGCGACGAGGTCCGAGCCCTTCGGGAAGATGAAGCCGAAATCCTCGGTGCCGAGCGGACCGCCGACGACCTTGAGCTTGCCTTCGGAGGAATCGACATAACCCTTGGCGGCGACGCTGTCGGTCAGAACCACGTCGACGTCGCCGGCCTTCAGCGCCTGGACAGTCGCACCGAAGGTCTCGAACAGCTTGATGCGTGGGTTCTGCTCGTTGCCGTCGAGCATTTCGTAGACGGCGGTGTAGAACGGCGAGGTGCCCGGCTGTGCGCCGACGAGACCGTCGGCAAAGGCGCCGAAACTCTTGCCGTCGTTGAAACGGTTTTCATCGCTGCGCACCAGCATGAACTGCTGCGAGCGCATGTAGGGGTCCGAGAAGTCGACCTTCTCCTTGCGGTCGTCCTTGATGGTGATGCCGGTCATGCCGATCTGGTACTGGCCGTCATGCACTGCCTGGATCATCGCGTCCCAGCTGGTGTTCTGGTATTCGACCTTGAAATTCAACCGCTTGGCGATCTCGTTCATGGCGTCGTATTCCCAGCCTTTGGCCTCGCCGGTCTTGGGGTCGACGAACTGCAGCGGCGGGTAGGCGTTCTCCGTGACGACGACAACCGTCTTGCCGCCGAGATCGGGCAGATCGCTGGCAACAGCCGGTGCAGAAAATGCGAAAGGAACGGCAAGTGCAGCTGCGATGCCCGCAAGCACGTGGCGACGGATTGTCATTGGAGGGCTCCCGAAAAGTGTGGCAGCGGAAAATGTCACAAATTCCGTCGGAAAGACAAGCGCATAGTACCAAAAAAGAAAGGCGGCCTGACGCCGCCTTTCCAACAATCCGAATGGATTGAAATCTTATTCCGCTGCAGCTTCTGCTGCCTTGGCTTCGGCGGCTTCTGCAGCGGCCTTGGCTTCTGCTGCTTCGGCTGCTGCCTTTTCGGCGGCGAGAGCCTGAGCTGCTGCGATCTTTTCAGCTTCGATGCGTGCCTTTTCCTCGGCAACGGCCTGGCGCTCGGCGTCGTTCAGCTTGCGGGCGCGCGTACCGGTGTTCTCGACGATACGAGCCGACTTGCCGCGACGATCGCGCAGGTAGTAGAGCTTGGCGCGACGGACCTTACCGCGGCGAACAACTTCGACGCTTTCGACGAGCGGAGAGTAAACCGGGAATACGCGCTCGACGCCTTCGCCGTAGGAGATCTTGCGAACGGTGAAGCTTTCGTTGATGCCGCCGCCCGAACGAGCGATGCAGACGCCTTCATAGGCCTGAACGCGGGTACGGCTGCCTTCGACAACGCGGACGTTGACGCGCAGCGTGTCGCCGGCGGAGAATTCGGGGAGCGTGCGCTTGGCGGCAATCTTGGCGGCCTGTTCGGCTTCCAGCTGCTGGATGATGTTCATCGGTTTAACCTTTCAAGTTCTTCTGAAACAGCCAGAGCGCTCTCGATGAACCTGTCGGGCTTGCCTTCAGGTCTTGCCGGAAACCGGCAGGAGCGGATTCGCCATTCTTTGTTTTGGTCGACGGGCACAGAACCCGAACCGGGCCGGCACATACACCAATCGATCCGCCTTGTCATCCCCGGAAGCCATATTTTCTCGGCGATCCGCGGCAAGAAACGCCTTTCTATCAGAAAACCCGGATGGATGCATGCTCGATTGTCCGAGCGGACGGGCTTGCGGCCATCCCTGCCACCGGCTATCCCGAGCGTGGTGGGTCGGGGGAGACCATGCATATCTTTGAAGTGCTCATGCTGTTTGCGGCCGGCTTCCTGTCCGGCGTCGTCAATGCCATCGCCGGCGGCGGAACGTTCCTGACCTTCGGGGCGATGACGCTTGGCGGCCTCTCGCCGATCGTGGCCAACGCGACCTCCTCGATCATCCAGCTCCCGGGCTACATCACCTCGGCGCTCGCCTATGCCAAGGAGATCCGCGCCGACAAGCGCTATGCCATCCTGCTCGGCGTGATCTCGGCGCTCGGCGGCCTTGCCGGCGCACTGCTTCTCATCTCGCTTTCCAACGCCTCCTTCCGCGCGCTGGTGCCCTGGTTGCTGCTGGCGGCGACGGCGATCTTCGCCGCCGGGCCGCTCTTGAAGCCCAAGGCGCGCGTCGACGAGCATGCGATCAATCCGGCCGGCATCGGCGCCCAGTTCGTCACCTCCATCTATGGCGGCTTCTTCGGCGCCGGCATGGGCATCATGATGCTGGCGGTGCTGGGGCTGGCGACCGGTGGTGGCTATCACCGGCTGAACGCGCTCAAGAACTTCATCTCGATCGTGATTGCGGCAATCGCCATCGTCGTCTTCGCCGCCGGCGGCGTCGTCTCCTGGCTGCATGCGGCGATCATGGTGCCGGGGGCAGCACTTGGCGGCTACAGCGGCGTCTGGGCGGCCCGGAGGGTACCGCAGGCCGTCATTCGCGCGCTGGTGGTCGCCGTCGGCCTGCTGCTTGCCGCCTATTATTTCTTCACGGGCTGATCGAGAAGATCGGGCCTGCGCTCGGCCGTCAGACGCCGCGCCTCTGCCTCGCGCCACTTGGCAATGGCGCCGTGATTGCCCGAGGTCAGCACCGCCGGGATCTCGCGGCCCTCGAAGATCTGCGGGCGGGTGTAGTGCGGATGTTCGAGCAGGCCGCCTTCGAAGCTCTCATGCACGCCTGAAAGCTCATTGCCCATGACACCCGGCAGGATGCGCACCACGGCATCGAGCAGTGTCAGCGCCGCCGGCTCGCCGCCCGAAAGAATATAGTCGCCTATGGAAACCTCTTCGAGGCCGCGGGCATCGATCACCCGCTGGTCGACGCCTTCGAAGCGTCCGCAGACGATGACGACGCCAGGCCCGGCCGCGAGCTCACGCACCCGCTCTTGCGTCAGCGGCCGACCGCGCGGGCTCATCAACAGGCGTGGACGGTCGTCGCCCTCAGAGACATGGTCGATCGCGCGGGCGAGCACGTCCGGCTTCAGCACCATGCCGGCTCCGCCGCCGGCCGGCGTGTCGTCGACGGTGCGGTGCTTGTCCTCGGCGAAATCGCGGATCTGCACCGGCTCGATCGACCATTGGCCGCGCTCCAGCGCCTTACCCGAAAGGGACGCGCCGAGATGGCCCGGAAACATTTCGGGATAGAGCGTCAGGACAGTCGCGCGAAAAGTCATCGCCGCATCGCTCACTTGCGCTTGGCGGAAAACGGATTGCCCGAATCCTGGTCCTTGTCCTCGGAAAGGCCTGCCGCGACCGGATCGACCAGCAGCTTGCCCGCTTCCAGATCGATCTCCAGAACCGACCATTCGGTGAAGGGGATCAGCACCGGGCGCCGGCCCGGACCTTTCAGCTCCAGAAGATCGCCGGCGCCGAAATCGAAAACGCCGCTAACCTTGCCATAGCTGCTGCCATTGCCGTCGATCGCTTCCAGCCCTTCGAGATCGGCATAGAAGAACTCGTCCTCGTCGAGGTCGTCGTCGGGCAGGTTGTCCCGCTCGATGAACAGCTCAAGACCATTGAGCGCCTCGGCGGCGTTGCGATCGTTGACACCACGGAAGCGCACGATGACGACGTTCTTCGCCTCGCGGATTTCCAGCACCTCGAAAACACGTCCGTCGGCGCTGTGCAAATTGCCGTAGTCGCCGAGCGCCGTCGGGTCGTCGGTAAAGGATTTGACCCTGACCTCGCCGCGCAAGCCTTGCGCCGCGCCGATCGTCGCCATCAGAACCGGGTTTTCGAGTTTGCTCATCGTCCGCGTCCATTTCGGGAGTTCAGGGTGCACATAACGGAAAACGGGCGGCATGGAAATGCCACCCGTTTCCTTAAAGTCACGACAGGTTGGAAGTGGACGCGGACGGAAGCCCGTGCATCCTGCTTCAAACCATTTGCCGGCTATTATTCTGCGGCAGCTTCTGCAGCGGCAGCAGCGGCGTCTTCAGCCTTCTGCTTGGCTTCAGCAGCGCGCTCCTGAGCCTTCTTGCCCGGAACAGCCTTGGTCGGGTTGCTGCGAGCCGGACGCTTTGCGAGGCCAGCCTGGTCGAGGAAGCGCAGAACGCGGTCGGTCGGCTGGGCGCCCTGGGCGATCCAGTGAGCGATGCGCTCGGCGTCGAGCTCGACGCGCTTTTCGTCGTCCTTGCCGAGCATCGGGTTCCAGGAGCCGATCTTCTCGAGGAAGCGGCCGTCACGCGGGCTGCGGGCGTCAGCAACGACGATCTGGTAGTACGGACGCTTCTTGGAACCGCCACGGGCGAGACGAATTTTCAGTGCCATTTCAATTACTCCTTGCAGGCTTTCTTGACCGCTTCGTTCAAGCGGAATGGTTTGTGCCGGCGTTGCCCGCGTTGTGCGAGCGATCGGCGGCGATGGCTTCATGATGCCGGATGACTTCCTTGATGATGAAGTTCAGGAACTTCTCGGCGAAATCCGGATCCAGATTGGCATCCTTGGCCAGGCGGCGCAGGCGTTCGATCTGGTATTCTTCGCGCGCCGGGTCGGCCGGCGGCAGATCATGCTTGGCCTTGAGAACGCCGACTGCCTGGGTGCAGCGGAAGCGTTCGGCCAGCATGTGGACGAGTGCGGCATCGATGTTGTCGATCGACTGCCGGTAACCCGCCAATTCCTGTTTGATTTCGGGATCAATCATCTCTCACCGATCCTCACTTCTTCTTCGGCAGGCCGGGAAGGCCGGGGAAACCGCCACCGAGGCCCGGAAGCTTGGCGCCGCCGAGACCCGGCAGGCCACCGCCGCCAAGACCCGGCATGCCGCCCGGCTTGAGGCCGGCTGCTTCCGCCTGCTTCTGCAGCGCTTCGAGCTGCTTCGGGTCGAGCTTCGACAGGTCGGGCACACCGCCGCCGCCGAGGCCACCAAGCCCCATCTTGTTGGCAAGGCCGCCCATCATCTGCTTCATCATGCCGCCTTTGCCCTTGCCACCCATCATCTTCATCATGTCCGCCATCTGGCGGTGCATCTTCAGAAGCTTGTTGATGTCGGCGGCATCGGTGCCGGAACCGGCGGCAATGCGCTTCTTGCGCGAATGCTTGAGCAGGTCCGGATTGGCGCGCTCGGCCTTGGTCATCGAGGAGATGATGGCGATCTGGCGTCCGAACAGCTTATCGTCGAGACCGGCGGCGGCCATCTTGTCCTTCATGCCGGCCATGCCGGGCATCAGGCCCATGATACCGCCCATGCCGCCCATCTTCTGCATCTGGCCAAGCTGGTCGGCGAGGTCGTTGAGGTCGAACTTGCCCTTGGCCATCTTGGCGGCCATGGCGGCCGCTTTTTCGGCGTCGATGTTCTCGGCCGCCTTTTCGACCAGCGAGACAATGTCGCCCATGCCGAGAATGCGGTCGGCAACACGGCGCGGATGGAACTCTTCAAGTTCGCCCATCTTTTCGCCGACACCGATGAGCTTGATCGGCTTGCCGGTGACGGCACGCATCGACAGCGCTGCACCGCCTCGGCCGTCACCGTCCATACGGGTGAGCACCAGGCCGGTGATGCCGACGCGTTCGTCGAAGCTGCGGGCAAGATTGACGGCGTCCTGACCGGTCAGCGCATCGGCGACGAGCAGGATTTCATGCGGATTGGACTTCCGCTTGATCTCCGCCATCTCGATCATCAGCGGCTCGTCGATATGGGTACGGCCGGCGGTATCGAGGATGACGACGTCATGACCGCCGAGCTTGGCGGCCTGGACCGCGCGCGCGGCGATATCGGTCGGCGACTGGCCGGTAATAACGGGCAGCGTATCGACGCCGGTCTGCACGCCGAGCTGACGCAGCTGCTCCTGGGCAGCCGGGCGGCGCGTGTCGAGCGAAGCCATCAGGACCTTTTTCTTGTCCCGCGTCTTCATCCGGCTGGCGATCTTGCCGGTGGTGGTCGTCTTACCCGAGCCCTGCAGACCGACCATCATGATGACAACCGGCGCCGGCGCGTTGAGGTCGATGGTGACTCCCTCGGAGCCGAGCATCTCGATCAGCTGATCATGGACGATCTTGACGACCATCTGGCCAGGCTTGATCGATTTCAGGATTTCGGCGCCGACGGCCTTTTCGCGAACCTTTTCAGTGAAGGAGCGCACGACGTCGAGCGCGACGTCGGCTTCGAGCAGCGCACGGCGAACCTCGCGAAGCGCAGCGGAAACATCGGCTTCCGACAATGCGCCGCGGCCGGTCAGTCCATTCAATATGGAACCAAGGCGGTCCTGGAGGCTCTCGAACATTCTCACTTCCTTCTGGTTTCCGGTGGCGATCAACTCGCCGGAAACGTGGGTTCCTTCGCGCAGAAAACAAGGCGCAAAGCCAAAAACCACCCGAGGGCGCAACGCGCTGTCGGATGTTGACCTCCGGGTTCTCTTTACACCTTTACGGGACCCGGTCGGCGGCTTCGAAGACTTGAGCTTGCGAAGGAATTGCGGCGGATAAACAGGAAAGCGCGGCAAAAGTCAAGGACGGCAGGGCAATGACGGCGTTTTGGCTCAGACCGCCTCGCCCTCGACGGCTGCATCCAGTTCGCCCGCCAGCTGCTCAAAGGCCGTCGCCACCCGCGTCATCACCCGGAGCGTAGCCACCACTTCGGTCTGATTGATATCGCCGAGCAAGGCGTGCAGCATCTCGACTTCGCGGCGATGGATTTCCTCGAACAGATCGCGTCCGGCGGCAGTCGGGACGCAAAGATAGGCGCGTCGGTGCTCCGGATTCGGCTGCCGTTCCAGCAATTGCTTGTCCATCAGCCCGGTGACGATGCGCAGCACGAACTGCCGTTTCATCGACAGGCGTCGCGCCGCGTCCGGCACAGTCAGCTGCACTTCGTAAAAAAGTTCGAGAACCGCGCGCTCCGCCACGGATATACCTGCGCCATCGAGCATATGCTCCGACGCTCGTTGCATATTGAGATGGACGGAGCGGACCAGCCGAAGGGTCTTGTAGAGGCGTTCATGCGGGTCGAATCGAACGAGCATCAAAGCACGATAGCAATCCAGTTGCTGTTTTCAAGAATTTGTTAAAGCCCGATCTTCCATCGGATGCGCCGGCGCACCATCTCATGCAATCACAGACATGCCGAAAGGCTCGGGATGAAGAAATCGCAGAACCCATACTATCGAGGCCCCGTCTCCGACCATTTCGACGGGACGCGCTTCTTCAATCCCGGCGGCAGGCCGCCCAAGGGCATGGCTGATTTGCTGCGCTGGCAGTTCGCTGGTGGCAAGGCACGCTGGCCGGCGCACAATCCAAGTCCGTTCGAGCAAGTGAAACCCGAACTCAGCGTCGAAGGCGAACGCCTGCGCGTGACGATGGTCGGCCACGCGACGTTGCTCGTCCAGGTGCACGGCGTGAACATTCTCACCGACCCCGTCTGGGCGCGTCGCGCCAGCCCTTTCGCCTTTGCCGGACCGCAGCGCTACAACGCCCCCGGCATCGAGCTCGACGATCTGCCGCCGATCGACATCGTGCTCGTCACCCACAACCACTACGACCATCTCGATGTCGAAACGCTGGCCGCACTGCAGGAGGAGCACGCGCCCCGGATCATCACCCCGCTCGGTAACGACACGATCATCCGCCACGCCGTTCCCGATGCCGAGATAACCGTGGTCGACTGGAACGACCGGGTCGATTGCGGTGATGACATCGTGATCCATGCGGAGCCCTGCCATCACTGGTCGGCCCGCGGCTCGCGCGACCGCCGCATGGCGCTCTGGGCCGCCTTCGTTCTGGAGACTCCGGCAGGCAAGATCTACCATGTCGGCGACACCGGCTTTCACGACGGCATAAATTATCGGGCCGCCCGCGAAAAACACGGGCCGTTCCGCCTCGCCAACCTGCCGTTCGGTTCCTACGAACCGCGCTGGTTTATGCAGGACCAGCACCAGAATCCGGAAGAGGCAGTGCGCGGGATGATCGATTGCGCCGCCACCCATGTCGCCGGCCACCACTGGGGCACGTTCCGCCTGACCGACGAGGGCGTCGACGAGCCGCGGCTGGCGCTGGAACGGGCGCTTGATGCGGCCGGTATCGCCCGCGCCCGCTTCCGGCCGCTGCGCCCCGGCGAGGTCTTCGACGTGCCTGCCGCTGCATCCGCCGCGGAATGAAGGCGGCACTGGTAATTTCCGGGCTTTTCCGCCATATACAGCCCGAATGAAGGGTGCCCTGCTTGACGCGGGCCGGTTTGGACCATCGCTACATGACCGACAACGTGCAATTCGCCAGAATGAACGGGCTTGGAAACAAGATCCTCGTCGTCGACATGCGCGGTCGGAAAGATCGGGTGACGCCGGCAGCCGCGATCGCGCTCAATGCCGACGCAGCAACTGCCTTCGACCAGATCATGGCGATCCACGACCCGAAGGCCACCGGCACCGATGCCTGGATCGACATCGTCAATTCCGATGGCTCCATGGCCCAGGCCTGTGGCAACGGCACGCGCTGCGTCGTCCAGGCGCTCGCCGCCGAAACCGGCAAGAAGGCCTTCCTCTTTCATACGGTCGCCGGCCTGCTCGAAGCCAAGGAACACGACGACGGCACCATATCCGTCGACATGGGAACCCCGCGCTTTGCCTGGAACGAAATCCCGCTTTCCGAGGAATTCCACGACACGCGCCGCATCGAGCTGCAGATCGGCCCGATCGACAATCCCGTGCTGCATTCGCCGTCGGTCGCCTCGATGGGTAATCCGCACGCGATCTTTTGGGTCGACAACGACGTCTGGTCCTACGATCTCGAGCGCTTCGGCCCGTTGCTCGAAAACCATCCGATCTTCCCCGAGCGCGCCAACATCTCGATTGCCCGTGTCCTTTCGCGCGGCGAACTGGATCTTCGGACCTGGGAGCGCGGCGCCGGGCTGACGCTTGCCTGCGGCTCGGCCGCCTGCGCCGCCGCCGTCAGCGCCGCCCGTACCGAACGCACCGACCGCAATGTCATCGTCAACGTGCCCGGCGGGCCGCTGACGATCGAATGGCGCGAGCGCGACGATCACGTGATCATGACCGGCCCGGCCGAATGGGAATGGTCCGGCACGCTGAACCCGACCACCGGCACCTGGCAGCGCGACGAGGCGGAGAGCGCGGGCAGCGGAGCGCGGGCGCTTTGAGCGGCGTCGAGGTCATAACCTTCGGCTGCCGTCTCAATACCTACGAATCCGAAGTGATGCGGGCCGAAGCCGAGAAGGCGGGGCTGAACAACGCCATCCTCGTCAACACCTGCGCCGTCACCGGCGAGGCCGTGCGCCAGGCGCGCCAGGCGATCCGCCGTGCCCGCCGCGACAATCCGCATGCCCGTATCATCGTCACCGGCTGCGCCGCGCAGACGGAAAAGCAGACCTTTGCCGAAATGGCTGAGGTCGACGCCGTGCTCGGCAACGAGGAGAAGCTGAAAAGCGCATCCTATCGTTCGCTGCCCGATTTCGGCGTTTCGGCGGAAGAGAAACTGCGCGTCAACGATATCATGAGCGTGCGTGCGACGGCACCGCAGATGGTCAAGCATATCGACGGCCACGTGCGCGCCTTCATCCAGGTCCAGAACGGCTGCGATCATCGCTGCACCTTCTGCATCATCCCCTATGGCCGCGGCAATTCCCGCTCCGTGCCGATGGGTGCAGTGGTCGACCAGGCGCGCAAGCTCGTTGAAACAGGCTACTGCGAGATCGTGCTCACCGGCGTCGACGCGACCAGCTACGGCGCCGACCTACCGGGTGCCCCGACGCTCGGCCTGCTTGCCAAGACGCTTTTGAAGCAGGTGCCGGAGATCCTCCGCCTGCGCCTTTCCTCGATCGACGGCATCGAGGCCGACAAACATCTCTTCGACCTGATCGCCGACGAGGCGCGCTTCATGCCGCATCTGCACCTGTCGCTGCAGCATGGCGACGACCTGATCCTGAAGCGCATGAAACGCCGCCACTCAAGCGCCGACGCCCGCGCCTTTACGGATGAAGTCCGCCGGCTGCGGCCCGAGATCAGTCTTGGCGCCGACATGATCGCCGGTTTCCCGACGGAGACCGAGGAGATGTTTGAGAATGCGACGAAGCTCGCCGAGGATTGCGGCATCGCCCATCTGCACGTCTTTCCCTATAGCCCGCGTCCTGGAACGCCGGCAGCACGTATGCCACAGCTCGATCGGGCGCTCGTCAAGGATCGCGCCGCGCGTCTGCGCGCGGTTGGCGCAACGCTCTACGCCCGCCACCTCGCAGGCATGGTCGGCAGCGAGCAGACGATCCTGGTCGAAAACAACGGGCTCGCCCACACACAAAACTTCACGCTCGTCGATGCCGCCGGCCTGAAGGCCCGCGCGCTTGTCCCGGTCTTAATCACCGGCCACAATGGCAAGCATCTGACGATGCAGGTAAAACAGATGGCTGCGGCCTGATTTATGCGGAATTCCTGAATGGCAATGGGTTTCATCAAGAGGATCTTCACCTTCGGCAAGGGCGCGGTGGAGGAAACGAAGCCGCCGGAAGGTGTGCCCGAGGAGACGATTGTCTCTTCGCCAGAGGTGGAGCCAAGTGTCGAGGCGGTGGAACCGTCTGCGCCTGTCGCCGCGGCTGAAATTGCCGAAGAGACCCCGGACGCCGCCTTCGAGCCGCCTGTCGATATCGAGACGCTGCCGCTCTCCGAGGACGATCCGGTGCTCGAAGCCGAGATCGAGACTGCGGGCGGTCCGGCTTCCGACGATGCCGAAGAGCTGACGCGTGACGAGGCCGGGGCCACACCGTTTGAGGACAGCGTTGCGATACCCCCTTCTGTCCCTTCGGGACATCTCCCCCAAAAGGAGGGAGATCAGACGGAGACCAAGGCAGCCATCGACGATGCGTCTCTAACCACCGAGACCGCGGAAGCTGTTGCCGACGAGAAGCCAGCGGATTCCCCAGCGGATTCCATTGAGATCGTCGTAACCTCCCACGTGGCCGAGACCATCGAGGGCACCGCAGAAGCCTTGCCAACTGCGGACGATGCCGAAGCGGAACTACGCGACATCACGACAGCCGAAACGCCCGTAGCTGACGCCGTGGGCGAGCCCAGCGCAATCTCCCCCCCTGTGGGGGAGATGCCCGGCAGGGCAGAGAGGGGTGAAGCCGCAGCCCTCCCCAAAAGCTTCGAAACCACAGAGAGCGACGCTGCAGAAGCAGTGGCCGAAGTCGCGCCGACCGAGGCCGGCGAAGCAGAGGTAGCCGCCGCAGCCCCTGCCCTTCCCAAGGGCTTCGCGACCACCGACAACAAGCCCAAGGACGAGCCCCTCGCCGCGCCGAAGGAAAAGCTCACCTGGTACCAGCGCCTGCGCCGCGGCCTTGCCCGCACCTCGTCGCAACTGACCGGCCAGATCGCCAGTCTCTTCACCAAGCGCAAGCTCGATGAAGCAACGCTGCAGGACCTTGAAGACCTGCTGATCCAGGCCGACCTCGGCGTCGAAACCGCGATGCGCATCACCGACACGCTCGCCTCCGAGCGCTATGGCAAGGATGTCTCCGGCGAGGACGTCTCGCGCATCATGGCCGGCGAGATCACCAAGGTGCTCGCTCCCGTCGCCAAGCCGCTGGAGCTCGACCTCAGCCACAAGCCGCATGTCATTCTGGTAGTCGGCGTCAACGGCACCGGCAAGACCACGACGATCGGCAAGCTCGCCGCCAAGCTTTCGGGCGCAGGCCTCAAGGTCATGCTTGCCGCCGGCGACACCTTCCGCGCCGCGGCGATCGAGCAGCTGAAGATCTGGGCGGAGCGCACCAAGTCCGACATCGTTTCCTCCAAGCTCGGCGCCGATGCCGCCGGTCTCGCCTATGAAGCGTTCCAGCAGGCGCGCGAGAAGAAGTCCGACGTGCTGATCATCGACACCGCCGGCCGCCTGCAGAACAAGGCGGAGCTGATGGCCGAACTTGAGAAGATCGTGCGCGTGCTCGGCAAGCTCGATCCGGATGCACCGCACACGGTGCTCCAAACGCTCGATGCCACGACCGGACAGAACGCGCTGCAGCAGGTGGAGATCTTCCGCAATATCGCCGGCGTCAGCGGTCTGATCATGACCAAGCTCGACGGCACGGCGCGCGGCGGCATCCTCGTTGCCATCTCCGCCAAGCACAAGCTGCCAGTCTATTTTATCGGCGTCGGTGAAGGCATCGACGATCTGGAGCCTTTCGAGGCCAAGGATTTCGCCGAAGCGATCGCCGGCGTTGCCGCCTGACGAGGCCGTTCTGCGCCCGCGCATTTGCGCGGGGCCGTTGCCTTGATATGGTTTTGCCGCAAAGCTGGTGTTATGAGCAGCAGGCACATGCAGAAACAGGACCCGGAAATGTCGTCGATCGAGGCTACCAAGCCGCAGAAGGAAGTCAGCCCCTTGCTCAAGATGGTGCTGGAGCTTGGACCGCTGATGGTCTTCTTCTTCGCCAATTCGCGCGGCGAATGGCTGGCCGGGCATTTCCCGGCGCTCGCCGAGCTCGGCGGTCCGATCTTCATCGCCACCGGCCTGTTCATGGCCGCGACCGCGATCGCGCTCGCCGTCTCCTGGATGCTGACCCGCACCCTGCCGATGATGCCGCTGATCTCAGGCATCGTCGTCTTCGTCTTCGGTGCGCTGACGCTGTGGCTGCAGAACGACACCTTCATCAAGATGAAGCCGACGATCGTCAACACGCTGTTCGGCGCGATCCTGCTCGGCGGTCTTCTCTTCGGTAAGTCGCTGCTCGGCTACGTCTTTCACTCCGCCTTCAAGCTCGACGAGGACGGCTGGCGCAAGCTCACGCTGCGCTGGGGTGTGTTCTTTGTGTTCCTGGCCGTGCTCAACGAAGTGGTCTGGCGTTCGTTCTCGACCGATTTCTGGGTCGCCTTCAAGGTCTGGGGCACGATGCCGATCACCATCCTCTTCACGCTCGCCCAGATGCCCTTGATCATGAAACATTCGCTTGACCAGGAGAACGCCGAGTGAGCACCGCGCTTGAGGAGAATGACAGCCGCAACCGGCACGCACTCCTCTGGCTCGCCGCCTGTTTCGCGGTTCTGCTGATACAGATCGTCACCCAGCATCTGATGGGTCGCATCTGGATCTGCGACTGCGGCTACGTCAAACTCTTCGAACCCGTCGTCAAATCCAGCGGCAACTCGCAGCACATCGCCGACTGGTACACACCCTCCCACATCATCCACGGCTTCCTGTTCTACGGCCTCGGCCACCTGCTTTTGCGCCGCAAGCCGCTGACGGCAAAGCTCTTCCTGGCGATGGCGATCGAATCCGCCTGGGAAATCGCCGAAAACACCCCCATGGTGATCAACCGCTACCGATCGGCGACGATCTCGCTCGACTATTTCGGCGACAGCATCCTGAATTCGACCATGGACACCCTGGCGATGGTCGCGGGCTTTATGTTCGCGGCCCGCATGCCCGTCTGGCTGACGGTCACGATCGCCATCGTCTTCGAGCTTTTCACTGGTTGGCTGATCCGCGACAACCTCACTTTGAACGTGCTGATGCTGGTCTGGCCGCTCGATGCCGTCAGGGATTGGCAGGCGGGGATTTAGTCGGGCTCGGCGTATAGGCCAACCTTTCACATCCAGATATCTATCGGAAGCGAACCGTTCCCTCAGCCTCCCTCATCCCTGTGCTTGTCACAGGGATCCAGCAGCGCCGCGTCCGCGGCGCTGGGGAGCTCTGTTCCGACTGGAAAGTTCCGGCCGGAAGCGAACTTTTCAGAAATGTGCCGCTAGGCGAGCTGTGGCTGCTTCTGGTCGGGATGTCATTCACGGTGCAGACGCACCGTGGCTGGATCCCTGTGACAAGCACAGGGATGAGGTGGGTGAAGTAGCCCCCGGCGAAAAACTGCCCCGGTTCTCGGTCAGGTTTTACAGCCCCAACTGCTCTCGAAATGGCCCGAACCACTCACGAGCCGGCGGTAGCCTTCTCGATGGCCGGCAGCAGTCCATTCTTGACGCTGTTCTCGTCGAACGGGCCGACACGCTTGTAGAGGATCGTGCCATCGGCGCCGACCAGATAGGATTCCGGAATACCGTAGACACCCCAATCGATCGCCGCCTTGCCGCGGGGATCGACGCCGACGGCGGAAAATGGATTGCCGAGCTCGCCGAGGAAACGCAGCGCGTTTTCGTTCTGGTCCTTGTAATTGATGCCGACGACGGTGAGCCGCGGGTCCTTCGACAGTTCCAGAATGAAGGGATGCTCCTGACGGCAGGGCACGCACCAGGAGGCCCAGACGTTGACGAGCGTCAGCTTGCCTTTGATCGCCACGTCGGTCAGCGCCGGCATCGGCTGGCCATCGCGGGTCGCCCCTTCGAGTGCAGGAAGGTCGAGTTTCGGCGCCTTCGTGCCGATCAGTGCGGACGGGATCTCGCTCACGTCCTTGCCGGAATTGAGTTGGCTCCAGAAGATCGCCGCAAGCCCGGCGAAAATGATGAGCGGCAGTGCCGCGAGCACGAAACGCATCGGCCCCGGTTTGCGCTCGTCGCTGCCGGGCGCAGGAGTGCTGGTCATCGTGTCTCTCCCGACGCCGGTTCGGCCGAGCGCCTGCGGATGCCGGATGCTTCGAGCTCGGCAAGTTCGCGCCGGCGCGCGCGCCCATCCAGAACCACCCAGCCGATCAGGCCGAGGACGGTCAGCGTCGCTATTCCATAACTCGTGAAGACGTAAGCGGCGTGGCTCATCATTTCGTGCGCGCTCCCCGGCCAGCGCTGCGCGCCGCCAGACGGCGCAGCGCAGTGACCCGCCGGCGCAGGATTTCGTTGCGCATGGCGGCGATGTGCAGCGTGAAGAACAGAAGCGTGAAGGCAACCGCCATCACGATCAGCGGCCACAGGAACTCGGGATCGATCGTCGGCCCGTCGAGCCGCATGACGCTCGCCGGTTGATGCAGCGTGTTCCACCATTCGACCGAGAACTTGATGATCGGGATATTGACGAAACCGACCAGCACCAGCACTGCGGAAACCTTGGAAGACCGTGCGGGGTCGTCGATCGCGCGGTTGAGCGCCATCAGTCCCAGATACATGAGGAACAGCACAAAGACCGACGTCAGCCGCGCGTCCCAGACCCACCAGGTGCCCCACATCGGCTTGCCCCAAAGCGAGCCGGTGACGAGCGCCAGGAAAGTGAAACAGGCGCCAATCGGCGCGGCCGCGCGCGAAGAAACATCTGCCAGCGGATGGCGCCAAACGAGCGTGCCAAGCGCTGCCAGCGCCATCACCGAATAACACATCATCGACAGCCAGGCAGCGGGCACGTGCACATACATGATGCGCACCGTCTCGCCCTGCTGGTAGTCGCCTTCTGTGGCGAAGGACAGCCAGAGGCCGACGGCGAAGAACAGCGCGGTCAGGCCGGCAAGCCACGGCAGCAGACGGTCGGCCAGCGCCAGGAACCGTGTCGGGTTGGCGAGGTCGCTGAATTTGCGGATGGCCAGGCTGTTTTCGCTCATGATGGCTCTTTAACGCTTAAGTCCCCCTGCTGCAATTGATCCGCGTCAATCGACCGATCACGATCAGTTTGGGCCGCCAATCATAAACGTGATCGATCTGAAGGACTTAGCGACGGCTGCGACGGAAAACCGCAAACTGTTTCAGCCGTTCCGCTCTCATTGCGTCAATCGGACGCGTGCCGAAGTGCTGCGGCGGCGGCAACCGGCCCGATGACGGCAAAGAACAGGGTGATCGCCGCGAGGATCATCAGGGGCGGCAGGAACGGCGCCGGGTCCTCGATCGCCGCATAGACGGCGCTGACGCCGAAGATCAGCACCGGGATCGCAAGCGGCAGCACCAGGATCGACACCAGCAGCCCGCCCCGTGGCAACGACACGGCGACGGCAGCGCCGACCGCACCGATGAAGGTGATCGCCGGCGTGCCGATCAGAAGCGTCAGCATGGTGGCGCCGATCGCGATCTCGCGCATGTTCATGAAGAGACCGAGCAAGGGCGAGGCGATCACCAGCGGCAGGCCGGTCGCTGCCCAATGGGCCGCGCATTTGACGAAGACGGTGAAAAGCAGCGGCGTCTCCTGCATCAGCATCAGGTCGAGCGAACCGTCGTCCCGCTCCGCCTGGAACAGGCGGTCGAGACCGAGTAGCGAGGCGAGCAGCGCGCCGATCCACAGGATCGCCGGGCCGATGCGCGAAAGCAGGTTCAGATCCGGGCCGACGCCGAAGGGAATGACCGCGACCACGGTCATGAAGAAGAGCACGCCGATCATCGCGCCGCCGCCGGCGCGTATCGACAGCTTCAGATCGCGGAAGAAGAGCGCGATCATGCCGGCACTCTCCCGGCAGCGAGCACGGACGCGCTTTTACGCATCATGCCAGAGCCCTCCCGCGAAATGCTCGAAGCCCTTCATGTGCAATTCCCTCGTTTGATCGAGCCCCAGCGGTTGATGCGTCGCTGCGATCACGATGCCGCCCTTCCCGAGATGCGCCTTTACCAGGTCGGCAAACAGCCGATCGGCGCCGGCGTCGAGTGCCGCGGTCGGCTCGTCGAGAATCCAGATCGGACGATGGGCGACGAGCAGCTTCGCCATCGCCATGCGGCGCTGCTGGCCGGCCGAGAGATATCCGAAGGGCAGATGCGCGATATCAGGCAGGCCGACCGCTTCGACCGCCTCGGTAAGAGCGATTCCGACGCCGCCGGGCGAATCGCCCATGAAACGCTGCCAGAAGGAAAGATTTTCTGCGACGGTCAATTCGCGCTTCATCGCGTTGCGATGCCCGAGATAGTGGCTGAGCTCCGATGGGTGAGCTATTTCTGGGGGGGCGTTCTCAAGTTTCAAATGTCCGCTTTCGGGGCTCAGCAACCCGGCCAGAACCCGCAGCAAAGTCGACTTTCCCGAGCCGTTCGGACCCGTCACCACAAGGGCCTCACCGGTATCGAGCGCAAAGGAAATATCGTTAAAAATCAGATCCTCGCCGCGCTTCGCACTCAAACCTTCAGCCAGCAGGCGCATGAATATTAGACTTCCCTTCGCGTGTCTTCCGCAGAGCAAAAAAAGTTCCAATTGGACCTTCGTTGCTCTGGCACGTTTTGGAGAAATTATCTATAAGGCGGCCAACACGCCAGCGGTCGGCGTGAATTTCATCCTAGCGCCGAACATGGAATGAATTTCCACGTACGGACAGCGGAAATGGCCGCACCCGCATCCCAATTCGCGCTTCATTGCGCTCGGGCGTTCGTACGTCAGTTTTTGGCGATCAGACGGAACGGGGTATTATCCAGTGTCCAAATCCCTAGACAGCTTCAATTGTCGCTCCACGCTCACCGTCAACGGTGTGGACTACGTCTATTACAGCCTGCCGAAGGCGGAGGCGAACGGTCTCGCCGGCGTTTCCAAGCTGCCCTACTCGATGAAGGTTCTGCTCGAGAACCTGCTGCGCAATGAAGACGGCCGCTCCGTCACCAAGAAGGACATCGAGAACGTTGCCGCCTGGCTCAACGACAAGGGCACGGCTGAAAACGAAATCGCCTACCGCCCGGCCCGCGTGCTGATGCAGGACTTCACCGGCGTTCCCGCCGTGGTCGACCTCGCTGCAATGCGCGACGCCATGGTCTCGCTCGGCGGCGACCCGGAAAAGATCAACCCGCTCGTTCCCGTCGACCTCGTCATCGACCACTCCGTCATCGTCGACGAATTCGGCACGCCGAACGCCTTTGCCCGCAACGTCGAGCTCGAATACCAGCGCAACGGCGAGCGCTACCGCTTCCTGAAGTGGGGCCAGCAGGCGTTCAAGAACTTCCGCGTCGTCCCGCCCGGCACCGGCATCTGTCACCAGGTCAATCTGGAGTATCTGGGCCAGACCGTCTGGACCCGTGAAGAAGATGGCGAAATCACCGCCTACCCGGATACCTGCGTCGGCACCGACAGCCACACCACCATGATCAACGGCCTTGGCGTTCTCGGCTGGGGCGTTGGCGGTATCGAAGCTGAAGCCGCGATGCTCGGCCAGCCGGTCTCCATGCTTCTGCCTGAAGTCATCGGCTTCAAGCTGACGGGCAAGCTGAAAGAGGGCGTCACCGCGACCGACCTCGTGCTCATGGTCGTTCAGATGCTGCGCAAGAAGGGCGTCGTTTCGAAGTTCGTCGAATTCTTCGGCCCGGGCCTCGACAACATGACGCTCGCTGACCGTGCGACCATCGGCAACATGGGTCCGGAATACGGCGCCACCTGCGGCTTCTTCCCGGTCGACAGCGAGACCATCAACTACCTCACCATGTCCGGCCGCGAAGAGCAGCGCATTTCGCTCGTCGAAGCCTATTCCAGGGCGCAAGGCATGTGGCGCGACGGTGACGGCTCGGAGCTTGTCTTTACCGACACGCTGGAACTCGACCTCGGCGACGTCGTTCCCGCTATGGCTGGTCCGAAGCGTCCAGAAGGCCGCATCCCGCTCGAAAGCATCGCGTCGGGCTTCGCAACCGCGCTCGAAGGCGACTACAAGAAGCCGGGCCAGCTTTCGAACCGCTACGCCGTAGAAGGCACCGATTTCGATCTCGGCCATGGCGACGTTGCCATCGCTGCGATCACGTCGTGCACCAACACCTCCAACCCGTCGGTTCTGATCGCCGCCGGCCTGCTCGCCCGCAACGCCGTTGCCAAGGGCCTGAAGTCCAAGCCCTGGGTCAAGACCTCGCTCGCACCGGGATCGCAGGTCGTCGGTGAGTACCTGGCCAAGTCCGGCCTGCAGAAGGACCTCGACGCGCTCGGCTTCAACCTCGTCGGCTTTGGCTGCACCACCTGCATCGGCAACTCCGGTCCGCTGCCGGCGCCGATCTCGAAGACGATCAACGACAAGGGCCTGATCGCCGCCGGCGTTCTCTCCGGCAACCGCAACTTCGAAGGCCGTATCTCGCCGGACGTCCAGGCAAACTACCTCGCCTCGCCGCCGCTCGTCGTCGCCTATGCACTCGCCGGTACGGTCCAGAAGGACCTGACCAACGAACCGCTCGGCGAAGACAAGGACGGCAACCCGGTCTTCCTCAAGGACATCTGGCCGACCTCCAAGGAAATCCAGGAGTTCATCTTCAAGTACGTCACCCGCGAACTCTACGCGACCAAGTACGCGGACGTCTTCAAGGGCGACGAAAACTGGCAGGCCGTTCAGGTTCCTCCGGGCCAGACCTACGCCTGGGACGATGGCTCGACCTACGTGCAGAACCCACCCTACTTCGTCGGCATGGGCAAGTCCGGCTCGGGCATCTCCGACATCAAGGGCGCGCGCGTCCTCGGCCTATTCGGCGACAAGATCACCACCGACCACATCTCGCCGGCCGGTTCGATCAAGGCTGCCTCGCCGGCTGGTGCCTACCTCATCGGTCATGGCGTCGGCGTTGCCGACTTCAACCAGTACGGTACGCGTCGCGGCAACCATGAGGTGATGATGCGCGGCACGTTTGCCAACATCCGCATCCGCAACCACATGCTCGGCCCGAACGGCAAGGAAGGTGGCTACACCATCCACTATCCGTCGAAGGAAGAGATGTCGATCTACGACGCCGCCATGCAATACAAGGAAGAGGGCGTTCCGCTCGTCATCTTCGCCGGCGTCGAATACGGCAACGGTTCGTCGCGCGACTGGGCTGCGAAGGGCACCAATCTGCTCGGCGTCAAGGCCGTCATCGCGCAGTCGTTCGAGCGTATCCACCGCTCGAACCTGGTCGGCATGGGCGTCATCCCCTTCGTCTTCGAAGAAGGCACGACCTGGGAATCGCTGGGCCTCAAGGGCGATGAAATCGTCACCATCGACAACCTCGCCAATGTCCAGCCTCGCGAAAAGCGCGTTGCCAAGGTCACCTATGGCGACGGCAGCGCGAAGGAAATTCCGCTGATCTGCCGGATCGATACGCTGGACGAAGTGACCTACGTCAACAACGGCGGCATCCTGCAGACGGTTCTGCGCGACCTCGCCGCCTGATCGCCAGACCATCGCGAAGCATTGGAGCCGGGACGCCGAGAGGCGACCCGGCTCTTTCTTTGGTTGTCAAATCCCAAAACGTCCCAACACAAGCCTGTGCTCACCCGCCACCTCACTCCAACGTGACTTCCCGTTGATGCGTGGCCGGCGTATGTAATGAACTCCCCCATAAGGAGTAGGCCGACGGCCCCCAACGAAGTGACGCCATGACATCCGCAGACCGTTCTTTCATTCGCCCTTTTGCACTGGCTTTCGGGCTGTTCGCAGCCGCTGGTGCACCGGCCGGGGCACAGGACGGACAGGTGATCAAAGGCGTCGTGGAACTGTTCACCAGCCAGGGCTGTTCCTCCTGCCCGCCGGCCGATGCGGCGCTGAAGGCGCTTGTCGATGGCGGTGATGTCGTGGCGCTCGCCTACCATGTCGACTACTGGAACTATCTCGGTTGGGCCGACACACTGGCCTCCAAGGAAAATACCGAACGGCAATATGCCTATGCCCGGATGCTCGGTCGCAATGGCGTCTATACGCCCCAGGCGATCCTGAACGGGCGCGACCATGTCAACGGCGGCAATCTTCAGGCGATCAAAACGCGGCTGGAGACAATGAAGGCCGAAGGCAAGGGGCTTGCCGTTCCCGTCGAGGCGAAGATCCAGGGCGAAGAAATCCAGATCAACGTCGGTAGCGGCATCGGCAAGGCGAACGTCGTCGTCGTCTATTTCGACCGCGCGAAAGTGGTGAAGATGGAGAAGGGGGAGAACAGCGGCAAGGAAATCCCCTACTGGCATGCCGTGCGCGACATTCAGACGATCGGCATGTGGGACGGAAAGCCGGCAACCTTCACCCTTCCCGCAACAGTTCTGACCGAGCGCCCCGGCAACAGTGGCTGTGCCGTTCTCTTGCAATCGATGAAGGACAAGGAAACGCCGGGCGCGATCATCGGCGCCACGGCGGTGC
The DNA here is from genome assembly GCF_059424735.1 of Ensifer sp. GW101-20A05. Lineage (NCBI taxonomy): Bacteria > Pseudomonadati > Pseudomonadota > Alphaproteobacteria > Hyphomicrobiales > Rhizobiaceae > Ensifer > Ensifer sp. GW101-20A05. The sequence continues at coordinate 219,000 of NZ_JBWKZT010000005.1, read as the reverse complement.
TCGCCGGCCCGCAAGGCAAGTTGTAAGCGGGCGCGGCGCAAGGGGGTGGTTCGGCCCGGCAGCATCGAGGGGCTGGGGCTGAGGGTTCGAAGTTACCGGACCGAACCGGCCATGGCTGCGTTCGGTGAACTCCCGCAGCATGACGACCTGACCGGACATACGGTGGCAACGACTCTGTCCGTCAGCGCTCGCGAGTTTTGCGGTGAATTGGGGCGGCGATTTGACTGAAATGGGGCAGAGGTAAGAAATGCCCTCTTCGTCCAACGGCTTCCGGCTTGCTTTTCGGCTCACGTCAGGCACACTGTTATCGTTCTGTCACAACAGAAGGCCGGATTGCCGATGACCGATGAGCCGGATTTGCCGCAAGGCGAGGCGCGCCATCAGCGCGAGACCACTTCCGAAGTGGTCGTCCATCTTCACGAATACAAGAACGCCAAGAACCCTCCCCCCATCACTTTCCATCGCCGCGAGTTGGACCAGATCCTTTGGGTCTACGGTCGAATGGTCGGCGAAGGCGAATGGCGGGACTACGCCATCGACCACCTGAAGGACCGCGCGGTCTTCTCGGTGTTCAAGCGTTCGGGAGAAATGCCGCTCTACCGGATCGAGAAGAACCCGAAGCTGTCGACGAAACAGGGCGCCTATAGCGTGCTGAACATTCACGGCACGATCCTGAAACGCGGCCACGAGCTCGCCCAGGTGCTCAAGGTGTTCGACAAGGTCCTGAAGCTGGTGGAAACCTGAAGCAGGTCGCGCAAAACTGCGCAGCGGTTTTGCAATAACGACCTGCGAAATATCAGAAGCTTGAAGCGCTGGGAGCGGACCTGCAAGATCGCGACGCGCCTTAAGACCTGATCCGCACCGGCGTCCCGGTGAGATGCGCGGCGACCTCTTCCGACGCAGGGCTTTGACCCGCCCCGGGACGGCCGACTGCAATCAGCGCATGTCGGGCGTCCGCGAGGCGACGATCAGTTCTGATAGAGCGTGTCTGGATAGACGTCTTCCGGCGGATCGCTCTTCTGGCCCTCGCCAAGCGCGAGCTGCATGATCGCCGTGTCGAGCCAACGGCCATGCTTGAAGCCGGTCGCTTTCATCGTGCCCTGATGCTCGAAGCCGAGCGAACTGTGTACGGCGATCGATGCCGGGTGGGCACCGCCGATCACCGCAACCATCTGCCGGAAGCCGAGCTCGGTGCAACGACGAATGAGTTCGACGAGCAGCGCCTTGCCAGCACCCTTGCCGCGCGCTTCCGGCGCCAGGTAGATCGAATCCTCGACCAGAAAGCGATAGGCCGTGCGCGTCCGGAAGGCGGACGCATAGGCATAGCCGACGATCGATCCGCTGCCATCGCATGCGACCACATAGGGGTAGCCGTTGCCGATGATCGTCTCGAAGCGGTTTCGCATCTCCGCTTCGGAAGGAGGTTCGATCTCATAGGTGGCGACGCCGTTCAGTACGGATTCGCGATAGATCGCTGCGATGGCAGGAAGGTCGGCCAAGGTGGCGTCACGCAGACTCAGGGACATGGCGGTAAACTGCATCTCGAGGTTTCGTCGTCCTTTACTCCCATGGGGGCCGGGACGCGATCAACTATTTCCGGCAACAAAAAAGGCGGCCGAGGCCGCCTTTTCCGCTATTCGTTTCAAGCTTAGTTGTTCCGGTTGCCCATGAACTGCAGCAGGAACATGAACAGGTTGATGAAGTCGAGGTAGAGCGTCAGCGCGCCCATGATCGCCTTGCGGCCGGCAACGGTGCTGTCATCGGCTTCGTAGTACATTTCCTTGATCTTCTGCGTGTCGTAGGCGGTGAGGCCAGCGAAGATCAGAACACCGATCACGGAGATCGCGAAGCCGAGGGCCGACGAAGCAAGGAAGATGTTGACGATCGACGCGATGATCAGGCCGAAGAGGCCCATGATCAGGAACGTGCCGAAGCCCGACAGGTCCTTCTTGGTCGTGTAGCCGTAGAGCGACAGAGCGCCGAACGAAGCGGCCGTGACGAAGAACGTCTGCACGATGCTCTGGCCGGTGAAGACCAGGAAGATCGACGACAGAGACAGGCCCATCAGGGCGGCATAGATCCAGAACGTCGTCTGTGCTGCGGAGACGCTCATCGAATTAATGCGGAAGCTCATGAAGAAGACCATCGCCAGCGGCGCCAGCATCACGACCCACTTCAGGGGCGAAGCGTAGATGAGCTGGGCGAATGCCGGATTGGAGGCGGCAAGCGCATAGGTTCCGTAAGCTGCCACGCCGGTGATCGCCAGGCCCAGGGCCATCAGGTTGTAGACCTTCAGCATGTACGCGCGAAGGCCCTCATCGATCACGGCACCCGCCTGAGCGCCGGCGGGCGACATTCGGGTTTGGTAGTTTCTCAGATCAGCCATTGTTTCCTCATTTAAGCTCCGGTGGAAGTTACGGTGTCGGGCGGCGAACAGTCTCGCTTTGGAAGGCTGGCTTCCACGCCCAGGCGCCGCTGCGGAGCTCCAGCATGCCTGTGGATAAATATGATGCCGAAACCCGTTGCGTACAAGACCCGAAGCCCCTGGATTCGAACGCATCCGGCCGTTTCCGGCATGCACGACAGGGATTTACGGTTAACTTCACCGCTCAAAGCTCCCGCAGGACCGGCGCCGCCTTCTGCCCGAGAATACGCCAGGTACCGGCAAGACCGATGCCGACGGTCATCACCAGCGCCCCGACGACGGTCAGGATCGCGACATCCGGCAGGAAGTCTGACGGCAACTTCATGATGCGGCTGACGACGAACCAGGCGGCAACTCCGCCGGCAAACAGGGCGAAAACCGCCGTTGCGAGGCCGAGAATGGCATATTCGTAGCTGAACGCCCGGATAAGGGTCGCGCGCGTCGCACCCAGCGTTTTCAGCACCACGGCGTCGTGGACGCGCGCCCGGTTGCCAGCGGCGAGCGCACCGGCAAGCACCAGGACGGAGGCGACGAGCGCCACTGCGGCCGCCGCCCGGATGGCGGTTGCCAACTGTCCAAGCAGCCCGTTCACGATGTCGAGAGCATCCTTCACCCGCACGCTTGTGATCGTCGGATAGGCGTTGGTGACGGCCTTCAGCACCGCCGCCTCCTCTTCCGGCGTCGCTGCCGGATCGATGACGGTTGCCAACCACGCATGCGGCGCACCGGCGAAGGTGTTCGGCGAAAACACCATGACGAAGTTGATCGAAAGCGATTCCCACTCGACGTTGCGGAAATTGGCGATCTTGGCGGTGATGTTGCGGCCAAGCACGTTGACGGTCACGGTGTCGCCGATCTTCAGGCCGAGTTCGCCGGCCTCTTCCGCCGAGAAGGAAACCAAGGGCTCGCCGCTATAGTCGGCCGGCCACCACGCGCCCGCGGAAAGCGTCGAGTTCTCCGGCTTGTTCTTGGCATAGGTGATGCCGCGGTCGCCGCGCAGCACCCATTGGCCGCCGGGCGGCACGTTGCGGCTGTTCACGTCCTCACCGTTGAAGGCAATGATCCGGCCGCGCAGCATCGGCACCTCGATGACCTTGCCCTTCGGGATCGTCCGGTTGAGCACCGAGCGGAAGCCTTCGATCTCGTTGCCCTGAATATCGACGAAGAAGAAGTTCGGCGCGCGCTCCGCCATGCTGCCGGTAAGCTCGCGGCGCAGATTGCCGTCGATCAGAGCCAGCGTCACAAGCAATGCCAGCCCAAGACCCAGCGACAACACGACCGAGGACGTGAGGGCGCCGGGGCGGTGGATGTTGCCGATCGCCAGTCTGAGGGCCGGCGAGTTGACCCGCGGGCTGCGGCGCGCAAGCCAGGCGATCAGCAGCGCGACGACGCGCAGGACAATGAAGGCAAAGGCGATCGCGCCCAGGAACACCAGCGAAATATAGCGGTCGTAGGCCGTCCAGATCGCAAGCCCCGCAAGTGCAGCAAGACAAGCGACGGCGCCCAGCAAATAGGGCCATGCCGGAAAGCCGGAGGGGTCGAAGCCCTGCTGGCGGAAGAGCGCGATTGCCGGAATGGCCCGTGCCCGGCCAAGTGGCAGAATGGCGAAGGTCAGCGCCGTCAGCACGCCGAAGAGCGCGGCAAGACCGAGCGCACCCGGATAGAGATGAAACTCCGTCGAGATCGGCAATAGATCTGCCAGGAACTGCGCCGCGATGAAGGGGATCAGCATGCCAAGCAACAGGCCGATCACGATGCCGATCAAGGCGATCATCAGGATCTGCGCGAGATAGATCATCGCCACCAGCGAGGCAGGAGCGCCCAGGCATTTGAAGGTCGCGATCACGCTGCGCTTCTGGTCGAGATAGGCGCGCACCGCGTTGGCGACGCCGACGCCGCCGACGATCAGCGCCGTCAGCCCGACAAGAGTCAGGAACTGCGAGAAGCGGGTGATGTTCGCCGTCAGCGACGGCGCGGCGTTGGCGCTGGTGCGGATCGACCAGCCGGCCGCCGGAAAGCGCTTCTCGGCATCCGTGCGAATGGCCGCGAGCTGCGTCGGGTCGGCGACCTTCACCTTGTAGCTATGCTCAACAAGGCTTCCTGTCTGCACCAGGCCGCTCACGGCCAGCGCCTCGGCCGAGACCATCAGGCGGGGAGCAAAGCCGAAGCCGTCGGACAAGGCGTCCGGCTCGCGCACGATCGTGCCGGCGATCCGGATCCTGGCGTTGCCGAGAAGGATCTCATCTCCCACCTGCACGCCAAGACGGTCGAGCAGCAGCGGTGCCACGACGGCGCCAAAGGTCTCGCCATCGCGCGCCAGCAGCTCATGCAGCGGACGGTTCGGCTCGCTTTCCAGCGCGCCGTAGAGCGGGTAGGCGACATCGATCGCCTTCAGTTCGACCAGCGCCTGGTTGGATCCGTCGGGCAACCGCGCCATCGAGCGCAAGCCGGCGGAAACCGCGACGGTTCCGAGACTGTCGAGATAGGCCCGCTCGTCGGACGTCGCGACGCGATTGTTAAGCTCAAAGCGGATGTCGCCGGCGAGCAGTTCCTGCCCCTGCGTGGCGATCGTCGCGGTGATCGATTGCGACAGCGAATTGACGCCGGCAATCGCCGCGGTCCCGAGCGCGATGCAGGCGAGGAAAATGTAGAAACCTCTAAGCCCGCCACGCATTTCGCGCAGTGCCAGGCGAAGGGCAAGCAGCGGCCGCAGCCGAACCGATGACGCGCCGCTCATGCCGAGGCCGCCTCCTGGCGCGGCGTCACTGCAAGCGGCCCCGCCTCGCCGCCGGCGACGATCTCGCCGGAGCGGACGCGGACCTGCCGCACGCAACGCGCGGCAAGTGCCGCATCATGCGTCACGAGCACGAGTGTCATGCCGCGGTCACGCTGTTCGGCGAAAAGCAGATCGGCGATCTGGCGTCCGGTGTCGGCGTCGAGGTTGCCGGTCGGCTCGTCGGCGATCAGCAGTTTCGGCGAAGGCGCCAAGGCGCGAGCGATCGCCACACGCTGCTGTTCGCCGCCGGAAAGCTGGCCGGGATAGTGGCTGAGCCGCTCGCCGAGACCGACGGCGACGAGTTCCTTGCGCGCGATCTCGAAGGCGCCGGCCACATTGGCGAGTTCGAGCGGCACCGCGACGTTTTCGAGCGCGGTCATGTTGGGGATGAGGTGGAAGGACTGAAAGACGATGCCGATGTTGCGCCCGCGGAAGTCCGCCACCCGGTCCTCGTCAAGCCGATGCAACGGCGTACCGTCGATGACGATCTCACCGCTATCCAGCCGCTCGAGCCCGGCAAGCACCATCAACAACGTCGACTTCCCCGAACCCGACGGACCGACGATGCCGACGGACTCGCCGGCATCGATCGTGAGGCTCATGCCCTTCAGCACGTGCACCGAGGCCGCCGCCTCCCCGAGGGTCAGATCCGCGTTTTTGAGTTCGATGATGGTGCTGGCCAAGCGAAACAACCCTATATGAACGAAATGGGGAACAGAAACGGCATTCGGGATTTAGGAACAGGCCCATGGCATTAAAAGGATTTCAACGGGTTTTCTTGGCACTGACGATGACAATTGCGTTATCATCGGCAGCACGCGCCGAGACGATCAGCCTCGTGGGGTTCGGCGACAGCCTGATGGCGGGCTATCAGCTCCCGCCGCAGGACGCCTTCCCCGCTCGGCTCGAAAAGGCGCTGAAGGAAAAGGGCCTGGACGTGACGATCGCGAACGCCGGCGTTTCCGGCGACACCTCATCCGGCGGTCTTGCCCGCATCGACTGGTCCGTGCCCGATGGCACAAAGGGCGTGATCCTCGAGCTTGGCGCCAACGATGCGCTGCGCGGTATCCCGCCGGAAGAGACCCGCAAGAACATCGAGGCGATGATTACGCGCCTCAAGGACCGTGGCATTCCGGTGCTGCTCGCGGGCATGATGGCACCGCCGAACATGGGCGCCGACTATGCCGCCCGCTTCAACCCGATCTTCCCGGAGCTCGCCGAAAAATATGGGCTGGAACTCTACCCGTTCTTCCTCGACGGCGTGGTGACCGAGGCGAAGCTCAAGCTCGAAGACGGCATGCATCCCAATGGCGACGGCGTCGGCGTAATGGTCGAGAAGGCACTGCCTATCGTCGAACGCTTTCTGGCAACCTTGAATAAGACGGAGTGATGACATCGTCCACAGTTAAGGGAACGTTAATATTCGTAAGTGTCAAATACTAGTTGCGTGCAGACTCGATGCGTGATTCGCTGAGACATCTGCAAGAGATTCGGGGAGCTCGCCATGCCGAGACTATTCACCGCCCTCGAAATTCCGCGCAATGCAGCAATGAGTCTTTCGTTGCTGCGCGGAGGACTTCCCGGAGCTCGCTGGATAGATGTGGAGAACTACCACATCACCTTGCGCTTCATCGGTGACGTCGACTGGCGCACCGCCGACGAGATCATCGACAAGCTCGATCGGATCGAAAGACCGGAATTCCAACTGCAGCTGACCGGCACCGGCGCTTTCGGCTCGAAGAAGCCGCATTCCGTCTGGGCCGGCGTCAGCAACCACCCGGAAATGTACGCCCTTCAGGCCGAGATCGAGCGCATCTGCCAGCGGCTCGGGCTCGGGCCGGATCCGCGAAAATTCACGCCGCATGTGACGCTCGCCCGGCTGCGCTCAAGCCGCGTCGAGGATGTGGTCGAGTACCTCTCCGGACGCGGTAATTTCATGACTTCGCTCTTCACCGTCTCGCGCTTCGTGCTTCTGTCATCGCGCGACTCGGTCGGTGGCGGGCCATACCTCACGGAAGAGGTCTTCCCGCTTCACGAGGCGCGGTCACCGAACCTTTCGAGCAACGACGAGCACCCGGCTTCGAGCATCTGGTAGAGCGCCTCGAAGGCTTCTGGCCCTTCGTAATAGGGGTCCGGGACATCCTGATTGCGGGCGGACGCATAGTCGAGGAAGAGATGCACCTTCTCGGCCGCATCGGCGGGCGCCAAGCGCTTGAGCGTGCGGACATTGTTTTCGTCCATGCCGAGGATCAGGTCGAAATCCCGGAAATCGTCCGGCCGAACCTGGCGCCCGCGCAGCGCAGAGATGTCGATCCCGCGCCGCCGCGCCGCCTGGATCGAGCGGTTGTCGGGCGGATCGCCGATGTGCCAGGCACCGGTTCCGGCCGAATCCACCTGCAGCGCTGGTGCCAATCCCTTTTGCTCGGCCAATGCGCGCAGCACACCCTCGGCCAGCGGCGACCGGCAGATATTGCCGAGACAAACGAAAAGAACTCTGACCGGTTTCATGCTATTCAATTTCGACAGGACTGGAGATTGATGCGCATTTATACGCAGCAGCTCGGCCTTCGAACAGGTCGATGTGTGGGAGAGAGACGATGACTGCGGAAAAGCTCGACGAGGCAACGATTGCCGAAAACCTGCACAAGATGGAAGGCTGGGTGCGAGCCGAAGACGGCAACTCGATCTGGAAGGCGTTCCGCTTCAAGAACTTCGTCGAAGCCTTCGGTTTCATGACCGAGTGCGCGATCGTCGCCGAAAAATTCAACCATCATCCCGAATGGTTCAACGTCTACAATCGCGTCGACGTAACCCTGACCACCCATGATGCCGGTGGGCTGACGGAACTCGACTTCAAATTGGCGGCGCGCATGGACAAGGCGGCGGCCGGCCGGATGCCGGATCATTTGAAATAGCACGGCCGATCCCCATATTGAGAAACGCCAGAGCATCCCGCTTTCAAGCGGAAAGCGGATAAGATGCTCTGGAATCAAAATGCTAGAGCGCCGGAAGCGGGACGATGGACGACATCAAGATCGGTGAAATTCTCTTGCCAGGCGAAGAATCCGAGCAGGAGCGCCGGGAAAAGCGCGTGAAGCGACGCTTCTGGCCGACCTTTCGGCGCGCTGCCCGGCAGATCCCGTTCAGCCGCGATCTCGTCGCCGCCTATTACTGCGCGATTGACCCGAAGACGCCGACACGCACCCGCGGCATTCTGCTCGCAGCGCTCGCTTATTTCGTGCTGCCGCTCGACTTCCTGCCCGACGTGCTGGCAGTGGTCGGTTTCTCCGACGACGTGGCGGTGCTGACCGCGGCCTTCGCCGCCATCAGCGGACAGATCAAGGAAACGCACTATACCAAGGCCGACGAGACGCTGGCCGACACGCCCGAGGGCTGATGTTGAAAGCCGGCCGCCAGGTTGTGGCGCCCCATTCCTGCCCGAAAGTCAAACTCTTGCCCGAATCTTTGTGGCATAGACTTGCAAATGACGCTGGTCGCACGGTTAGGCGCGGCTGGCGCCATGTAATGGCTTGGGGCAGGAAACCTTCTGGAACAGCATTCCGAGGCGACGCGCATCCGGCATCGACCCTTGGTTCGCTCACCGCGAATCATCGGGTGAAAGACGCTGGGGCAGATGGGGCAAACCGCCCCATTTCGGGGCTAAACCCGCGGTTTTCAGCCTTCGTTGACGGTTTGGTAACCTGAATTAAGTCAAAACAAATCAAATCATGACTACGCGTCGCCCGTCTGACCTGTTTCGGGTGATCGAAAAGCAAGAAAAGCGGCAGGACCTCATGTTTGTAAGAAAGATCGCAACCGCAATCGCACTCGTTCTGGCAACCGCCAGCATGGCTGCCGCTCAGTCTCCGACGCGCATCCAGCAGTTCAACGCCTGGGGCGCCTATTCCTACAACGCCGGCGGCGGCAAGGTCTGCTACGTCCTCTCGGTTCCGAAGGAAAAGAGCCCGGCCGGCGTCGACCACGGCGACATCTTCTTCCTCGTATCCCAGCGCCCGGGCCAGAACATCAGCTATGAGCCGCAGGCGATGATGGGCTACCCCCTTCAGGAAAACTCCAAGGTCAACGTCGTCATCGACGGCCGCACCTTCGTGATGTTTACCAAGGGCAACTCCGCCTGGGTGGAAAACGCGGCGGAAGAACCGGCGCTCGTCGCCGCGATGAAGACCGGCAAGGCCATGTCGGTCAACGCCAAGTCGCGCAAGGGCACGGCCACCTCCTACTCCTATTCGCTCTCGGGCATCTCGGCTGCGCTGAAGCAGATCGAAGCCTGCAAGTAATCCAGGCATGTCACGCAGTGTGCAGCGGTCTTGCGGCACAACAGGCGTGAAAGCCATGGCGAAGAACCAGACATTGGGCCGGCTGCGAAGCCGGCCTTTTGCATTCAAAGGGTCTGCCTCGTGACTCCGGGCCAAAACAATGCTAAAGCCCGGCCCAACTTGAGAGCCTCCGCGCCCTGATTGGCCGCTTTCGATGGCTCGACCGATTTCAATTCGCGCATCAGGACGAATTCCGGACCCGCTCTCCGGACGGCCTCACGCTGTACGACAGGACATCAAGAGCATGGCAGCCACTGAAATTCTGAACCGGGTGGAGATCGCTAGGGCACCGCAGGTGCGCGCAGCGCCCGAAGCGGAGAAGCCGTCGCTGATCGGCCTCCTGCGCGAGGACATGGCGAAGGCCCTCGTCGAAAAGGGCGTGCCGGAGCGCCAGGTCAAGATGCGCGTCAGTCAGCTCTGGCACTGGCTCTACGTGCGCGGCGTCTCCGACTTCGACCACATGACGAACGTGTCGAAGGACATGCGCGAGATGCTGAAGCAGCATTTCACCATTGCCCGGCCCGAAATCGTCGAGGAGCAGATCTCCGGCGACGGCACCCGCAAGTGGCTGCTGCGCTTCCCGGCACGCGGTGCCGGCCGCCCGGTCGAGATCGAGACCGTTTACATCCCCGAAGAAGGCCGCGGCACGCTCTGCATTTCGAGCCAGGTCGGCTGCACACTCACCTGTTCCTTCTGTCACACGGGCACGCAGAAGCTGGTGCGCAATCTGACGGCCGAAGAAATCCTGGCGCAGCTGCTGCTTGCCCGCGACCGGCTCGGCGATTTCCCGGAGCGCGACACGCCACAGGGCGCGATCGTGCCGGCCGAGGGCCGCAAGATCACCAACATCGTGATGATGGGCATGGGCGAGCCGCTCTACAATTTCGAACACGTCAAGACCGCACTGCTGATCGCGTCTGACGGCGAGGGCCTGTCGCTCTCCAAGCGCCGCATCACGCTCTCGACCTCCGGCATCGTGCCGGAAATCTACCGCACCGGCGAAGAGATCGGCGTCATGCTGGCGATCTCGCTGCACGCGGTGCGCGACGACCTGCGCGACATGCTGGTGCCGATCAACAAGAAGTACCCCCTGAAGGAACTGATGGACGCCTGCCGCGCCTATCCGGGTCTCTCGAACGCCCGCCGCATCACCTTCGAATATGTGATGCTGAAGGATGTCAACGACAGCCTCGAAGACGCCAAGCAACTGGTGAAGCTCCTGAAGGGGGTACCGGCGAAGATCAACCTCATCCCCTTCAACCCGTGGCCTGGCACCAACTACCAGTGCTCCGACTGGGAACACATCGAGAAGTTTGCTGACTTCATCAACCAGGCCGGTTATGCCTCTCCGATCCGCACGCCGCGCGGTCGCGACATTCTCGCCGCCTGCGGCCAGCTGAAGTCGGAATCCGAGCGCATGCGCAAGGTCGACCGCCTTGCCTTCGAGGCGATGATGATCGCCAATCACGGCGAGGACTGAGACGAACCGCCTGCCCCGCGGCGGTTTTCCGGTCCCGGCTCGCCGGGATCGATGAAGAACTTTGATGGGTGATGCAGTTCCTATCGATTGATTTCATTCTCCCGGTTTCCTAAGAAAGCGGGAAATCAATTCAGGAGGACAACCCATGCGCTCACTTCTCATCGCCCTTGCCGCCACGGTGGCATTCACTCTGCCGGCCCGTGCCGATGAGGTGACCGTCGCCGTGACCGCGATCGTCGAGCATCCGGCGCTCGATGCCGCCCGCGACGGCGTGAAGGATGCGCTGGCTGCCGCCGGCTACAAGGAAGGCGAGAACCTCAAGTTCATCTACGAGTCGGCCCAGGGCAACCCGGCAACCGCCGCCCAGATCGCCCGCCAGTTCGCCGGCGAGGCACCGAATGTGATCGTGCCGATCTCGACGCCGTCGGCCCAGGCCGTCGTCTCCTCGACCCGCGACATTCCGGTTGTCTTCACCGCCGTTTCCGATCCGCTCGGCGCGCAGCTCGTCAAGGACATGGACAAGCCCGGCGGCAACGTCACCGGCCTCTCCGACATGTCGCCGGTTGCCGAACACGTCGCGCTGATCAAGGAAATCCTGCCGAACGCCAAGTCGATCGGCTATCTCTACAATTCCGGTGAAGCCAACTCCGTTTCGCTGCTTGCAGTTCTCAAGACCGAAGCCGAAAAGGCCGGCCTGACCGTCGTCGAATCCGCCGCCACCAAGTCGGCTGAAGTTCAGGGTGCGGCCCGCGCCCTCGTCGGTCGCGCCGATGCGATCTACGTGCCCACCGACAACACGATCATCTCCGCGCTGGAAGGCGCCGTCGCTGTCGCTGAAGAAGCCAAGCTGCCGCTCTTCACCGCCGACACGGATTCGGTTGCCCGCGGCTCGCTCGCAGCCCTCGGCTTCAACTACTACGACGTCGGCAAGCAGACCGGCGAAGTCGTCGTGCGCATCCTCAAGGGCGAAAACCCCGGCGACATCGCCGTGAAGGTCGCCGCCGGTTCCGACCTGGTGATCAACAAGAAGGCCGCCGAGAAAATGGGCGTCACCCTTCCGGAAAGTGTCGTAAAGCGCGCAACGCGCGTCGTTGAATAAGGCTTTCTGCCTTTTCAGGTTCAAGTTTGTTGCGTTTTGCCCGCCTCCGTTCCATACGGGGGCGGTTCGCTATGAGGGGCCTGCATCCTTGGGATTGAGGGGCCGCTCCGAAGTTCTAAGCCGCACATGCGCCCGGCCACAGATGGCCCCATGTGCCAGGCGGGAGCGTCGCATAAGGACAACCACGCGCGACACGTAGAAAAGAGGGTCTGGGGTTGAGTCTAATCGCTTTCTGGGGAGCCGTGGAACTGGGGCTGGTCTACGCCTTTGTTGCCGTCGGCGTCTTTCTTGCATTCCGGGTACTCGATTTCCCCGACCTGACCGTCGACGGATCGTTTCCGCTGGGCGCCGCCGTCACCGCCGTTCTGATCATTGCCGGCGTCAACCCATGGCTTGCCGCCTGCGTGGCGATGGTCGCGGGGGCTGCCGCCGGTATCGTCACGGCGATGCTCAACGTGCGCTTCAAGATCCTCAACCTGCTCGCCTCGATCCTGACGATGATCGCGCTGTTCTCGGTCAACCTGCGCGTCATGGGCAAGCCGAACGTCGCGCTGATCAATGCCGACACGATGCTGTCGCCCTTCTACGGTCTCGGTCTTCGTGATTTCTACGTCCGGCCGCTGTTCATCGGCGTGCTCGTCGTCATCGCCGTCATCATCGTCTGGCGCTTCCTTGAGAGCGATGCCGGTCTCGCGATGCGCGCCACCGGCGCCAATGCCCGCATGGCTCGCGCGCAAGGGGTCGACACCAACCGCCAGATCTATCTGGGCATGGCGATCTCCAACGCGCTCGTCGCCTTCGGCGGCGCGCTCTTTGCCCAGACCAACGGTTTCGCCGATGTCACCTCGGGCGTCGGAACCATCGTCGTCGGCCTTGCCGCCGTCATTATCGGCGAGACGCTGCTCGGCGCGCGCGGCATCCTGATCGCACTGATCGGCTGCGTGCTCGGCTCGATCCTCTACCGCATCGCCATTCAGTTGGCGCTGTCGACCGACATGCTCGGGCTGCAGGCCTCCGACCTTAACTTCGTCACCGCCGCGCTCGTCACCTTCGCCCTCGTCCTTCCCCGCCTGCGTCGTGGAGGTGCGGCATGATCAGCGTCAACAACATCCAGGTCGTCTTCGGCAAGGGTACGCCGCTGCAGAAGCAGGCGCTGAATGGCGTTAGCCTGACGATCGAACAAGGCTCCTTCGTCACCGTCATCGGCTCCAATGGCGCCGGCAAATCGACACTTCTCGGCGTGCTCGCCGGCGATGTGCTGCCGAGCGAAGGCCAGGTGATGATCGGCAAGACCGATGTCAGCCGCAAGGGCACCGCCGCCCGCGCCGGCCTCGTCGCCCGTGTCTTTCAGGATCCGCTGACCGGCAGCTGCGGCGCTCTCTCCATCGAGGAGAACCTGGCACTTGCCGCCAAGCGCGGCGAGGCGCGCGGCCTGACTGCCGCGCTCGGCCCCAAGCGCCGCGAGCATTTCCGCGAGCGCATCGCCGAACTCAACCTCGGCCTTGAAAACCGCATGGGCGATCGCATGGATCTGCTCTCCGGCGGCCAGCGCCAGGCGGTTTCGCTGGTCATGGCGACGCTCGCGGGTTCCGAAGTGCTGCTGCTCGATGAGCACACCGCAGCGCTCGACCCGGGCATGGCCGAGTTCGTGATGAACCTCACCCAGAAGATCGTCTCGGAGCGCAAGCTGACGACGATGATGGTCACCCATTCGATGCGCCAGGCGCTCGATTACGGCCACCGCACCATCATGCTGCACGGCGGCGAGATCGTACTCGACGTCGCCGGCGACAGCCGCAAGGAATTGCAGGTCGAGGACCTGATCGCCATGTTCCGCCGCATCCGCGGCCAGACGCTCGACGACGACGCCCTGCTGATCGGCTGATCCGGTCTGCCTGTCTCGCGGTCACAGCCGGCCCCTCATCTGCCTGCCGGCATCTTCTCCCCGTTGCCACGGGGAGAAGAGACAAGTGGCAGTCTCTCAGTCCTTTTTCGGCAGATGGCGTGGGTTGCAACCTATGACCGCTTTACACTTCGCCTGAAAGCACCCCCAACAATCACCGTTTCCGCCGAACAGTGCGGCACGTGTTCTTCTCCCCGCAAGCGGGGAGAAGATGCCGGCAGGCAGATGAGGGGCGAAACTGTCCGCTTACCGCGCCGTCGTCATGAAGATCTTGACCGCAAACACCGAAAAGACCCCGGCGAAGCTGTAATCGAGCGCTCGCATCACGCCCCTGTTGCGCTGCAGCCAGGAGGCCAGCCAATCGGCGGTGAACACCACCAGCATATTGACCGGCATGCCGATCAGGATGAACAGCAGGCCGAGGAACAAAAGCTTGCCGGTGACCGAAGGATCGTCGGCGCTGACGAACTGCGGCAGGAAGGTCATGAAGAAGATGATGACCTTGGGATTGAGCAGGTTCACCCAGAAGCCGGCCGAAATGTTGGCAAGCGCGGTGCCCTCCGTGACCTCGACCTTCTGAACGGAAATGCTCGAACCAAAGCGGATCGCCTGCACCGCAAGCCACAGAAGATAGGCGGCACCACCGGTCTTGAGGATGGTGAAGGCGGTGGGCGAAGCGGTGATCAGCGCCGAAATGCCGAAGGCGACGAGAAGCGTATGCACGACGATGCCGAAGCTGGTGCCGAGCACCACGAAGAGTGCCGCCTTCTTGCCCTGAGCCAGAGCCCGGCTGATCGAAAGCGTCATGTCCGGGCCGGGCGTCGCCGCCAGAAGCAGCGTTGCGGCGGCGAAGGTGGCGAGGGTCGGCAGGCCAGGAATGAAGTCCATCGTCAGTCACCTCGGGGCAAGATCGCCCCCTCTAACGCCACGCCTTCGCTTTTGCCAGCGGATTCGCGCCATGGCGCGTTCTAGCGCTTGTATCGCCGCAGGTTCTGGCTAAAGTGCCGCAGATTTGCACGCGGCATCGCCGCCCTCCCCAAGACCAGACGGACGGAAACCATGGCATCGCATAAAGACGTGAAAAAGGTCGTTCTCGCCTATTCGGGCGGTCTCGACACCTCGATTATCCTGAAGTGGCTGCAGACCGAACTCGGCGCGGAAGTCGTCACCTTCACCGCTGACCTCGGCCAAGGCGAAGAGCTCGAGCCGGCGCGCAAGAAGGCCGAAATGCTCGGCATCAAGGAGATCTACATCGAGGACGTCCGCGAGGAATTCGTCAAGGATTTCGTCTTCCCGATGTTCCGCGCAAATGCCGTCTATGAAGGCGTCTACCTGCTCGGCACCTCGATCGCACGCCCGCTGATTTCCAAGCACCTGATCGACATCGCCAAGAAGACCGGTGCCGACGCCATCGCCCATGGCGCCACCGGCAAGGGCAATGACCAGGTTCGCTTCGAGCTTTCGGCCTATGCTCTGAACCCGGATATCAAGATCATCGCTCCCTGGCGCGACTGGTCGTTCAAAAGCCGCACCGACCTGCTCGAATTCGCCGAGAAGCACCAGATCCCGGTTGCCAAGGACAAGAAGGGCGAGGCGCCGTTCTCCGTCGACGCCAACCTGCTGCACTCCTCCTCCGAGGGCAAGGTTCTCGAAGATCCGGCCCAGGAAGCCCCGGAATACGTGCATATGCGCACGATCTCGCCGGAAGCCGCTCCGGACCAGGCGACCGTCATCAAGATCGGCTTCGAGCGTGGTGACGCCGTCTCGATCAACGGCGTGCGCCTGTCGCCCGCCTCTCTGCTTGCCAAGCTTAACGAGTACGGCCGCGACAACGGCATCGGCCGTCTCGATCTCGTCGAGAACCGCTTCGTCGGCATGAAGTCGCGCGGCGTCTATGAGACCCCCGGCGGCACGATCCTGCTCGCCGCGCACCGCGCGATCGAATCGATCACGCTCGACCGGGGTGCCGCACACCTCAAGGACGAGCTGATGCCGCGTTACGCCGAGCTGATCTACTACGGCTTCTGGTTCTCGCCGGAGCGCGAAATGCTGCAGGCAGCGATCGACAAGAGCCAGGAGCATGTCGAGGGCGAAGTGACGCTGAAGCTCTACAAGGGCAACGTTATGACCATCGGCCGCGAAAGCGACAAGTCGCTCTATTCCGACAAACTCGTCACCTTCGAGGACGACCAGGGCGCCTACGACCAAAAGGATGCCGCCGGCTTCATCAAGCTCAACGCGCTGCGCCTGCGCACGCTGGCTGCGCGCAACCGCTAAGTCGGTAAGCGCTGAAAGACAAAGCCTCCGCGATCCGTTCGCGGAGGCTTTTTTGTTTCCGCTACTCCGCCGCCTCCAGCAGCGGATCCTCGCGGTCAACGGCCGCCGCCAGCGGCTTCAGCCGAACCGTCCGGCGATACCAGACATAGCTGAGGATAGAGACGAGGCCGAAGCTCGGAATGATCGTGCCGAGTGCCAGCACCGGGACCCCCACCGCAGCGGCGATCGCGCCACCGAGCAGGCCTGAGCCCATCTGGACGAAGCCCATCATCGCGGATGCCGTGCCGGCGATATCGGGAAAGGGCGCCATCGCCGCCGTCATCATGTAGGGCATGACGAAGGCGATGCCGAAGGCATAGACGCCGATCGGCAGCATGACCGAAAGGAAGCTCGGCGACAGCGCGTGCATGCTGTAGGCGAGGATCAGGCTGGCGAGACCGATGAAGACGAGGCCTGCCGGTACCAGCGCCTGCGGCGTGAACCGGCGCATCAGCAGCCGTACCACCACCGTTCCCGAAAAGAACAGCCCCGACTGCATCAGCATGCCGACACCGAACTCGGTCGGCGTCAGGCCGACTTCGTTGATCAGCACAAAAGGCAGCATCGTCGCCCAGGCATAGAGCGCGCCGACAGCTCCGCCGATGACGAGCGTCGAGGAGACGAAGCGGCTGTCGCTCACCAACCTGCGATAGGCCGCCAAGATCGGCCTTAGGTGTCCCTTGCTCGGATCGGGCGTCGCGGTCTCGGCCATAAAGAACTGCACGGTGATGCAAGCCATGGCGGCAAAGCCGACCATCAGCAAGAAGATCGACTGCCAGCCGAAAAGGCCGAGCGCCAGACCGCCGAGCGTCGGCGATAAGGCTGGCCCCAGCGCCAGCATCATGCCGATCATGTTCATGATCCGCGCCGCTTCGGTCCCGGTGAACTGGTCCCGCACGATCGCCCGCGCCACCGTCATACCGACGGAAGCACCGATACCCTGAACCAGGCGCCCGGCAAGCAGCTCCGCAACCGACGGCGCAAAGGCAGACATCAGGCTGCCGACGAGATAGATCGCCATGAAGATCAGCGTCGCGCGGCGGCGCCCGATGACGTCGGATAGCGTGCCGGAAACGAGCTGGGCAAAGGCGAAGCCGGCGAAATAGAGCGACAGCGTCATCTTGATCGCCGCTTCGCTCGACGAAAACGCCCGCACCAGCTCCGGCATCGCCGGCGTATAGAGCGCCATGGAAACTGGCCCGAGCGCCACCAGGAACGCCCCGATGATGCTGGTGCGCCGCTCGCTCATGCGACGCGTCATTGCGAGGCTCCAGGCTGGTCCTCGGACTTCTCCGCTGTCTCCTTGCCGGCAAGGCACGGGTCAAGCTCACGCAAGTTGTCGCGCAGGATGCGCAGATTGGCGCAGAGAACCTCGCGCGTCGCCTCGTCGAGCCCGGCAGTATAGGCGTTCATCATCTCCCTGAGCCCCGTCATCAGCTCGGTGAGCAGCGGACCGGCCTTCTCGGTGATGGCGACGTTCTTGGCGCGGCGATCCGCCGGATCCGGTACGCGGGCAACAAGGCCCATCGCCTCCAGCCGATCGAGATAGGCCGAAAGCGTCATCGGCTCGATGCCCATGCGGGTGGCGATCTCGGCCTGCTTGATGCCCTCTTTCAGCGCCACCTGGATCAGCGTGCGCGCCTCGCCGGGGGTGATGCCCAGGTCCATGGCATTGACCTTGCGGTCGAAAGCCCCGCGCAAAAGGCGCGAGACGTCCGTGAGCAGCATTCCGATGGTTTCGGATTCAAGTTTGAAGGGCATCAGGATCATTCACAAATGATATAATAAGTTTTTCTTATCATATCTCCTGACGCTGTTCAACGCGCCACTGGTTGCGGCTAGCCTTCGAGCTCCTCGCGCAGCATTTCGAGCTCCAGCCATTCCTCCTCCATGCGGGCGAGATCCGCACGTAGCTTCTCCAGTTCCTGCGCGAGCTTCGCAAAGGCGTTTGGATCTTTTGTGAAAAGCTTGGGATCAGCCATCTTTTCTTCGCGCTTGGCGGCCTCGGCCTCTGCCTTGGCGATCTCCTTCGGCAGGTTTTCGAGCGCGAATTTCTGCTTGTAGGAAAGCTTGCCCTTGGCGGCCTTCGGCGCATCGGCGGAGGGTGCAGCGGCGTCGGCTTTGGCCTTTTCCGCCTTCTCTGCCTTGCGCTTTTCTTCAATCGCGCCCTTGCGCTGCGCCATCATGTCGGAATAGCCGCCAGCATATTCGATCCAGCGGCCATCCGGCTCCTCCGGGTTTGCCGGCGCGATCGTCGAGGTGACGGTGCGATCGAGAAAGTCACGGTCGTGGCTGACGAGAATGACCGTTCCGGCAAAGCCGGCGACGATCTCCTGCAACAGGTCCAGCGTCTCGATGTCGAGGTCGTTGGTCGGCTCGTCGAGGATCAGAAGATTGGTCGCCCGCGAAAGAATGCGCGCCAGCATCAGCCGAGCGCGCTCGCCACCCGAGAGCTCGCGGATCGGCGTGCGCGCCTGTTCCGGCTGGAACAGGAAATCCTTCATGTAGCCGGTAACGTGGCGCTGCTCACCGTTGACAAGCAGGTTGTCGCCGCGCCCGTCGGTCAGGTAATGGGCCAGCGTGTCGTCCAGGTTGAGGTCTTCGCGCTTCTGGTCGAGCGTCGCCATTTCGAGGTTGGTGCCGAGCTTGACCGTGCCTGTGTCCGGCTCGATCTGACCGGTCAACATCTTGAGGAGCGTCGTCTTGCCGGCACCGTTCGGACCGACGAGACCGATGCGGTCACCGCGATGGACGCGGATCGAGAAGGGCGCGACGATGGTGCGGTCACCATAGGCCTTGCTGACCTTTTCGGCCTCGATCACCAGCTTGCCGGACTCCTTGGCGTCAGCTGCCGTTGCCTGCACGGTGCCTTGAGGCCCCTTGTGGCCGCGATAGACCGCGCGCATGGTCTGCAACTCGCCGAGGCGGCGCATGTTGCGCTTGCGCCGCGCCGTCACGCCGTAGCGCAGCCAGTGCTCCTCGCGCTCGATCGCCTTGCCGAGCTTGTGCTGCTCCAGTTCCTCGGCCTCCAGCACCTCGTCGCGCCAGGCTTCGAAATGGCCAAAGCCGCGATCGAGCCGGCGCGACTGGCCACGGTCGAGCCAAACGGTCGCCGTCGAGACCTTCTCCAGGAAGCGCCGGTCGTGCGAGATCAACACCAGCGCCGAACGGCTGCGGGTAAGCTCCTCTTCCAGCCATTCGATCGTCGGCAGGTCGAGATGGTTGGTCGGTTCGTCAAGCAGCAAGATGTCAGGTTCCGGCGCCATGACGCGCGCCAGTGCGGCACGGCGCGCCTCACCGCCCGAAAGGCGCGTCGGGTCTTCTTCGCCGGTCAGGCCCAGATGCTGCAGCAGGTAGGCGACGCGATAGGGATCGTCGCTCGGTCCGAGGCCGGCTTCGGCATAGGCCTGCACCGTGTCGTAGCCGTCGAAATCCGGCGCCTGGTGGAGATAGCGGATGGTCGCTGAGGGATGGCGGAACACCTCGCCCGACTGTGCCTCTGAAAGGCCCGCGGCGATCTTCATCAAGGTCGACTTGCCCGAGCCATTGCGCCCGACAAGGCAGATGCGATCGCCCGGTTCCACTTGCAGATTGGCACCGGCAAGCAGCGGCGCGCCGCCGAAGGTCAAGAAGATATCGTCGAGTTTCAGAATTGGGGGCGCCAAGGCTCAGGCTCCGGAAAGATCATAGGGGCGGGCAAGCACGATGGCGCGTCCGCTCTTGAGGCTGAAGCGAAGGGGACCCTCCGCGACGTTGGAAACGGTTCGGGACGATCCGAACGGCAGGGTGAAATCGTCAAGCGGATAGCGCGCATTGACGATCGAAAGGCCGGTCAGCTCGGTCAATCCCAGCACGGAAAAGAGACAACCTTTCGGCAGGTCGAGATCGAGCGTGCCTGCCAGCAGCGGGTAGGCTTCTTCCTCGCCCGAGGTCATCAGCACCGAAAGCCCGCGCTCGGCAAGCGCTGCGGCCTGCAGCAGGTGCAGGAAGGCATGGTCGCTGCGGCTGCCGCCAAGCGCGCCGGCAAAGATCAGCCGATCAGCGCCGCGGGACAACGCAGCCTCGACCGCGATCTCGCCATCCGTCGCAGCCTTTGCCGCCGGGTAGGGCTCGCGTGGAACGGAGGCGAACTCGGACAGCAGGGCGTCTTCGGTCGAATCGAAATCGCCGACCCAGACATCCGGCACGACGCCGAGCAAGCGGGCATGGCGCATGCCGCCGTCAGCGGCAACGAAGCGGCTGCCGCTGAGCTGCTCTGTCAGCCGGCTGGTCACCGAGAGGGCGCCGCCAAGCAATATGGTGAAGGTCGATCGAGCCATGGCAATGCCCATAGCGCAAAGGATCGCGGAAGGAAAACGAAGAAAACCGCAAACCGCTGCGATCGCAGCAATTTGCCGAAGCCGTCAGTGTCCTTCCGGCACCGGTTCCGGGAATAGCATGCCGGCATAGATCCCGGGTGTTGAATCGGGAATTTCGATCGCGCCGGCCACGCGCTCGTAGAACTTCGCCGGGCCGACGCCACCGATGACCGCATAGCCGTAGCCCGCCTCGCGCATCGCCGTCAGGCTTGCAAGCAGCAGCGCCTCGCCGATGCCCTGCCCACGCATACCTTCATCGACGCCGGTTGGGCCGAAGAAGCCGAGCGCTGTCACGTCGTGGCAGGCAAAGCCGACGATCTTTTCGTCGTGCACCGCGACGTGCATGCGTGTCGGGGTCGAGGAGAAGGCAGCTTCCGCTTCGCCTGCCCAGCCGGCGCCAAACGTCTTTTCGATCCAGGAGACCACCAGACGGCGTTCCGGCGCCATGGCGCGACGGATGCTGATGCCTGAACCAAGCCGCGACTGGGGCTCTGCCGGAAGGGCATAAAGGCGAACTAGCATATCTGGCATGGGATTTCCTCCTTGCGGCCAAGCGTGATGGTGTCATAGCGCAGTTGCCGGTTGGCGAAAACGCCCGACAGAAAATGGGCTCGCCCCATGCGTCGCCCATTCCAAACACCGCTTGCCATGAAGCCGCCGCAGCGGTAAATCTCTTGCCGCTCTAACGGGGTGCCTCCCGACCGCATGGCGGCCGGAGGCTGAGAGGCGTCAAAACGCCAACCCGCGGAACCTGATCCGGCTCATACCGGCGGAGGGATTAGACGCGATCGCACCGATACGCCCTTTTCCCGTGCAACAACGAACTTTGGGAGAGGTGCTTCGCATGTCCAATTCATCACAGCTCAAAATACTTAGCCGGCTAGCGCTGGCCGCAAGCGCAAGCCTTGTTTTCACCGGTTATGCCGCCGCTGCCGACAAGACGCTGACCGTCTACACCTATGAAAGCTTCATCACCGAATGGGGGCCGGGCGCCAAGGTGGCGGAAGCCTTCGAAAAGACCTGCGAATGCAAGGTCAACTATGTCGGTGTTGCCGATGGCGTCGAACTCTTGACGCGCCTAAAGCTCGAGGGTGCTGCCTCGAAGGCCGACATCGTGCTCGGTCTCGACACCAACCTCGTGGCGGAAGCAAAGGCAACGGGCTTCTTCGCACCGCATGGCATCGAAGCGAAGGACCTGAAGGTGCCCGGCAACTTCTCCGACGACACCTTCCTGCCCTATGACTACGGCCATTTCGCCGTCGTCTACGACACCGAGACCCTGAAGACACCGCCGAAGAGCCTCAAGGAACTGGTCGAAGGCGACGCGTCGCAGAAGATCGTCATCGAGGACCCGCGCACCTCGACGCCGGGCCTCGGATTGCTGCTTTGGGTCAAGGCGGTCTATGGCGACGAGGCGGGTGCTGCCTGGGCGAAGCTCAAGGACCGTGTTCTGACCGTCACCCCCGGCTGGTCGGAAGCCTATGGCCTCTTCACCAAGGGCGAAGCGCCGATGGTGCTCTCCTACACCACCTCGCCCGCCTACCACATGGTCGCTGAGAACACCGAGCGCTACCAGGCGGCCACCTTCTCGGAAGGTCACTACATCCAGATCGAAGTCGCCGGCATGACCAAGAGTGCCAAGGAGCCGGAACTGGCAAAGCAGTTCCTCGCGTTCATGACCGGTCCGGAATTCCAGTCGATCATTCCGACAACCAACTGGATGATGCCGGTCGCAGCAACCAAGGAGCCGCTGCCGGACGCCTTCAACAAGCTGGTCAACCCGGAGAAGACCTTCCTGCTGCCATCGGAAGAGGTCGCGAAGAACCGCAAGGCCTGGATCGACGAGTGGCTTGCTGCCATGAGCAAGAACTGAGGCCGGATTGTTCGCACTTCGCGAAAACCGCATGACTGTTGTCGCCGGGGCGATTTGCCTCGGCGCCTTCCTGCTCTTCGTCGGCCTGGCGATCGCCGCCTTGCTCGCCCAAACCGGCGGCACGGACGAAGGCACTCTGTTCGACGCCTATATCTGGCGCGTCACCCGCTTCACGCTGCTGCAGGCAAGCCTTTCCACTCTGCTGTCTGTGCTCTTCGCGATACCGGTGGCGCGGGCGCTGGCGCGGCGGCCGCGTTTCTTCGGCCGGATCTGGCTGTTGCGGCTGATGGCGCTGCCGCTCGGCCTGCCCGTTCTCGTCGGCGCACTCGGGCTGATCGAGATCTGGGGACGCCAGGGCTTCCTCAATTCCGGCCTGCGCTGGCTCGGCCTCGAGCAACCGATCAGCATCTATGGCCTGTTCGGCATCCTGCTTGCCCATGTCTTCTTCAACATGCCGCTTGCGGCGCGCCTGTTCCTGGCCGACCTCGAGCGCATTCCCGCCGAATACTGGCGCAGCGCTGCCAATCTCGGCATGCCCTCCCGAGCGCTCTTCCGCTTCATCGAATGGCCCGTCCTGCGCGGCCTGTTGCCAGGCGCGGCCGGCCTCGTCTTCATGCTCTGCGCCACCAGCTTCACGCTCGTGCTGACGCTTGGCGGCGGGCCCGCTGCCAGCACCATCGAGGTCGCGATCTATCAGGCGCTGCGCTTCGATTTCGATCCGCCACGCGCCATCGCGCTGTCCGGCCTGCAGATCGCCATGACCGGCGTCCTGCTTCTCATCCTCAGACGTCTGGCAACGGATCCGGAAGAGGGCATGACCGGCGGCCGAACCGTTCGACGCTTCGATGGCACAACCACAGCGGCGCTGTTCAACGATGGCGCCTGGATCATCCTGGCATTGCTCTTTCTCATCGCCCCGTTGATTGCGGTGGTCGTCTCCGGCCTGCAGGCCGATCTTCTGAAGCTCGCGCGCGATCCGAGCGTGCACCGGGCACTGATGACGAGTGCGGCGATCGCGCTCGCCTCGGCACTCGCCTCCGTCGCCATGGCGGCCGTGATGATCCGCGCCGCGGCGACGGTCACCGCGCCACGCCATGCGGGCGCGCCGGCACACGGCCTTGCCGGTGCGATCGGCGCCAGTACCTCGCTGATCCTGCTGGTGCCGCCTGTCGTGCTCGGCGCCGGCTGGTTTCTGCTCCTTCGCCCCTTCGGCGATGTCGCGCGCTTTGCGCCTGCCATCGTCGTGGCAATCAACGCCCTGATGGCGCTTCCTTTCGTCCACCGCATCCTGGCGCCGGCCATGGCGACGCACGCGGCGCGTTCCGAGCGGCTGACCGCGAGCCTCGGCATCCGCGGTTTTCATCGCCTGCGATGGATCGACCTTCCGGCGCTCCGAAGGCCACTGCTGATGGCGCTCTCCTTCGCCATGGCGCTATCGCTCGGCGATCTCGGCGCCGTCGCCCTGTTCGGCTCGCAGGACATGGTGACGCTTCCCTGGCTGCTCTATAGCCGCATGGGCAGCTACCGCACCGCCGATGCGGCCGGCCTCGCCCTCTTCCTCGGGCTTCTCTGCCTGATCTTCACCATCCTCGGCACAACGGAAGACGTCCGCCGGCGGGAAGGACGCAAAGCATGACCGAGCCCAACGCTGCCATAGAACTGCGCAATGTCGAGATTCGTTTCGAAACGACCACGCTGCACTTCGATTGCACTATCGCTGCCGGCGGCATCGTCGCCGTTGCCGGCGCCTCCGGTTCCGGCAAGTCGACGCTCTTTCACCTCATCGCAGGCTTTGAAGATGCCGACCACGGCGAGATCCGTGTCCTCGGCCAGAACGCTGCCAACCAGGCACCTTCGGAGCGTCCGGTCTCGATGATCTTCCAGGACAACAATCTCTTCGCCCATCTCGATGTCGCGACCAATGTCGGCCTCGGTATCGACCCGGCACTTCGCCTGACGGACGAAGATCGGAAGAGGATCGAGGACGCGCTTCGCCGCGTTGGGCTTGAAGGCTTCGGACGAAGGCTGCCGCCTACGCTTTCCGGCGGCGAACGCCAGCGGGTCGCGCTCGCCCGCGCACTTGTGCGGCACCGCCCCCTGCTCTTGCTGGATGAACCATTTGCGGCCCTCGACCCCGGGATGCGCACCGGCATGCGCACGCTTCTTGGCGAACTGCACGCGGAAGAAGGCAACACCATTCTGATGATCACGCACCATCCCGAAGACGTGAAGGCGTTGGCCGATAGCGTGCTTTTTCTCGACCAGGGGCGTATCATTGCACACGATACGCTCGACCGCTTCCTGGAGCGGCGCGACAATGCGGCAATCGACCGCTTTCTTGGCAACGCGTGACGGTGGGGCCGGTTTCTCCTCGCCCTCAGCCGATCGCCACAATTTGACCGCGGCGCCGTGCGACGCGCGAAATATCCGGCCGGGAGCGCGAATATTCGCGCATCCGTTGCCGTGATACCACGGGGCAACTATTTCTACCGAGACAAACTAGGCAGGTGGCGCTGAAATCAGATACAGCAAGACCAGGGCTGAACAGTCGCGGCGGAGCAACGCTGCCGGACTGAAAAAGTAGGACTTTCAACGCTGTCGTTCCATTGCCCCGCTGCATGCGGGTGGAGCGACAGACGGGAAACGGGCTGAGGCATGGAGAGGCATACAGTCACACACGACCGGTTCCCGCCGAAACGCGGACGGCTGCGTGCACGCGCCGTGGTTGCACTGATCGCGACCGCGCTTCTCTCCGCATGCCAGTCGGTGATCGAGCAATCCTACGAGCCGACAGTTTCGCCCTCGTCCAATCCGCAGATTGTCGACGAGGTCCAGAAGAACGATCCGCGCGCGAAGATGGGCGCACGCGAACATCCGCGCATCGTCGCAAGCTATGGCGGCGAATACAAGGACGCGAAGACCGAACGGCTGGTCGCCCGCATCGCCGGAGCGCTGACCGCCGTCTCGGAGAACCCGCAGCAGTCCTACCGCATCACCATCCTCAATTCGCCGGCGATCAACGCCTTTGCACTGCCGGGCGGCTATCTCTATGTCACCCGCGGCCTGCTGGCCCTTGCCAATGATGCCTCCGAAGTCGCCGCCGTACTCTCGCACGAGATGGCGCACGTCACCGCCAACCACGGCATCGAACGTCAGCAACGCGAGGAAGCGGAAGTCATCGCCAGCCGCGTGGTCTCCGAGGTGCTGTCGTCCGATCTCGCCGGCAAGCAGGCGCTCGCCCGCGGCAAGCTGCGGCTTGCGGCCTTCTCGCGCAACCAGGAGCTCCAGGCCGACGTCATCGGTGTGCGCATGCTCGGCGAAGCCGGCTACGATCCTTACGCCGCCGCACGCTTCCTGGACTCGATGGCAGCCTATAGCCGCTTTACCGCCGTCGATCCGGAATCCGACCAGAGCCTCGACTTCCTGTCGAGCCACCCGAATGCACCGCAGCGTGTGGACCTTGCGCGCAGGCATGCCCGCGCCTTCGGGCCGGAAGGCACCAGCGGCGATCGCGGCCGGGACTATTACCTCGCCGGTATCGACGGCCTGCTCTACGGCGACAGCCCCCAGGAAGGCTATGTCCGCGGCCAGACCTTCCTGCACGGCCAGCTCGGAATCCGTTTCGACGTGCCGACCGGCTTCCAGATCGACAACAAGGCAGAAGCGGTCCTTGCGACCGGACCCGGTGACATCGCTGTGCGCTTCGACGGCGTGGCGGATACGGGCGGTCGCAGCCTGACCGACTATATCGCCAGCGGCTGGGTCACCGGCCTGCAGCCCGACACGATCAGGCCGATCAACATCAACGGTCTGGAAGCCGCGACCGCGCGTGCCTCGGCCGATCGCTGGGATTTCGATGTCACGGTCATCCGCATCGACACCCGCATCTACCGCTTCCTGACCGCCGTTCCCAAGGGTTCGAACGCGCTCGAGCCGACAGCGAACCAGCTGCGCAGCTCGTTCCGCCGCATGACGCAGGGCGAGGCCCAATCGCTGAAGCCGCTGCGCATCCGCGTCGTAACGGTAAGGCCCGGCGAGACGATCGCAACGCTTTCCGCCCGCATGATGGGGACGGATCGCAAGCTGGACCTGTTCCGGGTGATCAATGCGATGCAGGTCACCTCGACAGTGAAGCCGGGCGACAAGGTCAAGATCGTTTCCGAGTAAGCACGGCAGCCTCACCGCACCTGCACCAAGGCGCATATGCTGCTGAAGGCTCCGGCCTTCGCTGCTGCGCCAGACCTCGATGTTCGAACACAGGGCAGTGCCTCAGATTGAGGTCCGAGCCCGTACGACTATGCCCCTGAGGCCTACAGCGCCGCGCGTCCTGTCAGACACGCAAAGGCACTTTGAAGTGCTGCATGGTTTTGTCCTTTGACCGGCTACGGCCAAAGAAAACATGCACGGCTAAAGCGCGTCGCGATCTTTCAGATTCACTCCTTGCGCTTTAAGCCCTCGACATTTCGCAGGTCGTTATCACAAAACCGCTGCGCACTTTTGCGCGACAAGCTTTAGTGAATGCCCGCAGTCAGGGCCGGCGCTTTGGTCGCGAGCGCCACTCTGAGCTTTTCGAGCGCCCGAGTTTCGATCTGTCGCACCCGTTCCTTGGAAATGCCGAGATCGAGGCCGAGCTCTTCCAGCGTCGCACCGTCCTCCGACAGTCGTCGTGCACGGATGATCCGCATCTCCCTTTCGGTCAAGGCACCCAGCGCATCGCGGAGCCACACACGGGCCCGCTCGCCGTCGATCATGTCGCTGACCTGTTCGTCCGGAAGCGGCGCATCGCTGGCCAGGAAATCCAGCCGCTCGCCGCCATCGGAATCGGCGCCGCCAACGGGGGCCTGCAAGGAAGTGTCGCTGCCGGAAAGCCGCGCATCCATGGTCTGCACATCGGCGATGCTGACGCCGAGCGCCGCGGCAATTTCCTCATGCATAGCCTGCGATGTAAGTTGCCTGTCGCCTTGCGCCAGACGTGCACGCAACCGCCGCAGATTGAAGAACAGCGCCTTCTGAGCCGAACTCGTGCCGCCCCGGACGATCGACCAATTGCGCAGGACATAGTCCTGCATCGATGCCCGGATCCACCAGGTCGCATAGGTCGAAAACCTGACCTCACGGCTGGGTTCGAAGCGGGCCGCCGCTTCCAGGAGGCCGATATGGCCTTCCTGCACCAAGTCGCCCATGGGCAGGCCGAAGTTGCGGAACTTCGCTGCCATCGAGATCACGAGCCGCATATGCGACATGGCGATCTTGTTGCGGGCTTCCTGATCATGGTCGTTCCGCCAGGCCTGTGCCAGCGCGTGCTCCTCGTCGCGCTCGAGATAAGGCGCCTCCATTGCGATCTTGATCATCCGCCGGTCTGCAGTGAGAGTTTTCATCGATCACTCCGTGACTGGCGCCCGGGCGCCATTGCGTGTGAAGTCTAAAAGGCCGGACAGATGGCGCGTCCGGCAGCAGGGGCGTCTAGATCACGATGATTTGGATCGGATCGATCCAAATCATCGTGATCGGTTCTTTTAAGTCAGAGCGGGATGGGCGCGGAAAACCGCATGATCTTTTCCTTCCCCGCTCAAGAGCCCCGGCGCCGAACTTGAAGAAACGACGCGGCGCCCTAACTTCAAAATCACGAACCTGAACGGTGACGGATCACAGAACCAAGATCGCCCGGCGCGAAAGCGGCGCGTTCCTGCCGGCTAATGTAAATGCGCGTGGCGGGCAAAAGTTCCATCAGATCAAAGAAAAAGCCCGGCGCGATGGCCGGGCTTTTTTGCAGTCTCACTGCGGGTTGGAAGCTTATGCTGCTTCGTCCTGGGCGTCGTCTTCGTCGATCGCCTTGCCGCGCTTCGGGCCCTTGCTGAGGTTGGCCTCGACGAGGCGCACAGCTTCGGTCTCCGACATTTTGTTCACGGCAGCGATTTCGCGCGCCATGCGGTCGAGGGCAGCTTCATAGAGCTGGCGTTCGGAATAGGACTGTTCCGGCTGGTTTTCGGCGCGATAGAGATCGCGAACGACTTCCGCGATGGAAATCAGGTCGCCGGAGTTGATCTTGGCATCGTATTCCTGGGCGCGGCGCGACCACATGGTGCGCTTCACGCGAGCCTTGCCCTGCACAACCTTCAACGCACGATCGACGAAATCGGTTTCAGACAGCTTGCGCATGCCGATGCTGACAGCCTTGGCCACCGGCACCTTCAACCGCATCTTGTCCTTCTCGAAATCGATGACAAAAAGCTCAAGCTTCATGCCCGCGACTTCCTGCTCTTCGATCGCCACGATCTGGCCAACGCCGTGGGCCGGATAGACGATCGATTCACCGGTCTTGAAGCCCTGGCGTGTCGAAGATTTTTTCTGCTGGGTCGTCATTCGTTTCAAAAACTCCCTGTTTCGCGCCGGCCATTCTGGCCGGGGCCGGGTCAGTGAGGCCCGGGATAGACGGGGATACCGCCGGGTGGGTACATCCTGGTCCGTCCACGGAACGCAAACAGCCTCATGAAATGCGGTCGCAACAGAGCAAAGCCATGTTGCGTAATAGGGAGAAACCGCCTTTTGGAGATCGTTTGCTTTCGTGATGGTTTTCGGGCGCGCAAAAACACCCTCTGTGGATCAGTAGAAGGAACCTATCACAAAAAAGTGCCGAAATCAATAATTTGCTGCATGGCAGCCATCAAGCCACCATTCTCGCACCTGCGAGCGCAGTGCGGGTTTTTCCCCAGGTTTGGCGCGCTGGGTCGCGCTCGCTGCGTCAGCCTCGACGAACGATAGAGATCGTCCGTCTCAGTCGCCCTGTCCCGGCTCGGCGGAGAAGAACTTCTCGTACTTGCCTTCGACGCCGTCCATCTCCTTGGCTTCCGGCATCGGGTCGCGCTTGACCGTGACGTTCGGCCACTTCGTGGCAAAATCAGCGTTCACTTTCAACCACATATCAAGGCCCGGCTCGGTGTCCGGCTTGATCGCCTCGGCAGGACATTCCGGCTCGCAAACGCCGCAATCGATGCACTCGTCGGGATGGATGACGAGGAAATTCTCGCCCTCATAGAAGCAGTCCACGGGGCAGACTTCGACACAGTCCATATACTTGCAGCGAATGCAATTGTCGGTCACGACATACGTCATGAGGTACTCCAGCCAATGCTCACGTTTGATGGCAGACGGCAATCAATGGTGATGCTCATCGTCCGCGCATGCTAGGAATGTCCGGCGCGCATAGCTGCCGAAGCAAGACCGATGCACCCAACGTGGGTCTGTCAGGTAAAGGCTTTATGGACCCTTTGCAAGAATATTCAATGCGCGAAACGCCGCGGCAAAGGCAGAGTTTTCTAATCCTCGCGCGGATCGAAATCGGGTTTTAGCCGATCGGTATCCCGCCGCTCTTTCTTGGTCGGGCGTCCCGCCCCACGGTCGCGTGTGGCGAGATCAAATGCCGAGAGTTTCTCCTTAGGCAATTCCGGCGTGAGATCATCATAAAGAAGCCGCGCTTCCTCGTAGGGGCCACGTCGTTCCCCTGGAGCAAGCACGCGCACGGTCACGCTGCGGCGGTCGAGGACGAGCTCAAGCAGGTCCCCCGTCTTGACCTGAAACGACGACTGCGTCACGCGCTGCTCGTTGACGGCCACGCGGCCGTCCTCGATCGCTTTTTGCGCAAGCGAGCGCGATTTGATCAGCCGCGTGAAAAACAGCCACTTGTCGAGACGCTGGCGCGATGCCGGGTTGGACGTGGGCTGTTTTTCCATGACCTGCCTTACTTCTTCATCTGCTCCTTGAGCGCCGCGAGCTTGGCGAAGGGCGAATCCGGATCCACCGGCTTCTCGCGACGCGGCGGGCGCGCCTCGAACTTGCCCTGGCCGGGCTTGCCGCCGCGGTCGTGGCGATCATGGCGGTCACCACGGTCCTGGCGCGGACCGCCTTCCGACTTGCCGCCGTCATGGCGCTTGCCGCGCACCGGCTGGCCGCCCTTGCGTCCGCCCTCACGTCCCTCGCCCTGGCCTTGGCCTTGGCCATGTCCATGGCGCTGGCCGCCGCGACGCTGGTCGCCCTGGTGGCGACCGCCGCCCTGGCGCTGGTTATCCTGGCGGGTGCCGGGACGCCACAGCAGCACGGGCTTGGCTTCGACCGGTTCTCCGGTCTCGGCGACTTGAGCTTCGGCTGGTTGCACGTCGCTGGTGGCGACTTTGCCCTCAGCGTTCTCGGCCTCGGCGGCAGGTGCCTCAATGGCTGCGGTCTCGGCATCCGTCGCGCTGTCAGCAGCGTCCGCGTCATCGACGGCGGCAACCGGCTCGGAGGCGGCGGCAGCAGAGGCGGGCGCACCGTCCTGGCTGGCGAGGAAGGCCGCAGCCTCCTCGGCCTTGACGCTGTCGGCCCGATAGCCAAGGCCCTTCAGGATCTCTTCCATATCATCAGGCGTTGCGCCGAGGATCGAAAGCATCGAGGTGGTGGCGGTGAAACGACGGCCGTCATAGGCGCCTTCAGGACGCGGCTGCGCGCCGGGCTTCCACTGCAGCAGCGGCCGGATGAGATCGGCCAGGCGCTCGAGGATGTCGATGCGCACGGCGCGCTTTCCGAGGAAGCGGAAGCCGGCAAGCTTGTAGAAGGTGCGCTCGAAGGACGGATCGGTGACGACCGACGTACGGCCGGCAGCGAGCATCGGGATGAGGTCGCCATAGCCGGGCTTGTCGAGGCCGTCGTTCTTCAGCGCCCAGAGCAGCGTGATCAGCTCGGCCGGAGCCGGCTTCAAGAGCGCCGGAAGGAAGATGTGGTAGGCGCCGAAGCGAACGCCGTATTTGCGGATCGACGCGCGACCGTCCTGGTCCAGCGACTTCACGTCGTCGGCGACATCGCGGCGGAAGAGCACGCCGAGGTTCTCGACGAGCTGGAAGGCAAGGCCCTTGGCGAGGCCTTCGAGGTCTTCAGCGCGCGAGATATCGTCGAGCGGCTTCAGCACCGTACCGATGTGATGGTTCACGAAACGCTCGATGCGCGCCACGACATGCTCGCGGGCGTTCGCCTGCAGCTGATCGTCGGCAAGCAGGATGACGCGCGGACGCATGACATGGTCGCTCGCTGCCAGACGGGCGACGGGATCGCCGAGCCAGCGCACGAGACCATCCGACGAAAGCGCCAGGTCGTTGTTGCCCGAGGCGTGCAGACGTGCGGCCCGCGCCTCGAACTCGAGCGCCAGCGCCTTCTGGGCAGCGCCCTGCACGGCCTTGGCATCCGGGCCGTCGCCGCCGGTCGCCAGCGTAAACCGGAAACCGGTTAGTTGTCCTACGTGGTGTCCTTCGACGAAGACATCACCATTCACACTGATTTCAGCTTCCAGCATAGCATTCTCTCTCAGGCGCTTCATGAGCACAGATGTCCTGCGATCAACAAAGCGTTTCGTCAACCGTTCATGTAGTGCGTCGGATAATCGATCTTCAATTTCCCGCGTCTTTTCTTGCCAGTGTGTCGGATCGGCCAGCCATCCCGGCCGGTTCGACACATAGGTCCAGGTTCTGATCTGCGCGATTCGCGCCGAAAGTGTGTCGATCTCACCGTCGGTGTGATCGGCACGCCTGACCTGTTCGGCCATGAAGTCCTCGTTCACCGTACCCCGGCGAACGAGATCCGCGTAGATCGTCGAGATCAGATCGGCGTGCTGGGCGGGCGTGATGCGCCGATAGTCCGGCAGCGCGCAGGCTTCCCATAGTTTTTCGACGCGCTCGGCATTGGTCGTAATGTCGACGACCTCCGGGTAGCGGGCCAGATGCTCGAACGCCTGCTGGTCTACCGCAGGTAGCGCCCGGGCAAGGCCGGGAACTTTCGGCGCGGCATCGAGGCTCTTCTTCAAGGCGGTAAGCGAGGAATAGTCGAACGCCTTCGAGCGCCATTGCAGCACCTTGACCGCATCGAACTCGTGCGACTCGATGCGATGGACGAGCTCGTTGTCGAAAGGATCGACGCGACCCGTGACGCCGAACGTTCCGTCACGCAGATGTCGCCCGGCGCGCCCGGCGACCTGCGCCAGTTCCGCCGGGTTCAGGTTGCGAAACTGGTAGCCGTCGAACTTGCGGTCCTGCGCGAAGGCGACGTGATCGACGTCGAGGTTGAGACCCATGCCGATCGCGTCGGTCGCCACCATATATTCGACGTCGCCTTCCTGATAGAGCGCCACCTGCGCATTGCGCGTGCGCGGCGAAAGCGCGCCGAGCACGACGGCGGCACCGCCGCGCTGGCGACGGATCAGTTCGGCGATCGCATAGACTTCGTCGGCCGAGAAGGCGACGATCGCCGAGCGATGCGGCAGGCGGGTGATTTTCTTCGAACCGGCATAGAGCAGTTGCGACATGCGCGGCCGCTCGACGACGGTAATGCCGGGCAGGAGGTGCTCCAGGATCGGCCGCATCGTTGCAGCCCCCAGAAGCAGCGTCTCGCCACGCCCCCTCAGATGCAGGATCCGGTCGGTGAAGATGTGACCGCGCTCGAGATCGCCGGCAAGCTGCACTTCGTCGATCGCCACGAAGGACGCGGTCGTCTCGCGCGGCATCGCTTCGACGGTGCAGACCGAATAGCGGGCGCGATGCGGAGTGATCTTCTCCTCGCCAGTGATCAGCGCGACATTGTGATGGCCGACCCTTTCGACCAGGCGCGTATAGACCTCGCGCGCCAGGAGGCGCAGCGGCAGGCCTATGACGCCGCTATCATGCGCGATCATGCGCTCGATCGCGTAGTGCGTCTTGCCGGTATTGGTTGGCCCGAGCACCGCGGTTACGCCGCGGCCGCTCAGGATCATGGGGTGAACGGACACGTCATCGATCCCGGGCATTCAGAAATTACGACAGCGTCTTTTCACGCTGGCGGCAAACACATGCCCACGCACCGAGCCAAACGCAAGGGGCGCCGACAACTAAAACCATGTTCGGCGTCTCCCAGCCCATTGCACCACCTGTTGTGGTTGGCGCAATCGAGAACAGGAACAGCCATGGAACGAATCGGCGACGAATCGAAGACTCATCGCGATTCACTGTATGTTCACGACTACATATAGATTTCAACACCGAACGTTGCACCACATGCTGAATCTGACGCCGCGCGCTTGTGTTAGAGCCCACGACTCGCCTCAATTCTGGCTGTCCCATTGCCAGACAGGTCAAAGGATTCCGAATCCAAGACTCTGGAAAGCCTAGAAAATTTTTAACGAAATTCATCGCAGATTCGCTGGGCAGAGAGAATGAGAATCGCACCGAGCACCCTCGACCAATACGGGAGGATCCGATGGCGACTCGTGATACGCGCATCATTCCGCTTTTGTTCTCCACAAGATATAGTGTCTGCGCCGCGCGCCGGCAACAGAATCACGGGCGCAGCTTCGGGTCCAAATGCCGGGGGAACAGCCGTTTCTTCTCTCCGCCCTACACAAAAACGGCGCCCCGAAGGGCGCCGTTCAAAAGCAATGATGAGATCAAAAGGTCAGACGAAGAACTGTCCGCCATTCGCCGAAATCGTCGAGCCGGTGATGAAGCCGGCGTCGTCGGAGGCCAGGAACACAACGCAGCGGGCGATTTCTTCCGGCTCGCCGAGGCGGCCAACCGGGATCTGCGGGATGATCCGCTCGTTCAGCACCTTCTCCGGCACCGCCCGCACCATTTCCGTGCCGATATAGCCCGGGCAGATGGCGTTGACCGTGATCCCCTTCGCCGCACCTTCCTGGGCGAGCGCCTTGGTGAAGCCGAGATCACCGGCCTTGGCCGCCGAATAGTTGGCCTGGCCCATCTGGCCCTTCTGGCCGTTGATCGACGAGATGTTGATGACGCGGCCGAAACCGCGGTCGCGCATGGCGGACCAGATCGGATGCGTCATGTTGAAGAGACCGGTGAGGTTGGTGCCGACCACCTCGCCCCATTGCTCGGGCGTCATCTTGTGGAACATCGCGTCGCGGGTGATGCCCGCATTGTTGACCAGCACTTCGACCGGGCCGAGATCCGCCTCGACCTTGGCGATGCCTTCGGCGCAGGACTGATAGCTGGAAACATCCCACTTGTAGACCGGGATGCCGGTTTCCTGCTTGAAGGCCTCAGCCTTTTCGTCATTGCCGGCATAGTTTGCGGCCACCTTGTAGCCGGCATTCTTGAGTGCGATGGAGATTGCCGCGCCGATGCCGCGCGACCCACCTGTGACCAATGCTACCCTGCTCATGCACGCCTCCCACTTGATCAGTTCAGTTTCTCAAAGGCCTTCTTCATCAGCTTTTCGCCGACCTGTCGTCCGTAGAGCTCGGCGGCAGCCTGGAACTGAGGCGTCGCGAGCATTGACATACCCACCTCGCACTTGGTGAGCGCGAGGTTCATCATCAGACTGGAGAGCTGAACGAGCGACGCTTTCAAAGCGCCACTGTCATCGTTCGGGGCCGCAACCATCATGTCCTTGAAAACGGCCTCGTCGTCCGAGGTCGTATGTTCCAGCATGCACTGAACCAACCGCGCCTCGTCGAGAGGCGCGGGATTGGCATGTGCGGAAACGATCGGCGAACCGGCCAGAAGAAGGGAAAACGGAACCCACCTGGCGCTGTTCATGCCGCCAAACCGATTAGAGCCGTTCGACGCACATGGCGACGCCCATGCCGCCGCCGATGCAGAGCGTTGCAAGCCCCTTGGAAACGCCGCGGCGCTTCATTTCGAAGAGCAGCGTGTTGAGCACGCGGGCGCCGGAAGCGCCGATCGGATGGCCGATGGCGATCGCGCCGCCATTGACGTTGACGATCGACGGATCCCAGCCGAGGTCCTTGTTGACCGCGCATGCCTGTGCCGCGAAAGCCTCGTTGGCCTCGACCAGTTCGACGTCGCCGATCGCCCAGCCGGCTTTCGCCAACGCCTTGCGCGAAGCCGGGATCGGGCCGGTGCCCATGACCTGCGGATCGACGCCGGCCGTTGCCCAGGAAACGATACGGGCGAGCGGCTGGATGCCGCGCTTGGAAGCCTGCGCTTCGGTCATCAGCAGAGTGGCCGCGGCGCCGTCATTGAGGCCAGAGGCGTTGCCGGCGGTGACCGTGCCTTCCTTGTCGAAGGCCGGACGCAGCTTCGTCATCTGGTCGAGCGTTGCGCCATGGCGGATATATTCGTCCTGGTCGACGGTGACGTCGCCCTTGCGGCCTTTGACGATGAAGGGAATGATCTCGTCGGCGAACCGCCCGGCCTTCTGGGCCGCTTCGGCCTTGTTCTGCGAGGCGAGCGCGAAGGCGTCCTGCTCTTCACGGCTGAGCTGCCACTGGCGGGCGACGTTTTCGGCGGTGATGCCCATGTGATAGCCGTAGAAGGCGTCGGTCAGACCGTCCTTGATCATCGTGTCGATCATCTTGAAATCGCCCATCTTCACGCCGCCGCGAAGATGCGAGCAATGCGGCGCCATCGACATGGACTCCATGCCGCCGGCGACGATGATATCCGCATCACCGGTTGCAATCTGCTGCATGCCGAGCGCCACGGCACGAAGACCGGAACCGCAGAGCTGGTTCATGCCCCAGGCGGTTTTCTCCTGCGGAAGACCCGCCTTCATCGCCGCCTGGCGCGCCGGGTTCTGGCCCTCGCCGGCCTGCAGGACCTGGCCGAGGATCACCTCGTCGACCTCGCCTGCCTCGACGCCTGCGCGCTCGAGCACGCCCTTGATGACGGCGGCGCCGAGTTCGTGCGCCGGTGTGTTGGCGAATGCACCGTTGAAGGATCCGACCGCGGTACGGGCGGCGCTGGCGATCACGATGGAGGGATTGCTCATGGGACGTTTCCTCAGATCTTTCTTGCCTAATGGAAGCAGACTGGCAAAGCGCGCGGCGCAAGTCAAACGCCTTGATGCGGTGCCACAAAACCGTCACCCAAGACGCAACCGCAAGATTTCGCACTTGCGTCGCCGCAACGCACAAAGACATTGTCAGCGGCGCTCTTTTGCGGATACTCTGAAAAACGCAATAAAGACGGGATGATGGGTGAGAGGAGACCCTGATGGCGAAGCACGAAGGCCAGATCGTTATAAAAAAATATGCGAACCGGCGGCTCTACAACACCGGGACCAGCACCTATGTCACGCTCGACGACCTGGCTGTCATGGTGAAGAAGGGCGACGATTTCATCGTCCAGGACGCAAAGTCCGGAGAGGACATCACCCATTCCGTGCTGACGCAGATCATCTTCGAGCAGGAGTCCAAGACCGGCAACACGCTGCTGCCGATCTCCTTCCTGCGCCAGCTGATCTCGTTCTACGGCGATCAGATGCAGATGGTGGTGCCGAGCTATCTCGAGCATTCGATGCAGGCTTTCACCGAGCAGCAGTCGCAGATGCGCGAGCAGATCAACAAGGCCTTCGGTGACACGCCGCTCGGCAAGAACCTGCAGGTTCCGCTGCAACTTGTCGAAGAGCAGGTCCGCCGCAATACCGAGATGTTCCATCAGGCGATGCAGATGTTCTCGCCCTTCATCACCGCCCCGCCGGTGAAGGAAACCAAGAAGGCCGAAGCCAAGGATATCGACGAGCTCAAGGAACAGCTTCGCGCGCTCCAGACCAAGCTCGACAATCTCGGCTGAGCGCATTCTCCTTGCAAAGGCGGGTGTGAGTCACCCGCCCAATTCCCGTCCAGCAAACCATGTTTTGAATTGGGCCAACGCCCCGGGATCGATCGTGACCTAAAGCGCGTCGCGATCTTTCAGATTCGCGCCTTGCGCTTTAAGTTCTTGATATTTCGCATGTCGTTGTCGCAAAACCGCTGCGCACTTTTGCGCGACAGGCTTTAAAGGCCGATCGACACGTCCCGTCCGGCCGAGCGCATCGAGACGGCGAAGCCGGCGATGACGTCGATGAAGCTGATCGTCATCAGGATGAAGAAGAGCTGGGTTGCCGCCGGCGCCAGCAGCAGGAATTCGATCAGGAAGGCGATGAACAGAATCATCGACAACAGGTGATCCATCAGCGCACGCGTGCTCGTGCGGGTCGCCTTCAGCAATTCGACGAAGAGCAACAGCAGTGCGACGACGATCAGGAGGTCGCCGAAGCGCATCGTCCAGGTCGCGCCCGACAGCATGGACAGCGACAGCATCTCGGCGCTCAAGCCGGCAATACCGCCGAACATTCCGATCATCGCGAGATTGTAGACAACGAACGGCAGGATCAGCAGCGGAACGGCAGCGAGCATCGGGCACGAACTCCTTTGCCGCGTCTTGCGGCGTCTTCAGGCCTACTGCATGTTTCCTTTAATCGTAGCCGGTTAAAGGACAAAAACATGCAGCAATTCAAAGTGCTACAGCGACCTTTGCGCGTCTGATAAGACGCGCGGCGCTGTAGAGCGCTGTGCGTTCGCATGAACGCACCAAGGACGCTCCAGCACTTAGGGTCTAGAGCATCTCTCCGCTTCCAGTGACTTCACCTTGGCGCGTGATGCTCTAGCTCCTGCGGATAACACAGGGTCCAAGCGAGAAAATGTCAGACGCAAAACAAAAGGGCCGGCAGAGCCAGCCCTTTGAACCATTCCACGAACGGAAACGCTTATGCGTTTTCCTTCGGGGTCAGAACCTGACGGCCACGGTACATGCCGGTCTTCAGGTCGATGTGGTGCGGGCGACGCAGTTCGCCGGAGTTCTTGTCTTCGACGTAGGTCGGCGTCTTGAGAGCGTCAGCGGAACGGCGCATGCCACGCTTGGACGGGCTCGTTTTTCTTTTAGGTACAGCCATTTCATTCTCCACTTATCGGGCAAACACTGTTCAGCAGCCGAAATGGCCGTGTTAAACAGATGTCAATCACGGAAATTTGGCGCGCTTATACATGGGCAACTGCTGTTTGACCAGTCCCCAGCCGCAATTTTTCGACTCAAGATCTGGCGGCGCCGATTCAGACCTCGTCATCGGGAACGACCCACGGCTCGGCGCGGGCAGCCTCTTCCCACTTCCGGAAAGCGAAATGTGCCTTCACCCGTTGCATGTAGCCGAGCGTTTCTTGATCCGCAACGAGATCGTAGACGTCGAAGCGGTTGACCACAGGCGCGTACATTGCATCGGCCGCGCTGAAGGATCCGAAGAGGAACGGCCCGCCGGAGTGGGCAAGCGCCTCCTTCCAGATCTGCTCGATGCGCACGACATCAGCGCGAACGTCGGCATCCACCTGAAGCGCCCGCCTCTCCCGGCGGATGTTCATCGGGCAGGCACCGCGCAGCGCCCTGAAACCGGAGAGCATCTCCATGGAATAGCTGCGGGCCCGGGCGCGGGCCTGGCGATCGGACGGCCAAAGCCCGGCGTCGGGAAAGAGCTCGGCGACATATTCGATGATCGCCAGCGATTCCCAGACGAGCAGATCGCCGTGGCGCAGCAGCGGCACCTTTCCGGTCGGCGAGATCGCGCGGATATCAGGATTGCCGGCCGCGAAATCGAAGGGAATGACCACGTCCTCGAAGGCGATGCCCGCGGCGGTCATCGCCATCCAGGGCCGCATCGACCAGGACGAATAGTTCTTGTTGCCGACGTAAAGGGTAAGTCCGGTCATCTACATTCCTTGATGCTGGCCTTAATTGCTGGCCGTGATTGCTGATCTGTCCGAGAAAACGATCAGTTCCTCGAAATGGTTCATGTCCTCGAACGAGCAGAAGGCCGGCGGATCGAGCTCGATCACGGGCGCCCGCTCCCTGAGGCAGGCGAGTTGTTCGCTCAACATTTCCTGCCAGCGCGGCAGTGCCGCGTCATCGAGCCAGTCGATGACATAGGCGAAGGTGATGTGAAACGCATAGTCGTCATGATCAGGATGGCGATAGCCGAAGACTTCGGCGAAAGCATCGCGCCAGGCCTTGAGGCAAGCCCGATCGGCGACGCTGTCGCCTTCAAGCGCGAGACCGGTTGGCGTGATCTCGGTCACGCGGGCACGGAAGGGCTGCAACGGCGCAAAGTGCCTCAGCCGCGCACAGTAGTGTTCGGTCATCACATCGATCGGTGTATCGAGCGCCATATCGACGGGCCAATAGGGTAGCCTGCGACGATATTCGATGATGCCCTGGAAGATCGTCATGTGCAGGCTGGACGGATGCGTGAAGGCGAACTGCCCCGCCTCGGGCATCGCCATCAGACGCTCGCGCACGGCAAGCACGGCCGTCTCGGACGGCGATCCGGCGGTGACGTGGGAGACGACCGTGTTGCCCGGCTCACGCAGGAAGCGGCCGTCCGTGGCGTAGCGGGTTCCGAGATGCTTCGGCGGAATGGTGTCCGCGTTGCGGCCAAAGGCGAGAAGCGAAGGGGAAATCGAGGTCATGGGAGCGATCGGGCCTTTTGAATGGAGAGAGGGCCCAGATGGCAGAACTCTACGAAGCCAGGATGACATCCCCCGGCAACCGCATCCAATGAAAAGGTCTGATCTCAATCATAAAGGCAGGTGATGTAGCCGCCGGAGCGGCTGGCGCGACGCTCGATCAAATTCGCCAGACGCTTGAGCCCACGGCCGGGTTTGCCGGCATTGCGCTCTTTCGGGTTGGGCAGCGAAACCGCAAGCAGTGCGGCCTGCCGGCGCGAGAGCTTCGCCGCGGAAACGCCGAAATGGTGGCGGGCCGCCGCCTCGATACCGTAGATCCCATCACCCCATTCGGCGACGTTCAAATAGATCTCCATCATCCGCCGCTTGCTCCAGACGAAATCGGCAGCGACCGCCAGCGGCAGCTCCATGCCCTTGCGCAGGAAGGAGCGGCCGTTCCAGAGGTAGAGGTTCTTGACGGTCTGCATCGGGATGGTGCTGGCGCCACGGGTCGATTCCCCTTCAAGCGCATCCTCGACCACGCCGCGCATCTGGCCCCAGTCGACGCCGTCATGGGCGCAGAACTGACCGTCCTCTGACATCATCACCGATTGGACGAGCACCGGCGAGATGTTTTCGAAATCGACCCATTGGCGGTCGTAGCCGCGAAGTAGAACGAGATCGCGCAGCATCAAGGTGGAGACCGGGTGGACGAACTCGAAGAGATAGAGAACGATCAGCACATAGGGCAGGGCAACGAAACCCAGGACAGCCAGGATGATCTGGCGGCGTTTCGTGCGCAACGTCCGGCGAAGCGACGACCAGCGACTGGAAGGCACTTCGCCCTCCTCGCGCGCTTCCGGAACGACGTTCACGGCCTGACTGTTCACCTCGCTGTCCATCCGCTTCTCTTAGTGTATGGTCCGGCAAAGTTGAACGGGCTTTCTGGTAAAAGGCAAGGCGCCCAGGCGGCTGTCCCAGGGAAAGCGCGCCGCTGCGACACGAATCCCCGTTGAAAGCCCTCTTCGCCCGTGCCAAAGAGCGCGCATGAGCCAGGACACATCGCCCTTCACCCGCCGCCTCACCGGCAATGCCCGCGCCGTCGAAGCTCTGCTCGAGCGCCTGCTCGGCTCGGCGACGGCGGTCGACGAGATCACGCGACCGACAAACCTGCTCGCGGCCATGCGGCACGGCGTGCTGAACGGCGGCAAGCGTCTGCGCCCCTTCCTGGTGATCGAATGTGCGGATCTTCTCGGCGGCGGCCTCGATGCATCCTTGCGCGTCGGCGCGGCACTCGAATGCGTACATTGCTATTCCCTCGTCCATGACGACCTGCCGGCGATGGATGACGACGATATCAGGCGCGGCCAGCCGACGGTGCACAGGGCCTTCGACGAGGCAACCGCGATCCTCGCCGGCGACAGCCTGCTGACCTTCGCCTTCGACATCATCGCGGCCCCCGAAACGCTGTTGACGGACGGCCAGAAAGTGGAGCTGATCCTGGCGCTCGGACGCGCCGCCGGCCACGGCGGCATGGCTGGCGGACAGGCGCTCGATCTGGCAGCAGAGAAGTC
Organism: Ensifer sp. GW101-20A05; assembly: GCF_059424735.1. NCBI lineage: Bacteria > Pseudomonadati > Pseudomonadota > Alphaproteobacteria > Hyphomicrobiales > Rhizobiaceae > Ensifer > Ensifer sp. GW101-20A05. The sequence continues at coordinate 177,635 of NZ_JBWKZT010000005.1, read as the reverse complement.
GCCGCCCGACGAGGCCGGCATCGTGACGCTGCAGGCCATGAAAACCGGCGCCCTCATCCGCTTCGCCTGCGAAGCGGGCGCCATCGTCGCCGGCGCATCGGAAAACGACCGCGCCCGGCTTCGCCACTTCGGCGAAAAGATCGGCCTTGCCTTCCAGCTCGCCGACGACCTGCTCGACCTCACCGCTGACGCAGAGACCATGGGCAAGGCGACCGGCAAGGACGCCGCTCGCGGCAAAGGCACGCTCGTCGCGCTGCACGGCCAGGTCTGGGCAGAGGAGCGGCTGGAGCAACTGGTCGCAGAAGCCGAAGCCCTGCTCGCGCCCTATGGCGAGCGCTCTGCCATTCTCGTCGATACCGCCCGCTTCGTCGCCAACCGCAGGAACTAGCCCCGTGAGCAAATTCTGGTCGCCGATCGTCTCCAAGCTCAAGCCCTACGTCCCGGGCGAGCAGCCGCGCATCGCCAATCTGGTGAAGCTCAACACCAACGAATGCCCCTACGGTCCCTCGCAAAACGTGCTCGACGCGATCGGTGCTGCAGCAAGCAGCGATCTCCGCCTTTATCCCGACCCGCTGGCGCTGAAGCTTCGCCAGGCGATCGCCGCGCGCTATGGCGTGACGGCGGAAGAAGTCTTCGTCGGCAACGGCTCGGACGAGGTGCTGGCCCATATCTTCGCCGGCCTCCTGAAGCACGACTCTCCGCTGCTCTATCCGGATATTTCCTACAGCTTCTATTCGACCTACGCTCGGCTTTTCGAGATCGACACGGTCGAGGTCCCGCTCAACGACGCCTTCGAGATCGACATCGCCGACTATGATCGCCCCTGCGGCGCGATCATCCTGCCGAACCCGAACGCTCCGACCGGCATCGGCCTGCCGCTCGCCGAAATCGAGCGGCTCGTCGCAAGCCACCCGGACCAGCCCGTCGTCATCGACGAGGCCTATGTCGACTTCGGCGGCCAGTCGGCAGCAGAACTCGTTTCGAAATACGAGAACCTGCTGGTCGTCCAGACCTTCTCCAAGTCGCGCGCGCTTGCAGGCCTTCGTGTCGGCTTCGCCATCGGCCAGCGGCCGCTGATCGAGGCGCTGGAGCGGGTGAAGGACAGCTTCAACTCCTATCCGCTCGGCCGTCCGGCGCAGGCAGGCGCCATCGCCGCGATCGAGGACGAAACCTGGTTCGAGGAAACGCGCGCAAAAATCATCGGCTCCCGCGAACAGCTTGCGGCGGACCTCGCTCAACGCGGCTTCGAGGTATTGCCATCTCAGGCCAACTTTGTGTTCGCCCGGCATCCGGGCCATGACGGCGAGGCATTGATGAAGGCGCTGCGCGAACGGGCCGTGCTGGTCCGCCATTTCGCCAAGCCCCGCATTTCCGATTTCCTACGCATCACGATCGGCACCGATCAGGAATGCGCGCGACTGATCGAAGCGCTGGACGAGATCCTCTAGAGCGTCTTTCCGCTTCGAGTGATTCCACCTGAGAGCGGGCTGACGTCGCGGCGATAGGCCCCAAGCCGCGCGCTTCCGGGCGGCAGGAGCCTTGTACGTCGCTTGGAACTGCCCGGAAGAAACCGCCTATTCGGCAGCCGCCTGGCCGCGGCCATAACGCTTCTCGATATAATCGGAAACCAGCGTCTCGAAGTCCGCGGCGATGTTCGGGCCGCGCAGGGTCATCGCCTTCTGGCCGTCAACGAAAACTGGGGCGGCCGGCATTTCACCGGTGCCCGGAAGCGAGATGCCGATGTCCGCATGTTTGCTTTCGCCCGGGCCGTTGACGATGCAGCCCATCACCGCGACCTTCAGGCCTTCGACACCGGGATATTTCTCGCGCCAGACCGGCATGTTGCGGCGGATGTCGTCCTGGATCTTCTGCGCGAGCTCCTGGAACACGGTGGACGTCGTGCGCCCGCAGCCGGGACACGCTGCAACCACCGGAATGAACTGGCGGAAGCCCATGACCTGTAGCAGTTCCTGCGCCACCTGCACCTCGCGGGTGCGGTCGCCACCGGGCTCCGGCGTCAGCGAAATGCGGATCGTGTCGCCGATGCCCTGCTGCATCAGGATGCCGAGCGAGGCCGAGGAGGCGACGATGCCCTTGGTGCCCATGCCGGCTTCCGTCAGCCCGAGATGCAGCGCATGGTCGGAGCGTGCCGACAGCATGGCGTAGACGGCGATCAGGTCCTGGACACCCGAAACCTTGGCGGAGAGAATGATGCGGTTGCGTGGCAGGCCGATCTCTTCTGCGAGATCCGCCGACAAGAGCGCCGACTGCACGATGGTCTCGCGCGTCACCTGCTGGGCCGTCAGCGGAAAGCCGTTCGCCTGGTTCTCGTCCATCAGCCGCGTCAGCAGTTCCTGGTCGAGCGAGCCCCAATTGACGCCGATGCGCACCGGCTTGTCGTAGCGGATCGCCATTTCGACGATCTCGGCGAACTGCTTGTCCTTCTTGTCCTTGAAGCCGACATTGCCCGGGTTGATGCGGTACTTGGCGAGCGCTTCGGCGCAGGCCGGATGATCGGCGAGCAGCTTGTGGCCGATATAGTGGAAGTCGCCGACGAGCGGCACATCCAGACCGAGGCGCTCGAGGCGCTCGCGGATCTTCGGCACGGCGGCGGCACTTTCGTCGCGGTCGACGGTGATGCGCACCAGTTCCGAGCCGGCCTTGTGGAGGGCCGCCACCTGGGCCACCGTTCCGTCGATATCAGCGGTATCGGTGTTGGTCATCGACTGGACGACCACCGGCGCGCCACCGCCCACTATGACCCCGCCGACATCGACGGCGACGGACGCGCGGCGGGGCTGCGGATCAAAATCGAAGGCGGCAGACATGAAGGCCTCTTGGTCCCCAGGTCACGCCAGTGACCTGGTCTCATCGTTTCAGCGCGGGATGCGGGCGGAAAACCACATGGACTTCTGCCCGTCCCGCTCTTGCTTTTCGTCCATCAGGTGGATGAGGAAAGCACCGTTGTCAACGGCGACATCATGCCCTGACGGCGATTTGATGGCAGGCGGCCGCCGTCAGTGTCCCTTTGCGTGGTCGGCATGATGAGCATGATGCGACAGCATCAGCACGACGATGAACAGCACCGGCACCGAGGCAAAGACGATGGCAAAGCCCGTATGCTCGGCGACGAAACCGATCACCGATGGCGCAAACAGCATGCCCGAATAGCCCATGAAGGTCGCGACCGAAAGGCCGATGCCAGGCTGCAGGCCCGGCATGTTGCCAGCCGCCGAAAAAGCGATCGGCACCATGTTGGAGATGCCGACGCCGGCAATCGCAAAGCCGAGGATGGCGATATAGGCATTCGGCGCCGTGCCCGCGATGATCATGCCGATAAGCGCAGTGACCGTGCAGATGCGCAGCGTCTTCTTGGCGCCGAAGCGGTCGCGCACGAGGTCGCCAGCAAAGCGCATGGTCGCCATGGTGGCGGAGAAGGCGGCGAAGCCGAAGCCGGACAGTTCCACCGAGGCACCAAGCTCGTTGCGCAGGTAGAGCGCGCCCCAATCGAGCACCGTGCCCTCCGGCACCATCGAAAACAGCGCCATGATGCCGATCAGCCAGGGAAGCGGCGTCATCGGCAGGCGGAGCTTTTCCTTGGCGGCGGCCGGATGCGGCTTGTCGGCAAGGATCATCGGCCAGGCAATCGCAATCAACGTCAGGCAGATCACGGTGACGACGAAGACATGTGGCAGCACGCCGACGCGCGCCATGAGGAACCCGCCGATGCCGGCGCCGATCAGGCCGCCGAGGCTCCAATAGGCGTGGCAGGAGGACATGATTGCCCGCCGCATCGATTTCTCGACCTCGACCGCATTGGCGTTCATGGCGACATCCATCGCGCCGACGAAACCGCCGAGCACGAACATGCCGATCGCCGCCGCCCAGACGTTTGGCACCAAGGTCAAAAGCAGAAGCAGCGGCGACAGGATGATGGCCGTGACCTTGACGACCTTCTGCGAGCCGATGCGGGCGATGTAGCCGCCGGCAATCGGCATCAGCACCAGCGAGCCGATGCCAAACATCAGGATCAGGAGGCCGAGTACGCTTTCGCTGATGCCGAGCCGGTCCTTGAACTCGGGGATCTTCGGCGCCCAGCTGCCGGTGACGAAGCCATTCATCAGAAAGAGCAGGGAAACCGCCAGCCGGTTGCGGGTCATATAGCCCTGGCGGACGGTTGCAGTGGGAGAACGTTGGTCCATGGTATTGCCTCTGTGCCGGATCGGGCCGGCTCAAACAGTGATTTCGATCAGATTTCCATCGGGGTCGCGCAGCACCGCCTCGTAGAAGCCGTCGCCGGTCCAGCGCGCCTTCGCGACCAGGATGCCCTCGGCCTCGGCGCGCACAGCAATGGCATCGACCGCCTGTTCGCTGCCGAGCGACAGCGCGACATGGGCAAAGCCTGCGCGCTCGAGCTCGGCCGGATCACCCGGAGCGACCCAGGGACCTTCCATGATCTCGATCGCCGGTCCTTTGCCGAGTGTCAGGAAGCGCGAACGGAAGCCAGGCCGCCGCCGGCTTTCGTAAACGTCGCCGACCTCCGCACCGAAGAACGCCGACCAGAATCCGGCAATCTTATCGAGGTCGTGGGTCCAGAGAGCCACATGGGTTATCGTCATTGTTCCACCCCTCCCGCAATCAGGATGTCTGCACCCGCTGCCTCGAATGCCGCGCGATGCTCAGCAGGCGCGTCTGCCTCGAGAAGCAGCGTCGCCTTGTCGTCGATATCGACGATCCCATGAGCGGCAGCCGTCCCGAGTTTGTCGCTGGTGATGGCAACGACCAGACGGCGGCTGCGCAAGGCGACGAGCCGCTTGAATTCGGCGTCCTCGAAATAGATCGCCGTCAGGCCCGCTTCGGCATCGGCGCCGCAGGTGCCGAGAAAGCAGAGATCGGGCCTGAGCAGTTCGGCGTCGCGCTGCGCCCGCGCGCTGATGGCCGCACCGACCGCACGGTTGAGTGGCCCGCCAAGCAGGATGAGATCGACGCCAGGCTTCTCCATCAGCGCTGCAGCGATCAGCGGCGTATTGGTGACAATCGTGACCTGGAGCTCCGGCTCGATCAATTGCGCGATGGCGAGGTTTGTGGAACCGGCATCGAGGAACACGGTCATGCCCGGCTTGATCAATCCGACCGCCGTGCGGGCAAGTGCTGCCTTGCGCTCCGGCGCCATCGCCGCCCGCTCGCTCAAACTGCTGTGTGCAGCAGGAACGACCGGGAGCGCGCCACCATAGACCCGCTCGCAAAGCCCCGCTGCCGCCATTTCGCGCAGGTCACGGCGGATCGTGTCTTCGGAAACATTGAGCTCGGCAGCAAGATCCGCAGCCAGCACCCGGCCCTTGGCCTTCAGCCGCTCCTGGATCAGCGTCTTTCGTTCACGAAGAAGGAGTTCACCGGACATTTTTACCAATCGTGCATAAACGTGCATGAATCGCCATAAATGTGCATAGCGAATTTTGAAACCGATTTCAAGTCGCGGAGTCAGCCAAATCACCGCGGGCCAGCAATTCGAGCAAACCGTGCCTTTTGCGCGTGGTCGACGCCATTTCGAGGAAAATTCTTCATCAAAACGCTCGGGAATTGGTGTTTTATACGCTCAGATCGCCAATCTTTTGTGCGATTGTCCGCTCAATCCGGACGACGGGCCGGACCACAAAGAAGATGGAAATCACGATGAAGCTCCTCCCCACGCTGTTCGCCGCCGCTCTGATGCAGGTTGCCGCCCTCGCCTCCGCTGAAGCCGGCGAGAATCTCGACGCGGTCAAATCCGCCGGCGTCCTGAAGATCGGCACCGAGGGCACCTATGCGCCCTTCACCTATCACGATGCCTCCGGCGCTCTTGTCGGCTTCGACGTTGAGATCGGCCAGGCCGTCGCCGAGAAGCTCGGCGTCAAGGCCGAATTCCTCGAAGGCAAGTGGGACGGCCTGATCGCCGGCCTCGACGCCAACCGCTACGACACGGTCATCAACCAGGTCGGCATCACCGAAGAGCGCAAGAAGAAGTACGACTTCTCCGAGCCCTACATCGCCTCGAAGGCCGTGCTGATCGTCAAGACCGACAACGAGGAGATCAAGGGCTTCGCCGATCTCAAGGGCAAGAAGTCGGCTCAGTCGCTGACCAGCAACTTCGGCAAGCTCGCAACCGCCTCCGGCGCCGAACTCGTCGGCACCGACGGCTTCGACCAGTCGATCCAGCTCGTGCTCACCGGCCGCGCCGATGCCACGATAAACGACAGCCTCTCCTTCCTCGATTTCAAGAAGAAGAAGCCCGACGCGCCGGTAAAGATCGCGGCCGAACAGGCTGACGCCGACTTCTCCGGCATCATCATCCGCAAGGACGAGCCGGAACTCTTGGAAGCGATCAACAAGGCGCTCGGCGAGATCAAGGCCGACGGTACCTACGACAAGATCTCGCGGAAGTACTTCGGCGCCGACGTCTCGAAGTAACCCCTGTCCCGAGCGCCGGGTCGGTTTCTCCGCCGGCCATTCTCGGTTATGAATCGCGATCCGTTCCGGACACCGGGGCGGATCGCGCTTTTTGAAAGGCCCGCCCCTTGCCCACCTGGCTCCAACTGATGCTGGATTCGCTGCCGTCCCTGCTCTGGGCCGGCCTCACCTTCACCATCCCGCTGACGCTGCTTTCCTTCATTTTCGGCCTGATCCTCGGGCTCGCAACCGCCGTCGCCCGCCTGTTCGGACCGGCGCCGGTCGTCGCGATCGCGCGATTTTACGTCTGGGTGATCCGCGGCACGCCGCTGCTCGTCCAGCTCTTCGTGATCTTCTACGGGCTGCCGAGCGCCGGCATCCTGCTCGACGCCTTCACCGCCGCGCTCATCGGCTTCTCGCTGAACGTCGGCGCCTATACCTCCGAGATCATCCGCGCCGTCATCTCGTCAGTGCCACGCGGACAGTGGGAAGCGGCCTACTCCATCGGCATGAGCTGGAGCCAGGCGATGCGTCGCACCATCCTGCCGCAGGCGACCCGCGTCGCCGTGCCGCCGCTGTCGAACACTTTCATCTCGCTGGTGAAGGACACCTCGCTGGCCGCCGCCATCACCGTGCCGGAGATGTTCCAGACCGCGCAGCGCATCGTCGCCACCACCTACGAGCCGCTGATCCTCTATATCCTGGCGGCGCTGATCTATCTCGCCATGAGCTCCGTGCTCTCGGCCCTGCAAGTGCGGCTGGAGCGGCGCTTTGCCCGCTATGGCGGCTTCCTGGAGGCACGTGCATGATCGAGCTCTCCCACATCGAAAAGCGCTTCGGCGACAATCTCGTGCTGAAGGATATTTCCGTAACACTCGCCGAAGGCACGGTGACGGCGCTTGTCGGCCCATCCGGCGGCGGCAAGAGCACGCTGCTGCGCTGCATCAATCTGCTGGAAATCCCAACGTCCGGCGCAATCCGGCTTGGGGACGAGACGCTCGAATTTTCGCCCGGCCGCAAGGTCGGCTGGGCGGCGATCCAGCGCCTGCGCCGGCAGACCGGAATGGTGTTCCAGAACTTCCAGCTCTTCCCCCACCAGACCGCGCTCGGCAACGTCATGGAAGGCCTCGTCACGGTGCTGAAGTGGCCGGCCGACAGGGCGAAGACGCGCGCGATGGAACTCTTGGAAAAGGTCGGCATGGCGCACAAGGCCGACGCCTGGCCGGCGACCCTTTCCGGCGGCCAGCAACAGCGCGTGGCGATCGCCCGCGCGCTTGCCCCGTCGCCCCGCGTGCTTCTCTGCGACGAGCCGACCTCTGCCCTCGACCCGGAACTGGCGGAGGAAGTGGTCGAAGTCCTGAGCCGGCTTGCCCGTGAAGGCACGACCATGGTCATGGCGACCCATGACCTGCGCCTCGCCTCCCGCGTCGCCGACAAGGTGATCTTCCTCGATGGTGGTGTCATCGTCGAAAGCGGTGCCCCGAAGACGATCTTCTCGGCGCCCGAGCGTGAGCGTACCAAGAAGTTCATCGCCTCGCTGAGCGCCCCGCACGACTACGAAATCTGAGCGGAGGGGACGACGGATCACAGGACGATCCGGCGGGTGTGGGTCGGGCACCCTTTGCGCCAGCCTTGTCTATCTCTACCGTCATCCTCGGGCTTGATGTTCAGTCCGGGGAGCAGGACGGACGACCCCAGCAGGCTAGACGCCCCCTCTACTTCCAGAAAACAAAACGGCCGGATTCGCATCCGGCCGTTTCTGTTTGTTTGAACTTACCCTCAGGCGCCGAAGACCATCAGCAGATCCTTGGCGTCGATCTGGTCGCCGGCGCGCACCAGCACTTCGGCAATCGTGCCGTCCTTCTCCGCATGCAGCGCCGTTTCCATCTTCATCGCCTCGATCGAAAGCAGCACGTCGCCCGCCTTGACCGCCTGTCCTGGCGAGACAAAGACCGTCGAGATGACACCCGGCATCGGCGCGCCGAGATGGGCGGCGTTACCGACCTCGGCCTTGCGGCGCACCGCGCTCTGAGCGCTGCGGTTGCGGTCCGGCACTTTGATCAGGCGCGGCTGGCCGTTGAGCTCAAAGAACACCTTGACCATGCCCTTCTCGTCCGGCTCGCTCTTGGCCTGGTGCAGGATCACGAGCGACTTGCCCCGCTCGATCTCCGGCTGCAGCTCCTCGCCCGGCGCAAGCCCGTAGAAATAGGCCGGCGTCGGCAAGACGCTGACCGGGCCATAGGTGTCGGCAGCAACCGCATAGTCGGTGAAGACCTTCGGATACATCAGATAGGAGGCGAACTCGAAGTCGTCGACCTTGCGCTCAAGCTTGTCCTCGATTGCCTTGCGCTCAGCATCGAGGTCGGCCGGCGGCAGCAGCGAGCCCGGAACGGCGGTATAGGCCTTTTCGCCCTTCAGCGCCTTCTTCTGCAGCGCTTCCGGCCAGCCGCCCGGGGGCTGGCCGAGATCGCCCTTGAGCATCGAGACGACCGAATCCGGGAAAGCGATGTCCTTCGCAGGATTTTCGACGTCGGCGACGGTCAGGTCCTGGCTCACCATCATCAGCGCCATGTCGCCGACGACCTTGGACGATGGCGTCACCTTGACGATATCGCCGAATATCTGGTTGGCGTCGGCATAGGCCTGGGCGACGCGGTGCCACTTGGTTTCGAGACCGAGCGAACGCGCCTGTTCCTTAAGGTTTGTGAACTGTCCGCCCGGCATTTCGTGCAGGTAGACTTCGGACGCCGGTCCCTTGAGGTCGCTTTCGAAGGCGGCATACTGGTGGCGCACCGCTTCCCAATAGAAGGAGATGCGACGAATCCACTCGGGATCGAGACCCGGATCGCGGTCCGACCCCCGGAGCGCCTCGACGATCGAGCCGAGGCAGGGCTGCGAGGTATTGCCGGAAAGCGCGTCCATCGCCGCATCGACGACATCGACGCCGGTCTCCACGGCGGCAAGCACGGTCGCGGCCGCAATGCCCGAGGTGTCGTGGGTGTGGAAATGGATCGGCAAGTCGGTCGCCTCACGCAGCGCCTTGAACAACACGCGTGCGGCCGCCGGCTTCAACAGGCCCGCCATGTCCTTGACGGCGATCATGTGCGCGCCGGCCTTTTCGAGGTCGGCGGCAAGGGCTGTGTAGTATTTGAGATCGTATTTCGGCCGGGCCGAATTCAGGATGTCGCCGGTATAGCAGATCGCCGCCTCGCAGATGCGATTCTCCTCGGCAACGGCCTCCATCGACACCCGCATGTTGTCGACCCAATTGAGGCAGTCGAAGACGCGGAACACGTCGATGCCGCCTTTTGCCGCCTGGCGCACGAAGTATTTGACCACGTTGTCGGGGTAGTTTTTGTAGCCGACGCCATTGGCGCCGCGCAGAAGCATCTGCAGCAGCAGGTTCGGGGCATCTTCGCGAATGCGGGCCAGGCGATCCCACGGGTCTTCGGTGAGGAAGCGCATGGACACGTCGAAGGTCGCGCCACCCCAGCATTCGAGCGAGAAGAGCTGGGGAAGCGCGCGGGCATAGGTGCCGGCGACGCGGGCGATATCATGGGTGCGCATGCGGGTCGCAAGCAGCGACTGATGGCCGTCGCGCATCGTCGTATCGGTCAGGAACACTTGGCGTTCGCCACGCACCCACTCGGCGAACTTCTTCGGGCCGAGTTCGTCGAGCTTCTGCTTGGTACCGGATTTGATGTCGCCGTCGATGAACGGGACGACGGGCTTTGCCGCATCCGCCGGCGGCTTCGGGCGGCCCTTCGTCTCCGGGTGGCCATTGACCGTGACGTCGGCGAGATAGGTGAGGAGCTTCGTCGCGCGGTCCAGGCGCTTCACCTGCTGGAACAGTTCCGGAGTCGTGTCGATGAAGCGCGTCGTATAGCTGTTATCCTGGAACTTCGGATGGCTGATGATCGCCTCGAGAAAGGTCAGGTTGGTTGCCACACCGCGGATGCGGAACTCCCGCAGCGCGCGGTCCATGCGGCTGATCGCTTCGAGGGGGTTCGGCGCCCAGGCGGTAACCTTGACGAGCAGTGGGTCGTAGAAGCGGGTAATGACTGCACCCGGATAGGCGGTGCCGCCATCGAGACGGATGCCGAAGCCGGACGCCGAGCGATAACCGGTGATGCGGCCATAGTCCGGAATGAAGTTCTGCTCCGGGTCTTCGGTGGTGATGCGGCACTGCAGCGCGTGACCGTTGAGGCGGATGTCCTCCTGCTTCGGCACGCCCGATTCCGGCGTGCCGATCGCCTCGCCGTCGAGGATGTGGATCTGCGCCTTGACGATGTCGATGCCAGTCACGACTTCCGTGACGGTGTGCTCCACCTGAATGCGCGGGTTGACCTCGATGAAGTAGAACTTGCCGGTGTTGGCATCCATCAGATACTCGACCGTGCCGGCGCCGACATAGCTCGTCGCACGGGCGATCATCAGCGAATAGTCGGCAAGCTCCTGGCGCTGCGCATCCGAGAGGTAGGGCGCCGGCGCGCGCTCGACGACCTTCTGGTTGCGGCGCTGGATCGAGCAGTCGCGCTCGAAGAGATGCACGACATTGCCGTGGGTATCGCCGAGGATCTGGCTTTCGACGTGGCGGGCGCGCTCAACCAGCTTTTCAAGATAAACCTCATCCTTGCCGAAGGCGGCCTTGGCTTCGCGCTTGCCTTCCGTCACCTCACGGATCAGGTCCTTCGGGTCGCGAATGGCGCGCATGCCGCGTCCGCCGCCGCCCCAGGAGGCCTTGAGCATGACCGGATAGCCGATCTCGGCCGCAAGGCGGTGGATTTCCTTTTCGTCGTCCGGCAGAGGATCGGTGGCCGGAACGACCGGCACGCCGACGGAAATCGCGAGGTTGCGCGCGGCAACCTTGTTGCCGAGCTGGCGCATCGTCGCCGGCCGCGGACCGATGAAGATGATGCCGGCGGCATCACAGGCATCGACGAATTCAGGGCTTTCCGAAAGCAGGCCGTAGCCCGGATGGATCGCGTCGGCGCCCGAAAGCTTGGCGACGCGGATCACCTCTTCGATCGACAGGTAGCTCTCGATCGGACCGAGGTCGCGGGCAAGGTGCTGCCCGCGGCCGATCTGATAACTTTCGTCCGCCTTGAAGCGGTGCAGCGCCAGTTTGTCCTCTTCAGCCCATATCGCGACCGTTTTCAGACCGAGTTCGTTTGCAGCGCGGAAAACGCGGATGGCAATTTCAGAACGGTTGGCAACAAGGATCTTCGAGATAGGCAAGTCGGTCTCCTCAATGACTTGATATTGCGGGAAATGCTGCACCCGCGAAATAAAGTATTAGCGAGTCACCGAGCAGAGCGCAATTTCAGATGCGACAGGAAACCGAAAGCCTTCGACTCTAGGAGATCAGCCCGAGCCGGAAGGCGATCGCCACGACGTGATGGCGGTTCTTGCCCTTCAATTTCTCCTGGATGCCGTTCATATACCAGTCGACCGTATGGCTCGAGATATCGAGCACCTTGCCTATGTCGTTCGAAGTCATGCCGTCGGCGAGATAGTTGAGCGCTTCCATTTCGCGCCGCGTCATCTGCACCTCGACGCGCGAGCCGAGTTCGGCCGAAACCTCGGGATCGGTCAGCTCCAGAAGCTTCCAGAACAGCCGCTTGGCGATGGCGTCGAAGAGGCTGATCTCGACCGGGCTCAAGTCGACGACGCGACCGCCGACCGTCAGGTTGCCGAGCAGGCCGCGCCGGCCGTGCACCGGAAAGATGTAGCCATCGTAGAGACCGTGGTTTCTGGCCTCGATCATCATGCTTTCCATGCGCTTGCGATGTGGATCGGAGCGGAAGGCAAACAGCGTGTCACGCCAGCGGAAGCCGCGCTGCGCATGGCCGAGATAGCGGATGGTCGGATCGATCACCACGAACTTCTTGCGGATGTAGATCTGCGGCCAGCCTTCCGGCCAGCGGCCGGCGAGCAGCAGCCGCAGCGGATTGTCATGCGGTTTCGGCTGCCGAACGACACCGTAGAAGTCGAAGCCGCAGCGATCGAGCAGGCGCTCGAATTCCGGGACGATTTCCTCGCGTGTCTTCATCTCCTCCAGAAGCGCGAGAAACTGTACGAGCAGCGTAATGTTCATGGATCACCTTCCAGGTAGATGCATATGGTCGCATTTCCGAATCCGGACATAAAGGCACCGTTCAGCGACCATTCATGTTGCACCCGCGATAATCCCTCATACCACGCCCGGTCTTATGCGAAATATGCAAGAAATCGGAGTTGGCACGACAGATAGCAGACTATGAATATTCTCGCCAAGCTCGCATGCGAGCGAAACGGGAAAACGAGTGGCTGTCCATGCGTCCGGCTACGGCTTCCCTTTGCCGCAAAAGACCGTCTCAGCGCGGCCCCGAGTGTATAGGGGCGGAGCCCAAGCCCGCCAACCGTAGCTCGAGGACGCGGGTGCATCCGCCGCAGAAGGACTGCGGCGCGTCAAATCCGGTACCCGGAAGGGGTGAGACAGTGTCATTGTTCCAAGTGTATGCAAGAGCGCTCCAGTATCTTGCGGTTCACAAGTTTCGTGTCTCGGCGATCGTCCTCGCCAACGTCGTTCTGGCAGCCATCTCGATTGCCGAACCGATCCTGTTCGGGCGCATCATCGACGCCATCTCGTCAAAGGGCGAGGTCACGCCGATGCTTTTGATGTGGGCTGGCCTCGGCGTCTTCAACACCGTCGCCTTCGTGCTCGTTGCCCGCGAGGCGGACCGGCTGGCCCATGGCCGCCGCGCCACGCTCCTGACGGAAGCCTTTGGACGGATCGTTTCCATGCCGCTCGCCTGGCATAGCCAGCGCGGCACGTCCAACGCGCTGCACACGCTGTTGCGCGCCTGCGAAACCCTATTCGGTCTCTGGCTCGAATTCATGCGCCAGCACCTGGCTACGGCCGTCGCGCTGATGCTGCTCATTCCGACCGCCTTTGCCATGGACGTGCGCCTCTCGCTCGTCCTTCTCGTGCTCGGCGCGGCCTATGTCATGATCAGCAAGGCGGTGATGAGCCGCACCAAGGAAGGTCAGGCCTCGGTCGAGAACCACTATCATACGGTTTTCTCCCACGTTTCCGACGCCATCAGCAACGTCTCGGTCGTGCACAGCTACAACCGCATCGAGGCTGAAACCCGCGAGCTGAAGAAGTTCACCGAGCGGCTGATCTCCGCCCAGTTCCCGGTGCTCGACTGGTGGGCACTGGCGAGCGCGCTGAACCGCGTCGCCTCCACCATTTCGATGATGGCGATCCTCGTCATCGGCACCGTGCTGGTGCAGCGCGGCGAGCTCGGCGTCGGCGAAGTCATCGCCTTCATCGGTTTTGCCAACCTGCTGATCGGCCGTCTCGACCAGATGAAGGCCTTCGTGACGCAGATTTTCGAAGCCCGTGCCAAGCTCGAAGACTTCTTCCAGCTCGAAGACGCCGTGCGCGAACGTGACGAGCCGGCAGGCGCGACTGAACTGCCGCCAGCTGTCGGCGAAGTCGAGTTCCGCAACGTCTCCTTCGACTTTGCCAACACGAACCAGGGCGTGCACAACGTCTCGTTCACGGCCAAGGCCGGCCAGACGATCGCGATCGTCGGCCCGACGGGTGCCGGCAAGACGACGCTCGTCAACCTGCTGCAGCGTGTTCACGATCCGCGTGATGGCCAGATCCTGATCGATGGCAACGATATCTCGAAGGTAACGCGCAAGTCGCTGCGCCGCTCGATCGCCACCGTCTTCCAGGACGCGGGCCTGATGAACCGTTCGATCTCAGACAACATCCGCCTCGGCCGTGACGATGCGACGATCGAGGAAGTCATGGCTGCCGCCGAAGCGGCCGCCGCCTGCGACTTCATCGAGGGCCGGACGGGCGGCTACGACACGGTGGTCGGCGAACGCGGCAACCGTCTGTCGGGCGGCGAACGCCAGCGTGTGGCCATCGCCCGCGCCATCCTCAAGAACGCGCCGATCCTGGTGCTCGACGAGGCGACCAGCGCGCTCGACGTCGAAACCGAGGCCCGCGTGAAGGATGCGATCGATGCCCTGCGCAAGAACCGCACGACCTTCATCATCGCACACCGCCTGTCGACGGTGCGCGAGGCCGACCTGGTAATCTTCATGGATCAGGGCCGCGTCGTCGAAATGGGCGGTTTCAACGAGCTCAGCCAGAGCAATGGCCGCTTCGCAGCCCTCTTGCGCGCCAGCGGCATCCTGACGGACGAAGACGTCCGCATGAGCCACACGGCGGCATAAGACACGCGCTTGAAGTCAAGCGAACGAACCGAACCACCCGCGGTCAAACGCGGGTGGTTTTTTGCTTTTCGGCTTTCTGACAACGTCGCGTCGACCAGCCTTGCCATTCTCGAGATTGTTGGTAGACGGGAATTCCGGCCCCAATTCCAAAGGAATCATCATGCCGGACATCTCCACAATCGCAGTTTTCGCCACAGCAAGCCTCGTGCTCACCGCCACGCCCGGCCCTGACATGCTGCTCATCGCTTCTCGGAGCGTGAGCCAGGGGCGCGCAGCCGGGTTCCTCACCTATGCCGGGATCGCAGTCGGCACCTATTGCCACGCGCTGGCCGCAGCACTCGGTCTTTCCCAGCTCTTCGTCACCTTGCCGGTTGCCTATGAGATCGTGCGCTGGGCGGGCTGCGCCTATCTGCTGTACCTCGCCTACAAGACAGTCCGCTCGAACGCATCGAGCGCGTCACCGGTTTCGACGCTCAAGCGACTTTCGAACTGGCGGATCTTCGGCGAGGGGCTGATGACGAACCTGCTCAATCCGAAGATGGCGCTCTTCGTACTGGCGCTGCTCCCACAGTTCGTAGACCCAAAGAGCGGGTCGATGGTCACGCAGATGCTTCTGCTGGCGACCGTGTTGAACGGGGTCGGCTTCCTCGTGAACGGCTCGGTCATCCTGGTCGGCAGCCATCTGCGCGCGCGGCTCGCTGGCATCAGGCGTTTCCCGAAGCTGCCGCAGTATCTTCTCGCCGGCGTATTCACGGGGCTCGCCTGCCGCCTTGCCCTTGGTTCCAGAAATTAGTCGCCCAGCAGGGGCGGCGTTCTGTTACGCCGCCCGCAGCGGCTTTGCAGTAGCAATGCCGCGCAACCATTCGAGATAATAGGCATAGGCGAAATGCAGCCCGATGCCGACGAGCACGAAGAGGCTGCCGAAGATCGGGTTTCTCCCGGTGACGAACAGCAGCACCTGGCCGGACATCGCCAGGATCGTGCCGAAGATGAAGATCGGCAGCGAGTGTCGCCCGACAACCGCGAGCGGATGATCGCTGTCGAGTTTGGCGAGGTTGCTGATGCGAGGCGTCACGGCGACGATGTAGGCAAGCGCCAGCACATGGAGCAGCCGGGGGCCCGACAGGAAGGTCTTGTCAAAGCCGGTCAAGACCGCTGGAAGACCGAAGGAAAGGTCGATGCTCCAGAAGGAGAAGAGCACCCAGACAGCGGAGACCGCAAGATAAGCGCCCGACAGGACGATCAGCCAGGGCCATCGGGGGAGTGATCCACCATTGCGAACGAAGGTCATCATGACGATGCCGATGACGAACAGGAACTGCCAGGACCAGGGATTGAGGAACCAATAGCCCTCGTCGAGGAAATTCGACGGCACGAACTTGAAGATGCCTGCGGCGAGCCACAGGGCGGCCGACAGCGACAGCAGCAGTTTCTTGCTGACGCCGTTCAGCCAGAGAATACCCGGCAGCATCAGGAACAGCGCCGCATACATCGACAGGATGTTGTTGTAGCCGAGCTGATACCCCAGAAGCACCATGGCGACGATGCCCTGTTCCGTCTGTTCCACCATCGGCCGAATGTTGATCTCGCCGATCAGATCCTGCCGGCCGAAATAGATCGCCCCGGCCGCAAAAATCGCCAGCGTCACGATGCTGGTCATGATGTGGGCGACATAAAGCGCCAGCGCCCGGCGCCAGATTTTCAGCGTCATCGCCAGCCGTTCTCCGGCGGCGAACTTGCCGCCATAGGCGATCCCGACCGACAGGCCGGAGATCAGCACGAAGGCTTCGGCGGAATCGGAAAAGCCGAAGTTCTTGTGCGTCAGATATTCGAGGTACTGTCCCGGAACGTGGTTGACGAAGATCGTCAGCAGGCACAGCGCCCTGAACACGTCGAGGCGTGTGTCACGCTCGTTGGGAACCATTCGGGCGGACGTCGGGTTGACACCACCCTGAAAAGTCTTTTGCAGCATGCGGTCCGTTTTCCAGGATTTGGCGCCCCTGCCCCATCCCTGTTGAAACGGGCACCGACAGCCCGCGCCGTCATTCAAACGCGCGAGATGCCCGGCACCATGAACTAGGTGGGATGAGGAACATGTTGCAGTTCTCCGCCCCATCCCGCTCCGATGATCTAGAGCAT
Source organism: Ensifer sp. GW101-20A05 (assembly GCF_059424735.1). NCBI lineage: Bacteria > Pseudomonadati > Pseudomonadota > Alphaproteobacteria > Hyphomicrobiales > Rhizobiaceae > Ensifer > Ensifer sp. GW101-20A05. Next base: position 160,832 of record NZ_JBWKZT010000005.1, on the reverse strand, counting down.
CCCGCTTTCAAGTGAAGTCACTGGAAGCGGATAAGATGCTCTGGCTTCAAAGTGTTAGAGCGCCCTTTGCGCGTTCGTCTGAACGCCTGGCGCTCCAAGACACGACACCCGGCCGTCGGGGTCATGCCGCCCGCATTTCCGCAAAGAAAAACCGGCCTTGCCCTTGCGGGAACAAAGCCGGTCTCATCCTGTCTTCAATGCCGGCCGTTACAGCAAAATGCCTTCATGCGCGTTTTTTGTGACACTATTGTTTATGCTGACAATCGGCTCGCCACTTTTCTGGTCGCGCTGCACCGAAATCTTGTGCCGCGCGCCGTTGAGCGTCACTTCTGCGGAGTAGCCGTCCCAGGCCGCCGGCAGCACCGGCCGAATGACCAGCTTGTCGCCCTGTCTGCGGATCCCGAGAATACCTTCGACGCCGACGCGGTAGAGCCAGCCAGCCGAACCGGTGTACCAGGTCCAGCCGCCGCGTCCCGCCAGATCGCCTTCGCCATAGATATCGGCGGCGACGACATAGGGCTCGACGCGGTAGTGTTCCGCCGCCTCGCGGCTCTGCGCATGCGAGACCGGGTTCAGCATCTGGAAGACGCGCCAGGCTTCTTCCGCCCTGCCCTGTTCGGCGAAGGCCAGCGCCACCCAGGTGGCCGCATGGGTATATTGCCCGCCATTTTCGCGCACGCCGGGCGGATAGGCCTTGATGTAGCCTGGATCCTGCGACGTCCGCTCGAGCGGCGGCGTGAACAGCCGCACGATGTGCTGGTCCGGATCGACCAGTTCGGCCATGACCGCATCCATCGCCTTGAGCGAACGCTGCTCGTCGCCTTCGCCTGAGAGGACGCTCCAGGACTGGCCGATCGAATCGATCCGGCACTCGAGCGCCTCGCTGGTGCCGAGCGGCGTGCCGTCGTCGTAATAGCCGCGACGATAGTAGTCGCCGTCCCAGCCGGCGGTGTCGAGCGCCTTCTTCAGGGCTTCGAGATGCGCCTCCCAACGGGTGACGCGTGCCTGGTCCTTACGCTCGCGAGCGTAAGGCAGGAAGCCGCGGAGCGTGCCTGCGAGGAACCATCCAAGCCAGGTGCTGGTGCCCTTTCCGGCAGCACCGACACGGTTCATGCCATCGTTCCAGTCACCGCCGAGGATCAACGGCAGGCCGTTCTCGCCGGTCCGCTTGATCGCGAGGTCGAGCGCACGGGCGCAATGCTCGTAGACGTCGCCGACCTCCTCGGAAATCTCAGGCTTGTAGAAGGCGTCGTGCTGGCCCTCTTCGAGAGCCGGACCGCTGATGAAGGCGATCTGTTCTCTCAGGATGTCGGAGGTACCGGTCACCGAGCAGTAATGCGTAACGGCATGGGCGAGCCAGACGACGTCGTCGGATATCATCGTGCGCACGCCGGCGCCGGTTCCCGGCAGCCACCAGTGCTGCACGTCGCCCTCGACGAACTGACGAGCCGCAGCATTCAGGATCTGCGCCCGGGCAAGCTCCGGCCTGTGGATCAGGAAAGCCAGCGTGTCCTGCAGCTGGTCGCGGAAGCCGAAGGCACCGCTCGCCTGGTAGAAGGCGGAGCGGGCCATGATGCGGCAGCCGAGGCTCTGGTAGGGCAGCCAGTTGTTGATCATGGCGTCGAAGGCCGGATCCGGCGTTTCCACCTTCACGATATCGGTGAAATCGCGCCAGAACGTCTTGGCCGCCCCGAGCACCGTGTCGAATGCAGTCTCACGCAACTCACCGAGTACGGCACGAAGCTGATCCTCATTGTCGGCATCGCCGAGAATGAAGGTGACCTGCTGCTCGGCACCGGGTTCGATGGTCAGATCGGACGCAATGACCGCGCAAGGGTCGCCGTCTACGTCGACCGAACCCGAGAGATCGGCACCCGAAAGCACCGCCTGCGGCACGAGGATGCCGCCGAGCGAGCCCAGGAACTCCCGCCGGCTCGCGGTGTAACCGGCAGCCTGGCCGCCATCGGCGGTGAAGAACGCCGAACGACCGGCATAGTCGATGCTGTAAGGGTTGGTCGCAACCAGCGCCGCGGTCTCCTCATCCCACTTCGAGAGGATGAAGGGCGCCGAGCGGGCGCGGTTGTTACCGAGTACCCACTCGTTATAGCCGTAGAGCCTCAACCGCCGCGCCGTCTTCGCGCGGTTGCGGATCGAGACGCGGACGAGCTTTGCCGGCAAGCTGCGGTGCACCGTATGGGTCGCCTCGATCTCGAGGTCGTCCTGGGTGCTGCGGAAGCGCGAATAGCCGAGCCCATGCGCCGTTTCGAAGACGACGGAGCGGCGACGCGAGAGCGACGCATAGGGCGTCGATACCGAACCACTCTCCATGTCGCGGATGAAGATCGCCTCGCCCGGACGGTTGATGACCGTGTCATTGGTCCACGGCGTCAACTGGTAGTCGCGCGAATTGCGGCTCCAGGAGAAGGCCGCGCCTTCCGCCGAAACGTGGAAGCCGAACTGCTCGTTGGAGATGACGTTGATCCAGGGCTGCGGCGTCGCTTCGCCGCCACGAAGGCGCACGACATATTCGCGACCGCCTTCGGCAAAACCACCGAAGCCGTTCCAGAAGGAAAGGCCATCGCCCTTGATCTCGGCCGGGGCAACGTCTGCCTTCTCCTGCGGCGCCGCCAAAAGCGGTCCCACGAACTCGCCGCTCTTCTCCGCACCCTTCGCCGGCGCCGGCGAATAGAGCGAGTTGGCGCGGGCGATCTGGTCGGAGATCGTGCCGTTGCGGGCATGGAACACGGCGCGCGAGGCCGACAGCAGGGTCGACCAGGTCTCCGGTTCCATCAGGTCGCGGCGCACCGAGAAGATATGCTGGCGCGGGCCGTCCGAAAGGCCGCGAAGCCTCAGGTTCTCGCACATGGAATCCAGCGCATGCTGCATATCCTGCGCATAGGACGAGGCCCGCTCGTTGATGATGACGAGGTCGGCGGTGATGCCGCGGGCGCGCATATATTCCTGGGCGCGCAGCGCTTCACGTGCGATGCCGAGATCGCCGTCGTCGTTGATGCGGAGGCAGAAGATCGGGTAGTCGCCCGAGATCGCCAGCGGCCAGAGCTTCGACTGGGAGTCGAGGCCTGCCTGCACCGTCGCCGTGTCGGCACGCAGATGCATGTCCGGATAGACGAGGTAGCGGCCGAGCATCTGGAAGCTCGCGGCCTCCTGCGATGTCACGCCGACATGGCGCATCTGCACCTGGCTGCGGGTCCAGGCGTGGATGAGTTCCTGGTTGAAGGTCTCCGGATGGCGATAGCGGTCGATCGCGCGATCGACCTCCTCGCGGCTCGGCGCAGCGATTGTCCAGAAGACGACGCTGACCTTCTTGCCGGCGGGCACGCGAACGACGCGGCGCAGCGACATGATCGGATCGAGCGTAAAGCCGTCCGTGCCCGAAAGCACTGCGTCCGTGTCGAACGCGGCAGCTTCGGCAAGCGTCCGGCCCGGGCCGATGAAGCGGCGACGGTCGGTCTCCGCTTCCGTATGGCGATCGCTGCCGGCATTGTCGGTGACGAGATGCGCCACTTCCATGTCCGGGTCGCTGGAGCTGCGCTTGTTGCGGCTGACGCGAATGACGTCGCCGCGGCGGCTGATTTCCGTGCGCACGAACATCTTCGAAAAGGCCGGGTGCGCGCTGTCGGCCTCGTCGATCGAAAGCACCGGCTCGGCATAGGAGGTCACTTCGATGAAGCGATCCTGGGTGCCGGTGTTGAGCAGGATGACCCGGCGCCCTTCGGCGTCGTGTTCGGTGGCGACGATGCACTCGACCTCGCTGGTGAGGTCGCCGACGGTCTTGACGAATTCGGCCTTGTCGTCGCCGAAGCGGGTCAGCACCTTCTCGCCGGCCGCACGGCGCGGCTCCGATGTCGCGGACCACCAATCGCCGGTCGTCGTGTCGCGCAGGAAGATGAAGGTGCCGGTGCGGTCCTCGACCGGATCCGGCTTCCAGCGGGTGACGGACTGGCCGTTCCAGCGGGCATAGCCGGCGCCGTTGGCCGTCAGCATGACTGAGTAATGGCCGTTGGAGAGAAACACGGTCTCCCGGTCCTGTGCCAGCGGGTTCTCGATGATGCGGACTTCCGGACGCAGGAGATCGTCCTGACCCTTGCCGACCGATTCCGGCTCGCGCTTGGCATTCATGATCGGGATGTCGCGCGGCGCCTTTTCCTGCAGCAGCAGTTCGGCGGCCTCGATCACCGGATCGGCGTGGAACCACTCGCGCAGACGGCCATTGAAGACGACATTGGCGACAGCCGCGATCGACATGCCATGGTGGTGCGCATAGTAGTTGCGCACGACCGCACACTTCTGGCCCTCGGGCACACGCGTCGGCGTGAAGTCGACGGCATCATGGAAGCCGTAGACACCGAGTGCGCCGACCTCGCGCAGACGTCCGAGGTTGGCGAGCGCCGATTTCGGATCGTACATGCAGGCGAGGATCGAGGCGTAGGGCGCGATGACCGCGTTCTGGCCGAGGCCGCGCTTGAGCCCGAGCGTCGGCACGCCGAAGTTGGTGTACTGGTAGGTGAGCTCGTGGTCGCGCGCGTTGAACGCGGCTTCCGAAATGCCCCAGGGCGTGCCCAGACGGCGGCCGTGGTTGATCTGCTCCTTCACAATCAGATTGTTGGTCTGGTTGAGGATACCGCCCTGCCGCTCCTGCATCACCAGCGGCGGCATGAGATATTCGAACATCGAGCCCGACCAGGAGATCAGCGCGCCGCGCGCGCCGATCGGCACGATCGGACGGCCGAGCTTGTACCAGTGCTCCGTCGGCAAGTCGCCCTTGGCGATGGCAAACAGGCTGGTGAGACGTGCTTCCGAAGCGAGAAGGTCGTAGCAGGCCTCGTCGAGCTCGTTGGCGTTGACCCGGAAGCCGATCGACAGCAGGCGCCGCTCCGGCCGGAACAGGAAGCCGAAATCCATCGAGAAGGCGATGTCGCGGGCGCGATCCTTCAGCACCAGCAGGCGCTGGCGCAACGATTCGATCGCACCGAGATCGAAGACACCGTCGGAAATATGGGCTTCGCAGGTGCTGACGAGCGCATTTGCCCACTTCGTCACTTCGGTGCTCTGCGGCGTGCGCACCTCGTGGTCGAGGTTGACGGTGAGCTTGTGCATGTCGCGCGCCAGCACCGCGAGGTTGATCACCCGGATCGACGCGAACTCGCGCTCGCGCTTGACCGCGGCAAGCGCGTTCTGGAAGCCGACGATGCGTTCCTCGATCAGGCGACGCAGCGGCCGGACCGTCTTGCGGTCGTCGGGCAGATCGCGCAACACCTCCTGGAGGATCGCCACCACGTCGCCGATGCCGTCCAGGCTGCCCTGGACATGCGCCGACGGCGCCTCGGCCCAGTCGCGGCACATCGACGATACGGCAATCAGGTGACCGGCAAGGTTGCCGCTGTCGACCGACGAGATGTAGCGCGGCTCCATGGTGTCGAGCGTGTTCGTCCGATACCAGTTGAACAGGTGGCCGCGATACTTCGGCAGGCGGTCGATGGTGGCGATCGTCTGCTCCAGCCGGTTGATCGTCTCCTCGAAGCCGATCCAGCCGAAATCGCGTGCCGACATCACCGACAGCAGGTAGACGCCGATATTCGTCGGCGAGGTGCGCTCGGCCAGGACCGGCTGCGGCGTTTCCTGGAAGTTGTCCGGCGGCAGGAAGTGCTGCTCGGCGGTCACGAAGGTCTCGAAATAGCGCCAGGTGCGCCGGGCAATCAGGCGCATCTCGTCGATCGCTTCATCGGAGACGACGAGCTGGTCCTCGGTTTCGGCCGACTGGCTGACGAACCAGGCGACCGCAGGCGAAAGCGCCCAGAGCAACGCGAAGGGAATGCCGATGAACGGCAGGCCGGTGTCGGAGATCGCGGCAAGCGCCAGCGAAAGCGCCGAAAGCGCCGGCGCGATCCACATCGCGCGGTAGTAATCGCCAATCGTGCCGTGGCCGGCACTCTGCACCTGCGCGGCCGTGCGCCATTCGAGCATCAGCTTGCGGCTGACGAAGGTGCGGTAGAGCGAGCGCGCGATCGCGTCGCCCATCATCGCCGCATTGTGGGCGATGAAGACGATGCGGAGCGCCACTTGTGCATTGGCAGCGCGGACTTCCGTCAGCACCGCGTGAAGGTGGGCGCGGGCGACGATGTCGTTGCGGCGCGGCAGGAGGCCGTTGATCAGCGACAGGGTCGGGGCCACGAACAAGCTGAAGATCAGGACAATCTGCCAGATCAGCGCCTCGGTCGGCTCCATGTAGTACCAGCCCATCACCGAGGCGACGAGCCAGGCAAGCGGGATCAGCGAGCGACGCAGGTTGTCGTACATCTTCCAGCGCCCGAGCATCGACAGCCCGTTCGAGAAATTGAAGATGTAGGGCAGCAGCTGCCAGTCGCCACGCGCCCAGCGATGCTGGCGCGACATCTCGACCTCGTAGCGGGTCGGGAAGTCCTCGACGAGCTCGACGTCGGTTACCAGCGCGCAACGCACATAGGAACCTTCGAGCAGATCGTGGCTGAGAACGGCATTTTCCTGGATCCGGCCCTTCAGCGCCGCCTCGAAGGCGTCGACATGGTAGAGGCCCTTGCCGGTGAAGCTGCCTTCGCCGGCGATGTCCTGGTAGACGTCGGAAACGGTGAAGACATAGGGGTCGATGCCGCGGTTGGCCGAGAAGATACGCTGGAAGGCGGAAGCTTCGCTGCCCGTTGTCAGCGACGGCGTCACGCGGGGCTGCAGCAGGCTGTAGCCGGCGATCACGTCCTGTGTCTTAGGGTCGACCACCGGACGGTTGATCGGATGGTAGATCTTGCCGACGAGCTTCGTCACCGCATCGCGCATCAGGCGCGTGTCGGAATCGAGCGTCATCACGTACTGCACGTTGTCCGGCACCGTGTTGGCGCCCTGCAGGAACGAGGTGTCGCGGTCGCCGCGAAGCAGCATGTTCAGTTCGTGCAGCTTGCCGCGCTTGCGCTCCCAACCCATCCACACGCCTTCCTGCTCGTTGAACAGGCGGCGGCGATGCAGGAGATGGAAGCGCGTCTTGCCATCATAGGCGTAGCGCGCCGAAAGCTGAGCGATCTCGCGCTTGGCGTAGTCGAGCACATCGGAATCGGTGCTCGACTCCTCAACCTTGCTATCGGCCCAGTCGCTGAGCAGCGCGAAATAAATCTCGCCGCGCGGGTTGGCGAGGTAGTGCACCTCGAGATTGCGCACGAGTTCGTCGACATGGTCGCGCTTGGCAATCAGGCAAGGTACGACGACGAGGGTGCGGGCATGCTCGGGAATTCCGTCGAGGAATTCATAGCCGACAAGTCGCGATGGTCTGACGAACAGCGTCACCAGCGTGTTGAACAGGCCCATCGCGCCTTCGGACGCCGGCAGCGCGAACAGAAGCAGCATGATCAGCTTCGCGCCGTTCGGAATATCCATCGGACTGACGAAGGAATAGACGGCGATCATCGCCAGGATCGTCAAGAGGATGTTCGGGCCGGCGATCGCGAACCAGTCGAGCTTGCGGCTGATACGGATGATGGTCTGCAGCAGCGACGGTCGATAGCCGATCTTCTTCTCGAGCACCTTGCGCTGCTTGCCGACGAGGAAGGATCCGACGTTCGGCTCCTGCAGCGGCACTTCGGTCTCGGCCGCAGTCTCCGCCTCGCGCACCATCTCGATGGCGATCTGCGTCACCTCGTATTCGCTGTGACCGGAACGACGCGCGAGCTTCTCGATCGTGTCGCGATACTTGTTGCGCGAGCCGAAATCGAGCGCCGCATAGTCGGAGCCCTCGCGTAGCGCCGCGTCGATCTTGCTGACGCTTTCGAACCAGACAGCCCAGTCGGTATCGTCGATCTCGCGCAGGCTGCGGATGATGTTGCTCATCGTCGCATTGCCGGACGACAGGCGGTTCTGTTCGGCGACCAGCGCGTTTTCGACGTCGCTGCCGCGCCTCTCAAGCTGTTCCTCGATCCAGCCGATGACGGCACCGGAGGTCTGCGAGCCGTCACGCGTGCGGTAGAGCAGTTGCGCGACGAAGGTGTTGTCGGCAGCCAGCGCTTCCGATTCCGCAAGCAGCGCCCGATATTTCTCCGGATCGTTCAGGCGGATGATCTGGTCGGCAATGTCGTTCGCCTTTCGGCGCATGCCGCGCGAGCGCTCGACGCGGATGGCGATCCGGCGGAGGTTCTCGATCAGCACGAAGCGCAGGATCGACGGCAGCGCCCAGAGTTCGCCGATCTTGAAGGTGTCGTGCTTCTGGAAGCCTTCGACCATCGCCGTGATGCTATCGCGCGTCACCGTGCTGTGGGTGTGGGCGACATAGAGCCAGGCGAGCGCCATGGTGCGCGGGATCACCGTACCGGAAACCGAAAGCGTCGGCAGCTGGCGATAGAACCGACGCGGGAAATCGCGCCGGACCTCCTGGATCGCCTCTTCGACGACGTGGTGGTTGTCGAGCAGCCATTCGGCGGCCGGCGTGATCGTCGCCCCGGCTTCCACGTCCGCAGCGGTCGCGCGGTAGACGCGCAGGATCTCGCTCTCGTTTTCGCGATGCCGCGGCCGGAACTCGAACGGGAAGAATCCCGGCAGCGAGGAGGCACCCTTCACTGCGAGATCCTCGCCGCATTGCCGGAGGTCCTCCATCGAGAAGAAGGTGGCGCGGATCGAATCGTTGTAATCGATCTGCTTTGCTTCCGGTTCGCGCGGAGAGGTGGGCGGCGTTGTTTGAAGCTGCATGGGTACGGGTTCTGAATCCAACCGGGGTTGATCGGCCCGGTCCTCTTGGGGTTGCCGGGTTGGCTGCGGACCTGAGAAGTCAGGCTGAGCCGGCGCATTGCTAGACACGGTCATGTGTCCTCCCATCCACCGTCAATTCCCGCATGTGGGGAATTGGCGGTAACAGGCACCGCCCTCGACTGGGCATCGGAGATCGCAAAGCCGGCGGCGCATTGGTTTTCAAGGCCGCGGTGATGCATGAAAATGGCATTTTTTAGCCGTGGTGCCAACAGCTTGCAAGGATTGCTCATACAAGTTCGGACGATTTGCGCACAAACGAATCAAGCCGAAACCGGCCGCTGTGCGCGCCCCCAATGGCACTTCGATACAGCTCTCTCAATTGCCCTCTTCTCAAGCTTCATCGCGAATGGCAGACGAGGCGAAACGTGAAGCGGCGAGGAAGGTTCCCTCGATTCGTAGAAAAGCGTCGATCCGCTCAGCCCACTTGCTCGGTGATCCACTCCCGGAAGGCCAGGCTGATGGGGTTTTCGAGCTTACCCTCGGGCACGGCCAGATAATAGCTGTTTTCCGTCTTCATCGGCCGGTCGAGCACGATGCTGAGCGTGCCGGCGGCGATTTCCTGCTCGATCAGGTAACGTGGCAGCAGCGCGAAACCGAGCCCCGCCGTCGCCGCTTCGATCACCATGGAGAACTGGTCGAAACGGTTGCCGCGATAGGCGCCGCGGCCGTCCATGTCGTTGGCCTCGAACCATTGCGCCCAGAGCTTCGGCCGCGTGGCGAGATGCAGCAATGGGCCGGCGACGAGATCCTCGGGGGTCTCGATCGAATGGTTCGCCAACAGGGCAGGACTCGCTGCCGGCACGATGATCTCGCTGCACAGATAGCTGCAGGTGGCGCGCGCCCAGACCGGTTGGCCGTAATGAATGGCGAGATCGAAGTTCTGCTCGTCGAAATCGAAGGGCGCGGAACGGGAGGCGATGTTCAGCACCGTATCCGGATGGCGCTTGAGGAAATCGGGAAGGCGCGGCACCAGCCAGCGGCTGCCGAAAGTCGGGAGCGACGCGATCGAGAGCGTCGAGTCTGCCCGCGCCGAAGCCATGGCGCGCACCATCAGTTCCTCCGTCTGATTGAGGAGACGGCGAACCTCGGGCAGGAACTTCTGGCCGGCATCCGACAGGATCACCCGCTGGCGCACGCGCTCGAACAAAAGCACGCCGAGCTGATTTTCGAGATCCTTGATCTGCCGGCTGACGGCGCTTTGGGTAAGGTTCAGCTCGGCGGCGGCCTGCGTGAAGCTGCCGTGTCGCGCCGCGCATTCGAACGCCTGCAGCGTCGTCACGTCGGGAACCAGCCTGCGGCTTAACTTCATTCCAGCCTCGCATCAACATAGTCAGAAGCAACGCGATCAATGGCCAGTTCGATCGGATATGATCCGAAATGAGAATGACCTTGTCCTTCACCCATAGCGCGAGGCGAGCCCCAGTGAAAGAGAATAGTTTCGTATCGGCCGACGACATCCGTTCGTCCTTTTCCGCAGCCATGTCGGTCATGTACCGCGAAGAGGTGCCGGCCTACGGCACGCTGATGGAACTGGTCGCCAAGGTAAACGACGATACGCTCGCCGCCGACCCGGTCCTGAAGGAGCGTCTGGACGCCACGGATTCGCTCGACCGCATCTCCGAGGAACGCCACGGCGCAATCCGTCTCGGCACACCCGCCGAGCTATCGATGATGCGTCGCGTCTTCGCCGTCATGGGCATGTACCCGGTCGGCTACTACGACCTGTCGACTGCCGGTGTCCCGGTGCACTCGACGGCCTTCCGCCCCGTTGGTGACGCCGCTCTGAAGCGCAATCCCTTCCGCGTTTTCACCTCGCTTCTGCGCCTGGACTTGATCGCTGACGAGAGCCTGCGCGCCGAATCACAGGCGATCCTCGCCGAGCGCCGGATCTTTACGCCCGTCGCTGTCGAACTGACCGAAAAGGCTGAACGTGACGGCGGTCTCGACAAAGCCGACGCTGAGCGTTTCGTCTCAGAAGTGCTCGAAACCTTCCGCTGGCACGACAAGGCCAATGTCAGCGCCGACATGTACAAGCGCCTGCACGACGCCCATCGTCTGATCGCCGACGTCGTCTCCTTCAAGGGTCCGCACATCAACCACCTGACGCCGCGCACGCTCGACATCGACAAGGTGCAGGCGCTGATGCCGGAATACGAAATCGCGCCGAAGGCCGTCGTCGAGGGCCCGCCGACCCGCAAGTGCCCGATCCTTTTGCGCCAGACCTCGTTCAAGGCATTGGAAGAGCCTGTTTCCTTCAAGGATGCCGACGGCGCCTGGAAGGCCGGCTCCCACACCGCCCGTTTCGGCGAGATCGAACAGCGCGGCATCGCGCTGACCCCGAAAGGCCGCGCGCTCTACGACGACCTGCTCGACGCCTCGCGCAAGATCGTCCGCCCGGCCGCCGACGGCTCCAATGCCCGCGAATACGAAGCAGCCCTCGCCAAGGCTTTTGAGCCCTTCCCGGACACTTGGGCAGGCATCCGCGAAGCCGGCCTCGGCTATTTCAGCTACTCGCTGACGGAGAAGGGCCGCAAGGCCGGCGTCTCCCCGGCGCGTGACATCGAAGCGCTGATCGCGAGCGGTCTCGTCCAGTTCGACGCGATCGTCTACGAAGACTTCCTGCCGGTCAGCGCCGCGGGTATCTTCCAGTCGAACCTCGGCGACGGCGCCCAGCAGGACTTCGTCGCCAGCCCGAACCAGAAGCGCTTCGAAAGCGATCTCGGCGCCACCGTGCTCAACGAATTCGACCACTATGCCGGCATCGAGCAGGCTTCGATCGAAAGCTGCATCCGGGCCTTGACCGGCGCGATCGCTGCGGAATGATGCTTTTCTGATGATCGACAAACGGCACATCGACGCGCTCGCCGACATCCTTGGAAACAAGGGTGTCGTTACGCGTCCTGAAGACCTGGAAGCCTACGAGACCGGCGCGCGCTACGATCGCGGCCGGACTTCGCTCGTGCTGCGGCCGGCAACGACGGAAGAAGTCTCTGCTGCGGTCGCCTATTGCGTCACGAACGGCATCGCGCTGATCCCGCAATCCGGCAACACGGGCCTCGTTTCCGGCTCGACCCCGGATCAGTCGGGCGACGAGGCCGTGCTCAGCCTCGACCGGCTGGCGAAGCGCTTCGAGCTCGACCTCGACAATCGCTCGGTGCGGCTCGACGCCGGCTTTCGGCTGTCCGATCTCAACCGGCGCCTGGAAGAGCACGGCCTGTTCTTCCCGATCGATCTCGGCGCCGACCCGCGTATCGGTGGCATGATCGCCACCAATACCGGCGGTTCGCGCTTTCTGAAATATGGCGACGTGCGCCGCAACACCCTCGGGCTCAAGGTCGTTCTCGCAGACGAGGACGGCACCGTGCTCGACCTGCAATGCGACCTGCGCAAGAACAACACCGGCGTTGACTGGAAGCAGCTCTTTATCGGCACTTCGGGCGCCTTCGGCATCGTCACCGAATGCGTGCTGAACCTAGAACGCCTGCCGCAACAGACGGCAACCGCGCTGCTCGTTCCGGCAAGCGGCGCCCATGTACTGCCGTTGCTCCGAGCCATGGAAGAGCGGCTCGGCGCCTATCTCTCGGCCTTCGAGGGCATGTCGAAGAACGCCGTCACGGCCGCCTTCGCCCATGTGCCGTCGCTGAAGAACCCCTTCCAGGGCGGCAACGTTCCCGACTATGTCATCCTCGCCGAGATCAGCCGCACCTGGGCACCCCGCGACGGCGAACAGTCGCTCGACGCCGTGCTGGAATCGGCGCTCGCCGAGATCTGGGAAATGGAAGAGGCACCGCTCGCCGATGCCTTCGTCGGCCCGCCGCACGAGATCTGGGCGCTGCGCCACGCGCTGTCCGAGGGCGTCAAGCATCTCGGCAAGCTGATCGCCTTCGACGTCTCCTTCCGCAGGGGTGACATCATGGCCTTCTGCGACCATATGAAGGCAGAAATGCCGGCGAAATTCCCTGATGTGACCGTCTGCGACTTCGGCCATATCGGCGACGGCGGCGTGCACTTCAACCTCGTCGTGCCGAAGGACAGCGACCTTCTCAAGGACGAGACCTTCGAATCCCGGCTTCGCGAATGGGTTTTCGCCGTCGCCGTTGAGGAGTATCACGGCAGCTTCAGCGCGGAACATGCGATCGGCCGCCGCAACCAGGCCTATTACGACTTTTATACACCAGACAAACTCAAGGACATGGCCGCGGGCCTGAAGTCGCTCACCTCGCCGGGAAAGCTCGGCAGCGTGCGCTTCGGATAGGTCAAGCCAGGAAAACGGGAGTCAGACCATGAACATCGCAACCAAAAAAGTCGACGTGACCAAGGAAGCCGCAGCGCTTCTCGAAAAGATGGGCGTCGCCAAGGAACTCTACACCGGCGGCGACATGCCGTCCTACAGCCCGGTCACCGGCGAAAAGATCGGCAACCTCAAGACGGTTTCGGCCGCGGAAGCCGCTGCCAAGATCGAAAAGGCTCATGAAGCCTTCAAGGCCTGGCGCCTGGTTCCGGCACCGAAGCGCGGCGAACTGATCCGCCTGCTCGGCGAAGAACTGCGCGCCTTCAAGGCCGACCTCGGCCGCCTGGTTTCGATCGAAGCCGGCAAGATCACCTCCGAAGGCCTCGGCGAAGTCCAGGAAATGATCGACATCTGCGATTTCGCCGTCGGTCTTTCCCGCCAGCTATACGGCCTGACGATCGCCACCGAGCGCCCCGGCCACCGCATGATGGAAACCTGGCATCCGCTCGGCGTCGTCGGCGTCATCTCGGCCTTCAACTTCCCGGTCGCCGTCTGGTCGTGGAACACGGCGCTGGCGCTCGTCTGCGGCAACTCCGTCGTCTGGAAGCCGTCGGAAAAGACCCCGCTCACGGCGCTTGCCTCGCAGGCAATCTTCGAGCGTGCACTCGCCCGCTTCGGCGATGCGCCGGAAGGCCTGTCGCAGGTTCTCATCGGCGACCGCACCGTCGGCGAAGTCCTCGTCGACAACCCGAAGGTTCCGCTCGTTTCGGCGACCGGTTCCACCCGCATGGGCCGCGACGTCGGCCCGCGCCTTGCCAAGCGTTTTGCCCGCGCCATCCTCGAACTCGGCGGCAACAATGCCGGCATCGTCTGCCCCTCGGCCGATCTCGACATGGCCTTGCGCGCCATCGCCTTCGGCGCCATGGGCACCGCCGGCCAGCGTTGCACCACCATGCGTCGTCTCTTCGTGCACGAGAGCGTCTATGACCAGCTCGTTCCGCGTCTGAAGAAGGCCTATGGCTCGGTCTCGGTCGGCAACCCGCTGGAATCGACCGCCCTCGTCGGCCCGCTCGTCGACAAGGCTGCTTTCGACAGCATGCAGAAGGCAATCGGCGAAGCCAAGACCCATGGCGGCACCGTCACCGGCGGCGAACGCGTCGAACTCGGCTATGATAACGGCTACTATGCCAAGCCGGCCCTCGTCGAAATGCCGAAGCAGGCTGGCCCGGTGCTCGAAGAGACCTTCGCGCCGATCCTCTACGTCATGAAGTACAGCGACTTCGACGCCGTCGTTGCCGACCACAATGCGGTCGCGGCCGGCCTGTCGTCCTCGATCTTCACCCGCGACATGCAGGAATCCGAACGCTTCCTGGCGGTCGACGGCTCGGATTGCGGCATCGCCAACGTCAACATCGGCACCTCGGGTGCTGAAATCGGCGGCGCCTTCGGTGGCGAAAAGGAAACCGGCGGCGGTCGCGAATCCGGCTCGGACTCGTGGAAGGCCTATATGCGCCGCGCCACCAACACGGTGAACTATTCGAAGGCTCTGCCGCTGGCGCAGGGCGTGTCGTTCGACATCGAATAATCGGCGCACCCAGGTAGGATTCGATCATGACCATCAATCAAACGGTCAAGGAGGCGGGCTTTCAGCCCGCCTCGCGGATCTCCTCGATCGGAGTCTCCGAAATCCTGAAAATCGGCGCCCGCGCGCAAGCGATGAAGCGCGAAGGCAAGCCGGTCATCATCCTCGGTGCGGGCGAGCCCGACTTCGACACGCCCGACTACGTCAAGGATGCCGCCTGCGAGGCGATCAAGCGCGGCGACACCAAGTACACCGCGCTCGACGGCACGCCGGACCTGAAGAAGGCAATCCGCGAAAAGTTCCAGCGTGAAAACGGCCTTGCCTACGAGCAGGACGAGATCACGGTGGCAACGGGCGCCAAGCAGATCCTGTTCAACGCCATGATGGCGTCGATCAATCCCGGCGACGAAGTGATCATCCCGACGCCCTACTGGACCTCCTATTCGGATATCGTCCAGATCTGCGAAGGCAAGCCGGTTCTGATCCCCTGCGACGCCTCCTCCGGTTTCCGCCTGACTGCCGACAAGCTCGAAGCTGCAATTACGCCGAAGACGCGTTGGGTGCTGCTCAACTCGCCGTCGAACCCGTCGGGCGCCGCCTACAGCGCTGCCGACTATCGTCCGCTGCTCGACGTGCTCCTGAAGCATCCGCATGTGTGGCTGCTGGTCGACGACATGTATGAGCACATCGTCTATGACGGCTTCCGCTTCGTCACCCCGGCCCAGCTTGAGCCTCGGCTCAAGGACCGGACGCTCACGGTCAACGGTGTCTCCAAGGCCTATGCCATGACCGGCTGGCGCATCGGTTATGCCGGTGGCCCGCGCGACCTGATCAAGGCTATGGCCGTGGTCCAGAGCCAGGCAACTTCCTGCCCTTCGTCTGTCAGCCAGGCCGCCTCGGTGGCAGCGCTGACCGGCCCGCAGGAATTCCTGAAGGAACGCACTGCCAGCTTCCAGCATCGCCGCGATCTCGTCGTGGCCGCCCTCAACGCCATCGACGGTCTTGACTGCCGCGTTCCGGAAGGTGCCTTCTATACCTTCTCCGGCTGCGCCGGCATGCTCGGCAAGGTGACGCCATCGGGCAAAAAGATCGAGACGGACACGGACTTCTGCGCCTACCTGCTCGACGATGCCCACGTGGCCGTCGTTCCAGGCTCGGCCTTCGGTCTCTCGCCGTTCTTCCGCATCTCCTACGCGACGTCGGAAGCGGAACTGCAGGAAGCACTGAAACGCATCGCCGACGCCTGCGCGCGGCTTTCGTAACCGGCTGATCGGCCCCTCACCCTAGCCCTCTCCCCGCTTGCGGGGAGAGGGGACGGTCGAGTGTGCAGCATCGGCCCCACTTGCCAGGCAGGTCTTCGCATCCGCGCCGGAATTGCTACCTCCCGACAAAGCTTGAGAGCGATTGGGAGGTAGACCGCATATCCCTTCGCCCCGCCTGCGGGGAGAAGGTCGCGGCAGCGGGATGAGGGGCTTTCCGATCTCAACCCTGCCCCTCAAAACGTCGGCGGCGTACAAGCGCTGATCACCTCGCAAGGCACCGGCCCAACACAGCGAAAGCGATGCGGCCGCCGGCTCTCAAAGTAATACGCATCCCCCGGCCCCAGTATCCGCCGCTCGTCATCGACGGTCACCTCGATGCGGCCCGAGAGTACGATGCCTCCCTCCTCGCCATCATGCACCAGCGGCACCTTTCCGGTGTCGGCGCCCGGCTGGTAACATTCCTTCAGGATCTGCAGGCTGCGGCCAAAGAGGTTCTCGCCGATCTGCCGGTAGGAAATCGGCCCCTTGCCGATTTCGACCAGTTCCTCCGCCGCATAAAACGCCTTGCGCGGCTTCTCCGGCTCGAAGGAGAAGAACTCCGCAAGCCCGATCGGAATACCGTCGAGGATGCGCTTCAGAGCCCCGACGGACGGATTGGAGGCGTTCGATTCGATCAGCGAGATCGTCGAGTTGGTGACGCCGGCGCGCTTGGCGAGTTCGCGTTGCGACAGATTGTGCATCAGCCTCAGATGACGAAGCCGGTTTCCGATGTCGACTGTCATGCAGATCAAACCTTGGTGTTCAGGTTGTTCGAAATAGCGCAAACACACTGCATCGACCCGATGAAATTCAATGAGTTAAGTGACAGCAGAAAAGGACTTGTTTGGCAAATCAAATCATGGCGTCAATCGCCGACCTTAGGAGGATGCCATGAACCAGCACACCAAACCCAACGCTCCCATACTCGACAGCTATTGGATGCCGTTTACCGCCAACCGGCAGTTTAAACAGGCACCGCGCCTGCTCGCGTCCGCCGAGGGCATGCACTACACCAGCACCGATGGCCGCACGATCCTCGACGGCACCGCCGGCCTCTGGTGCGTCAACGCCGGCCATGGTCGCCGCCAAATCGCAGCCGCGGTTGAGCGCCAGCTATCAACCATGGATTTCGCCCCCTCCTTCCAGATGGGCCACCCGATCGCCTTCGACTTCGCCGAACGCCTTGCGGAGATCGCCCCCGGCCCCGAGGGACAGAAGCTTGATCGCGTGTTCTTCACCGGCTCCGGTTCCGAATCGGTCGACACGGCGCTGAAAATCGCGATCGCCTACCAGCGCGCGATTGGCCAGGGCACCCGCACCCGCCTGATCGGCCGCGAGCGCGGCTATCACGGTGTCGGCTTTGGCGGCATTTCGGTCGGCGGCATCCTCAACAACCGCCGCGTCTTCCCGCAGCTTCCCGGTTCGGACCACCTTCGCCACACCCACGACCTCGCCAAGAACGCCTTCGTCAAGGGCCAGCCGGAGCACGGCGCCGAACTTGCCGATGATCTCGAGCGGCTGGTGGCGCTGCACGGCGCCGAAACCATCGCCGCCTGCATCGTCGAACCGGTCGCCGGCTCGACCGGCGTGCTCATCCCGCCGAAGGGTTACCTGGAACGCCTGCGCGCCATCTGCGACAAGCACGGCATCCTCCTCATCTTCGACGAAGTCATCACCGGCTTCGGCCGCTTGGGCGCCCCCTTTGCGACGGATTTCTTCGGCGTCACGCCCGATCTGGTGACGACCGCCAAGGGGCTTACCAACGGCGCGATCCCGATGGGCGCTGTCTTTGCCAGCCGCAAGGTGCACGATGCTCTGATGCATGGTCCGGAAAACGCGATCGAGCTCTTCCACGGCTACACGTACTCCGGCCACCCGGCCGCTTGCGCCGCCGGCATCGCCACGCTCGACATCTACCGCGACGAGGGCCTGATGACCCGCGCTGTCGAGCTGCAGGACGCCTGGCACGATGCCATGCATTCCATGAAGGGCCTGCCAAACGTCATCGACATCCGCACGATCGGCCTGATTGCCGGCATCGAGCTGCAGTCGCGCGACGGCGCTGTCGGCGCCCGCGCCTATGACGTCTTCGTCGATTGCTTCGAAAAGGGTCTGCTGATCCGCGTCACCGGCGACATCATCGCCTTCTCGCCGCCGCTGATCGCCGAAGAGAAGCATTTCGCCGAGATCGTATCGATCCTTGGCGATGCGCTGAAGCGCGCCAAGTAAGTCAAAGCGAAGCAAGTCAAAACAGCGCCGCCGCCGCGGATATCGGCGGCGGCGTTTGCATTTCACATGCGGCGCCGAATCCGGCTAACATCTCTGCGAGAAAGCCGCGTCCTAGCGGATCAGCAGCGCCCGGAAATCGTTGACGTTCGTTCCGGTCGGTCCGGGCGCGAAGAGATCACCACTCGCGGCAAAGGCCGACCAGGCATCATGGCGGGCGAGGTGCAGGCGCGGATCGATGCCGGCCGCCCGCATGCGGGTTATGCTCTCACCGTCGGCAAAGGCGCCGGCATTGTCCTCGGAACCGTCGATGCCATCCGTATCCGCCGCAAGCGCATCAATGCCCGCAACGCCATCGATATCGAGCGACAGCGACAGCAGCAATTCGCTGTTGCGCCCACCCTTGCCGTAGTCCTTGCCTGAGATCGTCACCGTCGTCTCGCCGCCGGAAAGCAGCACCACCGGCTTCTCGAAGGGGCGGCTCCTGAGCGCCACTTCACGAGCGAGCGCCGCATGCATGCGGCCGATATCACGCGCCTCTCCCTCGATCGCATCGGATAGAATGCGCGCCTCGATACCGAGTTCGCGCGCCTTAGCCGCGGCCGCTTCGAGCGACACGCTCGCCGAGGCGATCACGTGGCATTCATGTCCGGCAAAACGCAGATCGTCCGGATCGGGCGCTCTTGCCGCTTCCGAGCGCAGATGCGCCATCACCCCATCGGGCAGCGCCATGCGGTAACGAGCAACGATATCAAGTGCCTCCGCCGGCGTGCTGCGATCCGGAACGGTTGGACCCGAGGCGACGAAGGCCGGATTGTCGCCGGGCACGTCGGAGACCACCAGGGTGACGACACGCGCCGGGAAAGCCGCCGCAGCGAGCCGACCGCCCTTGATGCGCGACACGTGCTTGCGGACCACATTCATCGCTGAGATCGGTGCACCGGAAGCAAGGAGCGCTTTGTTGACCGCAATCTCGTCGGCAAGCGTCAAGCCTTCAGGCGGCGCCGGCAGCAGGGCCGAGCCGCCGCCGGAAACCAGCGCAACCACGAGATCGTCGGCTGTCAGGTTGGAGACGGCGTAAAGCAGCACGCTCGAGGCCGCGAGGCCGGCTTCGTCCGGCACAGGGTGGGCCGATTGCAGCACCGTGATCCGCTCGCAATGTTCGATCGGGCCGTGTCGTGCCACCACCGTCCCGCGCAACGGATGCTTCCAGAGCCGCTCAAAGGCGGCCGCCATCTGGCTCGCCGCCTTGCCGGCGCCGACGACCACGGTCCGCCCCTTTGGCGGATCGGGCAGATGCGCCTTGATTGCCTCATAGGGGTCGGCGGCTCTTACGGCTTCCTCGAATAGCCGGGTCAGGAACGGGCGCGCTTCGAGCATGATCGTCACTCAATCGGCAATTTCGAGGTCGTAGACGAAGATACCGGCAACGCCGCCTTCGGCCGCAGCGACGATCTTGGCGCCGGTCTTGCGGTGCGCCTCGTCTTCCAGGTAGGCGTCGCGGGCCGCCGCATCGGTGAAGTCGACGATGAAACCTAGGCCATGGCCCTTGTCCATGCCCACTTCCGGGCTGACATTGCCACCGATATGGGCTGCCATGAAACCCGGCAACCGTGATTTCAGCGCGACGATCTCGTCGAAGATCGTTGCTTTCTCCTCCTCGGAGATTTCGGGGCGGAAGCGGATGAAGACGCAATGGCGGATCATGGGGACCTCAACGGATATCGGCGCGGGCGCGCGGGCGGCTGTCGTTACGTTCGTGGGCAAAGATGGCAGGCGGCAGGGGCTGGCGCTCGCGAATGATGTCGGCGCCCTTCTCCCCCATCATGATCGTCGGCCCGTTGGTGTTGCAAGAGGGAACGCGCGGCATCACCGAGCTGTCGCAGACGCGCAGTCCCTCCAGCCCCCGCACCTTGAGATCGAGGTCGACCACCGCCATGGCGTCCGTCCCCATCTTGCAGGTCCCAACCGGGTGGTGATCCGTCTTGGCATTGGCGCAGCCGTAGTCGAAGAACTGTTCATCGCTGATGACCGAATTGCCGGGAAGACGTTCCGCCATCACGAAAGGCTTCAGCGCCGCCTGCTGCATGATCTCGCGGGCGATCTTCAACCCCTCGATCGACATCTTGCGATCGTGCGGATCCTCCCAATAGTTGGGGTCGATGAGAGGCGCTGCCGCCGGATCGGAGGACGAAAGCCGGACCGTGCCGCGTGAGCGCGGATGCAAATAGGCGGAATTGAGCGTCACGCCGGCGTTCTTCAGCTTTTCGACGCCCGCCTCGATGCCGGAGCCAAGCCCCAGATGGAACTGGATATCCGGCGAGCGCGCATTGGGATCGGCATACCAGAAGCCCCCGGTTTCAAAGAGCGAGGACGCCACCGGTCCGGAACGGAACAGCACATATTGCAGTCCGGCCCATAGCGTACGATGAAGTTTCGCCACACCGTCATAGGTGTGGTCGCCGGTGCATTCGGAAATGACGAAGAGATCGAGGTGGTCCTGCAGGTTGCCGCCAACGCCGGGCAGGTCGTGCTTCACCGAGACGCCGACCGACTTCAGGTGATCGGCCGGGCCGATGCCGGACTGTAGCAAGAGCTTTGGCGAACCGATGGCGCCGGAGGAAACAAGCACTTCCCGCTCCGCCCGGATGATCTCGCTGCCCTTGCCCGTGACGACTTCGACGCCGACGGCGCGGGTGCCCTCAAGCACGATACGGGCGACGCGCGCGCTGGTGCGGACCGTCAGATTACGTCGATCCTTGATCGGCGAGAGATAGGCAAGCGACGCGCTCGACCGGCGACGGTTGCGCTGGGTAAGCTGGTAGAAGCCGACGCCCGCCTGCTGGCGGCCGTTGAAATCGTGGTTGTAGGGAATGCCGAGTTCCTGGCCGGCCCGAATATAGGCGTCGCAGATCGGCAGGGCAGAGACCGGCATTGAGACGCCGAGCGGGCCGCCATAGGCGTGATAGTCGTCGGCAAAGCGCTGGTTGTCTTCGCAGCGTTTGAAATAGGGAAGTACGCTGCGATAGTCCCAGCCGGTGCAGCCGTCCTCGGAAGCCCAGAGATCGTAGTCGGCGGCATTGCCGCGGGTATAGAGCTGGGCATTGATCGAGGAGCCGCCGCCGATGACCTTGGCCTGGGTATATCGCAGCACCCTGCCCTTCATGTGCTTCTGCGGCACGGTCTCCCAGCCCCAGCTGGCCACCCCCTTGGTCATCTTGGCAAAGCCGGCCGGCATGTGGAACAGCGGATTCCAGTCGCCGCCGCCGGCCTCCAGCAGCAGGACGCGCACCGACGGATCCTCGGAGAGGCGGTTGGCAAGAACGCAGCCGGCCGGGCCGGCACCGGTGATGATGTAGTCGTAGCTCATTCCCTGTTTTCCTCCGCCGCCGCCATTTGGAACGTTCCAAGTTTTCGACGTGATAACTCCAAACCCTGCCCGCTTGCGAGCGTCTGTAAGTCCTGCCTGTTTCCTAGAGTCGGCCGATCGAAAGGCCGCCATCCGCCTGGATGACAGAACCCGTGGCAAAGCCGAATTTGCCACCGGCGAGACCGGCCACCATGTTGCCGATATCCGCCGGCTCGCCCCAACGGCGCATCGGCACCAGCCCGCCATCGATCAGAGTGTCGTATTTCGCCGAGACGCCCGCGGTCATGTCGGAGCGGATGATGCCCGGCCGGATCTCGAAGACCGAGATTCCGGTATTGGCGAGCCGTAGCGCCAGCCCCTGGCTGAAGGCGGCAAGCCCGGCCTTGGTCATGCAATAGTCGAGCCGCTCCGGCGAACTCATCGTCGCCGAAACCGAGGTGATGTTGATGATCGACCGCGGCGTCACATCGGCCGGATCGGTCAGCATCGACACCAGAACGGCCTGGGTGAAAAACACCGTGCCGCGCAGGTTGGTGGCGACGATCGTGTCGAAATTCTCCGGCAGCAGGTCGAGAAAGTCACCCCTGACGACCGAGGCGATGCCGGCATTGTTGACGAGGCAGCGGATCGGGCCGAGCTCGGCGCGAACGCGCTCAACGGTGGCGCCATGCCCGCCGACATCGGCAAGATTGGCCTCGATGTAGATGGCCCGGCCGCTGTCGCCCGCAAGTTCGGCAAGCGTCTGGTCCGTGGCAGTGTCTGGAGCGCCGAGACCGGTGATGGCGATGTCGAAACCGTCGCGCGCAAGCGCGCGGGCAACGCCGAGCCCGATGCCGCGGCGGCCGCCGGTGACGATGGCGACGGGACGCGTCGATGACGTCATGATCGGAACTCCTTCGCAACGATATGGTCGGCGACGCGCAGCGCCTGGGCGGCAACCGTCAGCGCCGGATTGACGGCGGCGGACGTGGGCAGAAAGGCGGCGTCGACGACGAAGAGATTGGGGTGGTCGAAGGCACGGCAATAGACGTCGAGCGGCGCGTCCTTCGGGTCGGTGCCGATTCGCACCGTGCCGCATTGGTGCGACGGCGTGCGCTTGTCGAAGGCCTGGGAAAGCACGATCGGATAGCCGGCGGCCTTGAAGTGCGCGCGCATCTTCGCTTCGAGCCCGGAAAGTGCCTCCATGTTCGAGCGCCGCCACTGCATGATGATGCCCTTGCCGTCGACCATGATACGACTTTCCGGGTTCGGCAGGTCCTCGGTCATCATGTACCAGTCGACCGCATGACCGGCCATGAAGTCGAAGGCGAAGCGTGGCCCCCAGATCGGCGCATTGGCCTTGAGGATGTCGGCATTGATCTTGCCGAGCAGCTGGACATTGCCGAGTGGCAGGCCATCCCTACCGCCGGTCAGGTAATAGTCGTTCAGCATCAGCGTCTTCTGGTAGATGCTGTCGTTGCGCCTGAACGGATTGATCGCCAGCATGGCGCTGCAATTGTGGTTCATGAAGTTGCGGCCGACCTGGTCGGAAGCGTTTGCCAGCCCCTTGCCGTCGCCGGAGCGCAGCAGGATGGCCGCCGAATTGATCGCGCCCGCCGCCAGGATCACCAGCTTCGGCGACAGCTTCTTCTTCTCGCCCCTGTGGGTATAGTGGATCGCCTCGATCCGGCCGCCCGGCCCCGCCTCCAACGTGTCGACATGGGCTGAGGTGATCAGCTCGATATTGGGGTCCTTCAGGGCGGCCGCAAGCGATGCGGTCTCGGCATCCTTCTTGCCCTTGCCGGTGTTGGGAAATCCGTCCCATGGCGTGCGCCCGCCGGCGAGCCACGTCTCGATATCGACACCGAGCGGCAGCGTCGCCGGGTGCAGTCCCTGCGCCTTCAACTCGGCGCGCGCGCGGGCAATCGCCGGCTCGTCCGGTACCGGGCCGTGAGGATAGGGCGAGGCATGAAACGGCTCCGTCGGGTCCTGGCCCAGCTCGCCGCGCACCTCGAACAATTGCTCGGCCTTGCCGTACCACGGCTCCAGCTCTTCATAGGCAAAGGGCCAGGCCGGCGAGACGCCGCCAAGGTGCTGCATCTCGGTGAAATCCTCGGCACGGTAGCGCAGGAGCACCGCGCCGAACAGCTTGGAATTGCCGCCGACGAAGTAGAAATTTCCCGGATTGAACTCGGCACCATCGGGCTCGCGCCACATCTCCTTTGGCCGGAAATGGCCCTTGACGAAGATCGAGCTGTAGCTGCGCGCCTCCGGCGTATCGGGCAGGCGCTCGCCGCGCTCGAGGATGGCGATGCGGGCACCGGAGCCGGCAAGCCCCGCCGCAAGGGTGGAGCCGCCGATACCCGACCCGATGATGACGATGTCCGGCTGCTCCTGCATCGTTCGTTACACGATCCGCTGCTGGCTCTGCGGGTCGAAGAACACCGCCTTGTCGAGGTTGAAGGCAAGGCGCGAGGTCTGGCCGGGGGCGATGCGCGCATCGGCGCGCAGGCGAGCAACGACCTCCTTGCCGCCGAGACGGGTCACCGCGAAAGTGTCCGAACCCGCGGGCTCAACCACCTCGATCAGGCATTCACCTTCGACGATCGCCTTGGCATTGCGGTCGGCCCCGTCAGGATCGGTCAGCGCTTCCGGACGGATGCCGAAGACGACGTCCTTGCCGGCATAGGCGGCGAGTGCGCCGTTATGCGGCACCGCCAGCTTCATCGGCTCGGCGTTCGGGCGCGCGAGCGTGACGGCAACGTCGGAACCGCTCTTTTCGATGCGCGCCGTCAACAGGTTCATGGCCGGCGAGCCCATGAAGTCGGCGACGAACATGTTGGCCGGATTGTTGTAGATCTCCGCCGGCGTTCCGAACTGCTGCAGCACGCCGTCCTTCAAGACCGCGATCTTGGTCGCCAGCGTCATCGCCTCGATCTGGTCGTGCGTGACGTAGACGATCGTCGTCTTCATGCGATGGTGCAGGCGCTTGATCTCGGTGCGCATGTCGACGCGCAGCTTGGCGTCGAGGTTGGACAGCGGCTCGTCGAACAGGAAGACCTGCGGGTTGCGCACCAGCGCACGGCCCATGGCGACGCGCTGGCGCTGACCGCCGGAAAGCTGGCTCGGCTTGCGGTCGAGCAGATGGCCGATCTGCAGCATGTCGGCGACCTGCTTGATCGCCTTTTCGCGCTCGTCCTTCGGCACGCCGCGGATTTCCATGCCGAAGGCGATGTTTCCGGCGACCGTCATGTTCGGATAGAGCGCGTAGGACTGGAACACCATGGCGATGTCGCGCTTCGACGGATGCAGATCGGCGACCGAGCGGCCATTGATGGCGATCTCCCCCGACGTGATCGGCTCCAGCCCGGCAATCGTGTTGAGCAGCGTGGACTTGCCGCAGCCCGAGGGGCCGACGAGCACGAGGAAACCACCCTTTTCAATCTCCAGGTTGATGTCCTTCAGGATCTCGAGCGAGCCATAGGATTTGCGCAGGTTGCTGATTTTCAAGAAAGACATGAGCTTATCCTTTCACGGCGCCCGACATCAGCCCGCGAACGAAGTAGCGGCCGGACACGATGTAGACGATGAGCGTTGGCAGGGCGGCAAGGATCGCGCCTGCGAAGTGAACGTTGTATTCCTTGACCCCGGTCGACGACGAAACGAGGTTGTTGAGCGCGACCGTCATCGGCGTCGAATAGGGGCCGGAGAAAGACGCACCGAACAGGAAGTCGTTCCAGATGTTGGTGAACTGCCAGATGACCGAAACGACGATGATTGGGCCGGACGACGGCAGGAGGATGCGCCAGAAGATCTGGAAGAAGCTGGCGCCATCGATCTGCGCCGCGCGCACCAGTTCCGTCGGAAACGCCTCGTAGTAGTTGCGGAAGTAAAGCGTCGTGAAGCCCAGGCCGTAGATCACATGGACGAAGATCAGGCCCCAGATCGAACCGGCGAGCCCCAGGATACCGAGGATGCGCGCCATCGGGATCAGCACGATCTGGAACGGGATGAAGCAGGACAAGAGCAGCATGCCGAAGAAGATGTTGGCACCGGGAAAGCGCCACTTCGTCAGCACGTAGCCATTGAGCGCGCCGATGATCGTCGAGATCGCCACGGCCGGCACCACCATCAGGATCGAGTTGATGAAGAAGGGTTTCAGGCCGGTCGGCTGCACACCGATCTGCGCCGTCGACCAGGCCTGAAGCCAGGGCTCGATGGTAAAGGTTTGCGGCAGGTTGAGCATGCCGCCCTGGCGGATCTCATCGAGCGGCTTCACCGAATTCACCAGCATCACATAGAGCGGCAGCAGCGAATAGAGCGCGAAAAGGATCAGTGCGGTATAGATCAGCGCACGGGTGAGGCGGTTGTGCGAGATGATGTTGTCTGGGCTCGGAGCGCTCATCAGCGTTTTGCTCCCCGGATTTCGGAATAGAGGTACGGCACGATGATCGAGAAGATCATCACCAGCATGATGATCGCCGAGGACGCGCCGATGCCCATCTGGTTGCGGGTGAAGGTGTAGGAATACATGAAGGTCGCCGGCAGTTCGGTCGCCTGCCCCGGGCCGCCGCCGGTCAAGGCGATGATCAGGTCGTAGGCCTTGATCGCCAGGTGCGCGAGCACCACGAAGGCCGACAGGAACACCGGCCGCATCAAGGGAATGATGATCCGGCGATAGATCGTCGAGGTCTTGGCGCCGTCGATCTGTGCTGCCTTGATAATCTCGTTGTCGACGCCGCGAAGGCCGGCCAGGAACATCGCCATGATGAAGCCGGTCGACTGCCAGACCGCGGCAATCACGACGCAGTAGATCGCGTAGTTGCGGTCCTTGATCCAGTTGAAGGAGAAGCTCTCCCAGCCCCAGAGATGCATGGTGTTTTCAAGACCGATGCCAGGATCGAGGAACCACTTCCAGGCCGTTCCCGTCACGATGAACGAGAGCGCCATCGGATAGAGGTAGATCGGCCGCAGGAAACCTTCGGCCCGGATCTTCTGGTCGAGCAGGATTGCCAGCCCGAGACCGAGCACGGAGCAGATGGCGATATAGAGCGCGGCGAAGATCGCCAGGTTGCTCACCGCCCGCCACCAGTGCGGCAGCGCCCACAGTTTCGCGTAATTGCTGAACCCGACGAAATTGTAGGACGGCAGCATCTTGCTGTCCGTCATCGACAAGAAGCCGGTATAGGCAATGAAGCCATAGACAAAGATCAGGACGATAAGGAAGCTCGGGGCAAGGACCAGCTTCGGTATCAGGTCCTGCAGGCGGCTGCGGCTATCCATGAACGTTCACCACTTCTGGCGCGGCCGTCGGGAAATCCCTGATATCGGCATCCGCGCGAGGTTCTGGGTATCGAAGCGCCCTTCCCCGCGTCCTATTGGCCACGGCGGTACGACGACGCTTGCATGTCGGAATGGGTGTCCGGGGCGCTTTGAGCGCCCCGGAACGAGCCCGTTACTTCGCGGCCTCGACCGCTGTGACCAGTTCCTTGACGGCCTCTTCGGACGTCAGTTCGCCGTTGAACTCACGCGTCACGACGTCGTAGATCGCGTTCTTGACGGCAGCCGGGTTGGCATGGCCATGCGCCATGGAACCGAAAAGCTTGCCGTTGCTGTTGGCTTCGGCGAGGTCCTTGATGCCCTTCTTGCCGCAAGCGTCGAAGTCCGTGTCCGGAACGTCGGTGCGGGCCGGGACCGAACCCTTGACGACGTTGAAGGCCGACTGGAAGGTCGGGCTTTCGATGGCCGAAGCCATGGCGAGCTGCGCCGGAACCTTGTCGTCAGCAACCTTGAACATCGCGAACTGGTCGGAGTTGAAGGTGACCGAGCCTTGCGTGCCCGGGAAGCGCATGCAGACGAAATCGGTGCCAGGCACCTTCTTGGCCTTCAGGAACTCGCCCTTCGCCCAGTCGCCCATGAACTGCAGGCCGGCCTTGTTCTCGATGACCATGGCGGAAGCGAGGTTCCAGTCGCGACCGGAGAAGTTGTCGTCGACATAGGAGCGCAGCTTCGTCATGCGATCGAAGGCTTCCTTCATCTTGTCGCCGCCGAGCGCTGCCGGGTCGAGATCGATGAAGGCCTGCTTGTAGAAGTCGGTGCCGAGCGAAAGCACGACGGCGTCGAAAATCGTCGCATCCTGCCAGGGCTGGCCGCCATGAGCAATCGGGGTGATCCCTTGAGCCTTGAAGTTGTCGAGCAGAGCGATCAGCTCGTCCCAATTGGCCGGCTCCTTGCCGCCAGCCTTGTCGAGTGCGGCCTTGTTGATCCAGACCCAGTTGGTCGAATGCACGTTGACCGGAGCTGCGATCCAGTGGCCGTCATACTTCGAGAACTGCTGCAGGGCGGTCGGAACGACCTTGTCCCAGCCTTCCTTGGCAGCCGTCTCGTCGAGGTTGCCGAGCGCGCCTTCCTTGGCCCAGTCGAGAATGTCGAAGCCGAGCATCTGCACGGCGGTCGGAGCGTTGCCCGCGGTGACGCGAGCGCGCAGGACGGTCATGGCTTCCGTGCCGCCACCGCCGGCAACCGGCATGTCGGTCCAGGTGATGCCCTTGCTTTCCAGATCCTTCTTCAGAACGTCGAGCGCGGCAGCTTCGCCACCGGATGTCCACCAGTGCAGAACTTCCACATTCTCGGCTGCGCGCGCGGCGGTGGCCGCCATCATCAGCGCCACAACGGCCGTCGTCGTCATCAACTTGCGCATCGTTATCCTCCCGTTTGCAAGTTTTCGAAGTGGAACCTCCTTCCACCCCGGAATTCGCGCCGCTCTAGCCAGCGGCTGGCCATTTAAAACGTTATAAATTCAGCAAGTCAAGCATTCCGCCATTTTGTATTTTAGCACCTTCGGAACCTTTTGAATTTGCTGAATTATATAGCACGCATTAGCTATTGCAGTGCAGCAAATCATGCCGCGATGCGAGATTTAAAACGTTTTCATGATTCGATTGCCTAAGCGTTCGCACCACGTTACAAAACCCGCTCTCGCCCGCTCTCAGGATGACTTGCATTGGCCGATCCCTCCAAGCCCGCCCATCGCGAAGACGGTGGCTCCACCGCCAAGCGCGGCAAGCCGACCCTTCGCACGATCGCGGAAATCACCGGCCTTGCGGTCACCACCGTATCCCGCGCGCTTTCCGATGCGCCGCAGATTTCGCTCGATACCCGCAAGCGGGTGCGCGAGGTCGCCGATGAGATCGGCTACTCGCCCGACCGCGCCGCCCAGCGCCTGAAGACCGGCCGCACCAATGTCATCGGCGTGCTGCTCGACCCGCATGAGGAAATCCTGGGCTACGGCACGTCGATCATGAGCGGCATCGCCAAGGCGCTGCAGGGCACGGCGTTTCACCTGATCGTCATGCCGAACTTCCTGAATTCGACCAATGTCGAGGCGGTCAACTACATCACCCGCAACGGCATGGCCGACGGCCTGATCTTCTCGCGCACGGAACCGCTCGATCCCCGCGTCCGGCTGCTGTCGGATCTCGGCTTTCCCTTCGTCACCCATGGGCGCACTGAGCTTTCCACCCCGCATCCCTATGTCGACTACGACAACTTCACCTTTTCCTACCAGGCGACGAAACGCCTGATCGCCAAGGGCAGGCGCAAGCCGGCTCTCATCAGCGGTCCCGCCGGTTTCACCTTCGCCGGTCATCTGCAGCATGGCTTCATGACCGCCGTGCGCGAGGCCGGCTGCGCCTATGAGATCCTCACCGGCATCGACCTTGATAGCCCCGCCGGCGCGATCCGCGACCGTATCCGGCAGCGCTACGCCGAGCCCGGTCCGCCGGACAGTTTCATGTGCGGCGGGGAGGTCTGCGCGCTCGCAACCATCACCGGCATGAGCGATTGCGGGCTGACGCTTGGCCGCGAATACGACATCGTGGCCAAGCAGACCTCGCATCTGCTGAGCGCCATCCAGCCGCAGGTCGAGACGATCTACGAAGACCTGACGGCAACCGGCGAGGATATGGGCCGGGTGCTCCTGCAGAAGATCGGCGGCGAAAGCGACGTCAGCAAGCTGCAACTGTTGCTCTGTCCGCAGATCCCCGCGAGTTTCAGCACGGCGGGCTGAGCGGGCGGAAAAGATGCGCAAGGCCGCGTCGCGTGACGCTGCCTCCTGCCGCCTCTGATCTCCGCCCTCGATCCGCATGTCTTCTCCTCCCTCGCCCTAGCCTTAACGCGGCATCCACCAGCCGGTGCGCGGCCCCATATGCATGTTGAGCGTCTTGGTCTCAGTGTAATCCTCGACCGAATGTCGGCCGAGCTCGCGGCCGAGGCCGGACTGGCGGTAGCCGCCGAAGGGCAGCTCCGACGCACCATCCATGAAGGTGTTCATCCAGATGGTGCCGGCGCGCACGCGGCGGCCGATCGTCAGGCAGGTGTCGAAGTCGCGGCTCCAGACGCCGGCCGAAAGACCGTAGTCGATCGCATTGGCTATGCTGATCGCTTCCTCGGTCGACTCGAAGGTCAATACCGAGAGAACCGGGCCGAACACCTCTTCGCGCGCCACCGCCATGTCGGGGCGCACGGCCGAGAGGATCGTCGGCGCCATGAACTGGCCCATGCCGAGATCGAGCGCCGTGCCGCCATGCGCGACCGCCGCCCCCTCCTTCGACGCAGCAGAAACATAGCCGGCAATTTTTTCCAGATGCTGCGGCGTGATGATCGCGCCGACCTGGGTTTCCGGATCGAGCGGATCGCCGACCTTGACCTTGGCCGAAAGCTCAGCGATCCGCCGCGTCACCTCGTCGGCGATATCGCGATGCAGGATCAGGCGCGAACCGGCATTGCAGCATTCACCGGCGTTGAAATAGGCGCCGAAGACGGCGGCATCGATGAATTCGTCGAGATTGGCGTCCGGGAACACGATCTGCGGGTTCTTGCCGCCGAGTTCCAACGACACCTTCTTCAGCGTCTGTGCGGCATTGGCCATGGTCAGGCGACCAACACCGGTCGAACCGGTGAAAGAGACCATGTCGACATCCGGATGCGTCGTCATCGGCGCACCGACCTCCGGCCCCGTGCCGGTGATGATGTTAACGACTCCAGCGGGAACGCCGGCCGCTTCGAGGATTTCGCCGAGCAGCAGGGTCGAGGCCGAGGTCAGTTCCGACGGTTTGACGACCGTGGTGCAGCCCGCAGCCAAGGCAAACGGCAGCTTCTGGCTGACGATCAGGAAGGGGAAGTTCCAGGGGGTGATGATCGACACGACGCCGATCGCCTCGCGCAGCACGACACCGAGTGTGCCATCCCCGAGCGTGTTGTAGCTCTCGCCATGCAGATCGCGGGCAAGGGCCGCGGCATAGCGCCAGATATCGGCGGCACCGCCAAGTTCGCCCTTAGCCTGGCTGATCGGCTTGCCGGATTCGATCGCGTCGAGATAGGCCAACTCATCGGCCCGTTCCGCGATGATGTCGGCGGCACGAAGCAGCACAAGCGAACGCTGCGACGCGGTCATGCGCGGCCAGCTGCCCTCGTCGAAGGCGCGACGTGCGGCGGCGATCGCCTTTTCGGCGTCTGCCTTCGTGCCCGCCTGGTAGCGGCTGACGACGACGCCATGGCCCGGCGACACGCGCTCGATGATGCGCCCCTCGGCGCTGTCCACCCATTTGCCGTCGATCAGCATCTGGAAGGCGCGGACCTTGTGGTCGCCAAGCGCCTTGGGTTTCACGAGCACGGTCATTACCATTCTCCCTTGAATTGGGCTTCACGCTTTTCGGAAAAGGCGGCAACGCCTTCCTTGAGGTCGCCGGTCTTGGCGACCAGGATCGAACCGAGAGCCTCGACCGCCGAGCCATTGTCTTCGCCATTCGCCGAAGCGATCATCAGTTTCGAGATTTCGAGTGCCGCCGGGCCGCGCTTCGCAACACGCGCCGCGTAGTCGCGGGCGGCAGCAAGGACCGTGCCGGTCTCGACGACGGCATCGACCAAACCTTCCTTGAGCGCAGTCTCGGCAGTGAACATCTCGCCACCCAGCACCATGCGCCGCACGATCTGGGCACCGAAGCGCGAGACCAGGCGCTGCGTGCCCGACCAACCGGGAACCATGCCGAGGCTCGTTTCCGGCAGACCGATCTTGATCTGCGCCTCGGCCAGGCGGATGTCGGCCGCGGCCGCAAGCTCCAGCCCGCCTCCGAGCGCGTGGCCGTTGAGCGCGGCGATCACAGGCATGCGCAACGTCGCCAGCCGCTCGAACACACGATGGCCGAAGCGCACCCAGTCATGACCGAATGCGGGCGCATCCATGCCGCCCCAGGCCTTGATGTCGCCGCCGGCCGAAAACGCCTTGCCCTCACCGGTGAGGATGACAACGCGGATGTTGCGGTCGGCCTCTACCGTATCGCAGGCGGCGGCCAGGGCCTTCAGCATGTCGATGTCGAAGGCGTTGAGCTTTTCCGGGCGGGCGACCGTCATGGTCGCGATCGCGCCTTCTATCTCAATTCGGATGCGCCCCTCAGCCATGGTGGCCTCCGTCGAGCCGACGCTGCGCCTTTTTCGGCAGCTCAAGCCCGATCAGTGCGTCCTGGAAGAGGGCAGCATCCATCGTTTTCAGCTGATTGGACACGATCAGCGGAAACTCCGACTGATCAAGAATATGGGTCTGCAGATCGACGCCCGGCGCGATCTCCGTCAGCATGACGCCCTCAGGCGTCAGCTTCATCACGCAGCGCTCGGTCACATAGGTGATGTCCTGGCCTTGCTCGATGCCGCGACGGCCGGAGAAGGTGACGTGTTCGACCTCGTTGACCAGCTTCTTCAGCTTGCCTTCCTTCTCGATCACCAGCTTGCCATCGCCGATCGAAAGCTTGGCGCCGGCATTGAACATGCCGGAAAAGACGATCTTCTTCGCCCGCGCCGTGATGTCGACGAAGCCGCCGGCGCCGGCCGTCACATGCGGACGGAACGAGAGCTTTGAGACATTGACCGAGCCGTGACGGTCGATCTCGAGGAACGAAAGCAGCGACGCGTCGAAGCCGGCACCCTGGAAATAGGTGAACTGGTAGGGCGAAGGCATGAAGGCATCAGCGTTCGAGGCGCAGCCGAAAGCGAAATCGAGAAGCGGCACGCCGCCGACGGCGCCCTGCTCGATCACCCAGGTGACCGCGCCATGCAGGCCTTCTTCGAGCAGGATGCGCGGCACGTTGGCCGAGATGCCGAAGCCGAGATTGACGGCGCTGCCAGCCTCAAGCTCCTGCGCCACACGGCGGGCAATGACCTTCTGGATGTTGAATTCCGGCACGCGGAAGCTCTCGAGCGGTCGGAAGATTTCGCCTGAGATCGCCGGATCGTAGAGCGTCTGGGTCGTCTGCTTCTGGTCGGGATCGACGATGACATAGTCGACAAGCACGCCCGGCACCCGCACGTCGTGCGGCTTCAACGAGCCTTCCTTGGTGATGCGCTTGACCTGGGCAATGACGATGCCGCCGTTGTTGCGAGCGGCGAGCGCCTGGTCGAGACCGCCGAGATAAGCGCCCTCGTGTTCATAGGTGAGGTTGCCGCGCTCGTCCGCGGTGGTGGCGCGGATGATGGCCACCTGCGGCGCGATCGCCTTGAAATACAGCCAGTCCTCGCCCTCGAACGAGACCTTCTTGACCACCGGCTCGGCGGCGGCCGAAGCATTCATCGCGCAGCCTTCGCGCGACGGGTCGACAAAGGTGTCGAGGCCGACCTTGGTCATCACGCCCGGCCGCTTGGCCGCGGCTTCGCGGTGCATATCGAAGAGGATGCCGGACGGGACGTTGTAGGCGGCAACCTCGTTGGCGCCGATCATCTGCCAGATCAGCGGCGGTTCCGCACTCGACGGGCCCGAGGGATAGGAGCCGCCGATGATCTTCTTCAGGAGGCCCTTCTTCGCGATGTAGTCGACACCTTTGATGCCGCTCATGTCGCCGGCGGCGATCGGGTGCAGTGTCGTGAGATCGCGCGGATGACCGGTCGCCTCGAAGCGCTCACCGATCGCCTTCAGCATCAGGTCGGGGCAGCCGAGTCCGCTGGACGACGAGACGGAAACCACCGCACCATCCGGGATCAGGGCAGCCGCTTCGGCCGGCGAGATATGCTTGTTCATCGACATCGTTCAAAGTCCCGTTTCGATCGCCACGGCCTGGCCGGTCGCAGCCGCCTTGGCCACGGCAAGACCCGTCGCCAGCGACCAGACGCCATCTTCGCCCGTCGCCGAAGGACGGCCTTCGCCTCTGACGGCAGCATGGAAGGCGGAAAGTGCGGTTTCGTAGAGATTGCGATGGTCGAGCGATAGCTCGGTCTCACCATCGGCATTGCGCAGCGTCACGGTCCCGACCGGTCGCTGCGTCATGACCTTTCGGCCGATCAGCGAACCGTCGGTGCCATGCACCTCAAGGCCGGTATCGGCAAACCTGGTGGTAAAGGCGTCATGGAACTGGGCGATGACGCCAGAGCGGAAGTGGAGCACGCCCATGACGCCGTCTTCCAGACCTTCCTTGCCCATGCCGGCGCTATGGCTGATGGCGACCGCTTCGATCGGGTCGTCATTGAGAATGAAGCGCAGCGTATCGGCATCGTGCACGGTGATGTCGAGGATCACGCCGCCGCCGGCATCCGGCCGCTCCAGCCGCCAGCCCTGGAGATGCGGAGGCAGATAGACCGCATGGAAGACGCGTGCGGCAATCGGCCGACCGATCTTACCCTCGGCGATCGCGTTGCGCATGGCACGATGGGTGGCGGCATTGCGCAGGTGGTGGTTGGTGGCGAGCACCACGCCCGCCTCACACGCCTTCAGCACCATCTCGCAGCCATCATTGAGGTTCATCGCCAGCGGCTTCTCGCAAAGCACATGTTTGCCGGCGGCGATCGCCGCCAGCGTCTGTTCGCGATGCAATTCGTTGGTGGTCGAGACATAGACCGCATCGACGTCGGGATCGCCGACAAGTTCGGCAACTGACGTCACCGACTTCGGAATGCCGTTTTCTTCGGCATAGGCAGCGCCTCGCTCGGCGTTGGTGCTCATGACCGAGACGACCTCACCGCCGGCGGCGCGGATCGCGCCAATCACCCATTCACGCGCAATCGTGCTTGCGCCGATCAGACCCCACCGCGTCATGCCAAAACCTCCCTTTTCCTCTCGACCGCAGCGCCGCAGCTCTGGCGAACGACGAGGCGCACCGAACCGACGATCGCTTCGGGTTCCGCCTTGCCGGCCTTGATCTGCTTCAACAGCAATTCGGCAGCCCGCTGACCCATGCCCTGCGGATCGACGGAAACCGTCGTCAGTGCCGGCACGGCGGTCTTCGCCTCGATCACGTCGTCGAAGCCGATGACGGCGAAATCGGCGCCTGGCTCCAGCCGCCGCGCCCTGAGGCCATCGCAGACGCCGAAGGCGACCGCATCGTTGAAGCACAGCGCCGCCGTCGGCCGGTCGGCGAGCATCATCGCCTGTTCCACCGCCGTTACCCCGCCGGCGCGCGACGGCGCCGAACCGATGATCAGCGCCTCCGACACCGGCATCCCGGCCTCGATAAGGGCGTCGCAGTAGCCGCGCATGCGCGCCTCGAACACGGCAGTATCGGAAAAGCCGCCGAGGAAGGCGATGCGCTGGTGGCCACGCTCGATCAGGTGACGCACGGCCGCCATGGCGCCGGCGTGGTTGTCGGATATCAGTGAAGAAACGTCGGCGCCGGCAATGTCGCGCACGACAAGCACGACGGGAATGCCGCTATCGACCAGAGGCGCGAGATCGGCAACTTCCGTGCCGCGCGCCGGAGAGACGATCAGGCCGGAGACGCCGTGCTCACGCATCGACGCCACCACTTCGCGCTGACGCTCGATCTTTTCACCGGTGTTGGCGAGGAACTGCACGAAGCCAGCCGACTGAACGACCGCATCGACGCCGACAGCGAGTTCGGCAAAGAAGCTGTTGGTGAGATCGTTGACGACGATGCCGATGATCTTGGATTTCGACTGGCGAAGATTGGCAGCTCCACGGTTGTAGACATAGCCGAGATCGCGGATGGCCGCATTCACCTTGGCGCGGGTCGCCTCGTTGACGAGCGAACTGCCCTGAAGGACGAGCGACACGGTCGACTTCGACACGCCGGCGGCGTGCGCAATATCGATGACCGTCACCCGTTCCTTGACCACAGCATCCTCCCGAATTCTCGTACCTGCTTTTCTCTTTCATAATTGGAACGTTCCAATTTCGTCAAGAGAGCCTTGATCACTTTTTTCCGTTTTGCTCGCTCACTGCAGGATTGGTCAGCCTGGTTGACCGATGCCACGTGTGACCATCGTGAACTTTAAACCAATGAAAAGAAATAATATTTTCTCTGTCGCGGCACCAACGATCAGGCGCATGCCATACACCCGAAAACATTGCCGCTTGCCATTTGGAACGATCCAAAGTATTTCAAGACAAACTTCCGCGGAGGAGACCAACCCCGATGACAAGCCTGACGCTGCCGCGCCAAGACGGCTCGCTCGAACACTACCGCCTGACGGGAACGCCAATCGCGCGGCCGCAGACGCCGCCGACCTTCAACCGCATCGCCTATGCGGCCGCCCATGTGGTCTCGGATCCTCTCCGGGATCTCGATCCCTGGGGCAATCCGGCGATCGACTGGGAGGCGACGCTGGCGTTTCGCCACCATCTCTGGAGCCTTGGCTTCAAGATCGCCGAGGCGATGGACACCGCCCAACGCGGTATGGGTCTTGCCTGGCCCGGCGCGCAGGAACTGATCCGCCGCTCGCTCGCCGAAGCGCGGCAGGTTCCGGGCGCCGATCTTGCCTGCGGTGCCGGCACCGACCACCTGGCGCCGACCGATGCGCGATCGCTGGACGACGTGATTGCCGCCTACGAAGAGCAGGTCGGCTTCGTCGAAGGCGAGGGCGGCAGGGCGATCATGATGGCAAGCCGCGCACTCGCCCGCGTTGCCCGCTCCGCCGACGACTATCGCCATGTCTATGGGCGCATCCTCGGCCAGACCCGACACAAGGTCGTGCTGCACTGGCTCGGCGACATGTTCGACCCGCAACTTCGGGGTTACTGGGGCTCTGAGGACTTCGACCAGGCGCTCGATACCGTGCTCTCGATCATCGAAGCCAACCGCGACAAGGTCGAAGGCATCAAGATCTCGCTGCTCGACAACGCCAGGGAAGTGGCGCTACGCAACCGCCTGCCGGACGGCGTGCTCTGCTTTACCGGCGACGATTTCAACTATGCGGAACTGATCGAAGGCGACGGCACGAAGTTTAGCCACGCCCTGCTCGGCATTTTCGATGCGGTGGCACCCTCCGCCTCCAAGGCGCTCGCAGCACTCGCCAAGAGTGACCTCGCCACCTTCCGCGGCGTGATCGAGCCGACCGTGCCGTTGTCACGCAAGATCTTCGAGGCGCCTACGCAATACTACAAGGCCGGGGTCGTTTTCCTTGCCTGGCTGAACGGGCACCAGCGCCACTTCACCATGCCCGCCGGCATGCAGTCCGCCCGCGGGGCGCTGCACTATGCCGACATCTTCCGTCTCGCCGACCGCGCCAATGTGCTCGACCGGCCGGAACTGGCGGCGCAACGGATGCAAAGCCTGCTATCGACATTTGGCGTCGAGCAGAGCGCTTGAGCAGAATGCTAAAACGGCGCCCGAGGGCGCCGTTCCATATCCAGCCAACCGGGCAGGTTTCAGGACACCTCAGGCCGCCAGGCCCTTCTTTGCCAGCATCGCATCCGGGCTCGGCAGCTTGCCGCGGAACGCCTTGTAAGCATCCTCCGGATCGATCGAGCCGCCGACCGAATAGATATTGTCCTTGAGGCGGGCGGCCATCGCCGGATCGAAGGCATTGCCGGTTTCCTCGAAGGCCGCGAAGGCGTCGGCGTCGAGCACTTCCGACCACATGTAGGAATAGTAGCCTGCCGAATAGCCGTCGCCCGAGAAGACGTGCAGGAAATGTGGGCTGCGGTGGCGCATGACGATGGATTTCGGCATGCCGATCTCATCGAGCTTCTTTGCTTCGAGCGCCATCGGCTCCGCCGTCTCCTCGGCCGTGTGGTAGGCCATGTCGACCAGAGCAGAAGAAGTGAACTCGACGGTGGCGAAGCCGGAGTTAAACGTCCGGGCGGCGAGCACCTTGTCAAGCAGCGCCTGCGGCATCGGCTCGCCGGTCTGGTAATGCACTGCGTAGCGCTTGAGGATCTCCGGCACCGTCAGCCAATGTTCGTAGAGCTGCGACGGCAGCTCTACGAAATCGCGCGACACACCGGTACCCGAAACGGACGGATAGGTGACGTTGGATAGCATGCCATGCAAGGCATGGCCAAACTCGTGGAAGAGCGTGCGGGCATCGTCGAGCGACAGCAGTGCCGGCTTGCCCTCGGCGGGTTTGGCAAAATTGCAGACGTTATAAATGATCGGCAGTTCGCCTTCGGCGCCGTTCTTCAGTTTCAGCTTGTGCTGCGACTGGAACGAGCTCATCCAGGCGCCGGAACGCTTCGACGACCGGGCGAAATAATCGCCGAGGAAGAGGGCCACCAGCTTGCCGGACGCGTCCTTGATCTCGAAGACCCGCACGTCAGGATGATAGGCGGCGATGCCTTTCTTCTCCGTCGCGGTGATGCCGAACAGGCGCTTGGCAACGTCGAAGCAAGCTTCGATGATCTTTTCGAGCTGCAGGTAAGGCTTGAGCTCGCCTTCGGAGAAATTGAACTTCTCGGCCCGGAGCTTTTCGGCATAATGGCGCCAGTCCCAGGGCATGACGTCGTGATTGCGACCCTCGCCGGCAACGAGCCGGGCAAGCTCCGCCTCTTCCTCGTGGGCGCGGGCAACGGCCTTTTCCCAGACCTGCATCAGGAGACCGTTCACTGCGGCCGGCGTCTTCGCCATGGTGTCGTCGAGCTTCAGCGACGCGAAGTTTTCATAGCCGAGCAGCTTCGCCTTTTCCGCGCGCAGCGCCAGCATCTCGGCGATCAGCCCGCGATTGTCGGTGTCGCCGCCGTTTTCGCCTCGCGCGACCCAGGCGCGGAAGGCCTGTTCACGGAGCTCGCGATTTTCCGAGAAGGTCAGGAACGGTTCGATGATCGAGCGCGACAGGGTAACCGCGTATTTTCCCTTCTGGCCACGGTCCTCGGCCACTGCCGCCATGGCGTCGCGAAGGAAGTCCGGCACACCGGCGAGCTGTTCCTCGCTTTCGAGGAACAGAACCCAGTTCTTCTCGTCGGCAAGCACGTTCTGCCCGAACTTCGCGCCGATGCCGGCGAGCTTTTCGTTGATCGCGGCCAGCCGCTCCTGCTCGGGTTTTGCGAGCTTGGCGCCGGATTTGACGAAACCCTTCCAGTGCCGCTCGAGCACACGGGTCGCTTCAAGATCAAGCCCCAGGGACTGGCGGCCTTCCCACAGCGTGTCGATGCGCTTGAACAGCGCGGCATTCATGCCGATCTTGGAATAGTGCCGCGACATCTTCGGGGCGATATCGCGCTCCAGCGCCTGAACCGTTTCGTTCGTGTCGGCCCCGGCCTTATTCCAGAAGATGGAGGACACGCGCGAAAGTGCATCGCCGGCGATTTCGAGAGCAACGATAGTATTTCCGAAGGTCGGACCGGCGGAATTATCGGCAATCGCGTCAATCTCCGCTTCGTGCTCCCGGAAGGCCGCTTCGAACGCCGGCGCGAAATCCTCGTCCTTTACCAGATCGAAACGCGGCAGGCCCTCGTGGCCTGTCCATGACGTGAGCGCGGGATTGAGCGGGGTGCTGGTGGTCATCAGAAATCCTTTCGCATGCGGTCCGGCTTAGGTCCGGGGAGGGGGGCCGGCGACCTCTGACATGAGGAAGCGGCGAAAATGAAGGTGGTTGCCGGCAGGGATACCGTCAAGGCTTGCGCAGGCCGAGAAGCCCCGGCGCGGCGTGCCAGATCGCCTGGACGGCAAAGCCCATGAACAGGAGACCGGAGAGCCTGACGATTGCCAGTTCGTGGCGTCGGTAGAAACGCCGCACCACAGAGGTGCCGATGATGACGATCAGGATCAGGTCGGCAACGAGAAAGCCGATGAGCGAGACGCCAAGCAGCGCCGGAAGCGTATTGAACTCAAGCGCGTTCGCCGAGCTGGCAAGCAGCGCCGTGAAGGTTGCGAGCGCCACCGGATATCCCTTGGGATTGGTGAGCCCAAAGATCAGGCCGCGCCGCAGCGGACGCTCGACGGTCAGGAGTGCCCGGTTCTCGCCCGCCGGCCTCGCACGGAGTGCCGTCCAGCCGATCCAGCCGAGATAGGCGCCGCAAAACAGCCCGAGAATATCGAAGATCGTGGTGCCGACCGAGCGCGCGCCAACGATGGCAACCAGCGCCAGGGTCG
Organism: Ensifer sp. GW101-20A05; assembly: GCF_059424735.1. Lineage (NCBI taxonomy): Bacteria > Pseudomonadati > Pseudomonadota > Alphaproteobacteria > Hyphomicrobiales > Rhizobiaceae > Ensifer > Ensifer sp. GW101-20A05. The sequence goes on along the minus strand of NZ_JBWKZT010000005.1, from coordinate 121,057 downwards.
ACCAGAGAACGTCACCCGCCAGGTGCCCGCCCATGAACAAGGCGCCTGCCTTGCGCCCCTGGCCGGCGCCGATGCCGAGCAACGCCAGAAACGCCGGTCCGGGAATGAGGACATAGGAAAGGGCGGCGAGAAAGGCTCCGATCAGCAGCGTCTCGGACATGGCGGGTTCCCGGTTGTGTTGCCCGCATTCGATCCGGAGGCACCGATTCAGTCAAGAGGAAAGCTAAGCCAGCTATATGACGACGCAGGTGACCGCTTGCCAGCAAAGGTTAGATTCTTGGCCGTGGCGCGGATATGTGTGGCGACTGCATAGACGAACTTGCGCATGTTTTTCTCCTCGGAGAATCGATGGCCGGGCAAGATGCGCGGCCTCGAAAAGAGCATCCCACTTCCTCGGTAGAGCAGCTGTTCCGCCGGGAACGTGCCGCTCGCAGCCGCGCACAAATCTTTCGTCGCGGCGATTTCCCTCGACACGAAGTTGCGCTAGAACGCGGCCGAGTTTTCCCCCGCGAGAAGGACTATCCATGACTGTGCGCAACCTCTTCCTTCTGCCCGGCGACGGCATCGGCCCGGAAGCCATGGCGGAAGTCCGCAAAATCATCGCCTACATGAATGCCGAGCTTTCAGCCGGCTTCGTGACCGACGAGGGCCTGGTCGGCGGTTCGGCCTATGATGCCCATGGCCAGGCGATCTCGGAAGCGGACATGAAGAAGGCGCTGGCCGCCGATGCGGTGCTGTTTGGCGCCGTCGGCGGTCCGAAGTGGGATGCGGTGCCCTATGAAGTGCGTCCGGAAGCCGGTCTGCTGCGCCTGCGCAAGGATCTCGAACTGTTCGCCAACCTGCGTCCGGCGATCTGCTACCCGGCGCTGGCTGCCGCCTCGTCGCTGAAACCCGAACTCGTCGAAGGCCTCGACATCCTGATCGTGCGCGAACTGACCGGCGGCGTCTATTTCGGCGAGCCGAAGGAAATCATCGATCTCGGCAACGGCCAGAAGCGTGGCATCGACACCCAGGTCTACGACACCTACGAGATCGAGCGCATCGCCGGCGTCGCGTTCGAGCTTGCCCGCACGAGGCAGAACCGCGTCTGCTCGATGGAAAAGCGCAACGTCATGAAGTCGGGCGTGCTCTGGAACCAGGTGGTGACCGAGACCCACAAGGCAAAATACTCCGACGTCCAGCTCGAGCACATGCTGGCCGATGCCGGCGGCATGCAGCTGGTGCGCCAGCCCAAGCAGTTCGACGTCATCGTCACCGACAACCTGTTCGGCGACATGCTGTCGGACGTCGCGGCGATGCTGACCGGTTCGCTCGGCATGCTGCCGTCGGCCTCGCTCGGCGCCCCGGATGCGGTGACCGGCAAGCGCAAGGCGCTCTACGAGCCGGTGCACGGCTCGGCCCCTGACATTGCCGGCAAGGGCATTGCCAACCCGATCGCGATGATCGCCTCCTTTGCCATGTGCCTGCGCTATTCCTTCAACCTGGTGACGGAAGCCGACAATCTGGAGAAGGCGATCGCCGCCGTGCTCGACCAGGGCATCCGCACCGGCGACATCATGGCCGAGGGCGCGAAGAAGGTCGGCACGACGGAAATGGGCGATGCCATCCTCGCCGCGTTCAAGGCGCTGTCGGCCTGAGCCACCAACGATTCCAGTCGGCGTGATCTGACGCCTTCAGGCATAGCGAAAACAGACACCTCCGGAGCGCATCCGGAGGTGTTTTGCGTTTCATGGCCTTGAATTTGCCAAAAGAACCGACACATCGGGGAACTAGACGCCATGAGAAGAACGAACGCTGCGCAGACATGCGACGCGGCGGCAGGACGGAGATTCATGAACGGACCACTTGCGACCACCGGATGGATTGCACTGACTACCCTCGTCCTCGTGCTCGCACTCATTCCATTGGATCCGTATCTGTCGCAAAGCGCGCAGGCGCTGCCGGAAAGCATCGTCGATTTCAATCGGATGATCACGGACTTTGGGACGTTCGCCTGGATGATCTACCTTTCAGCTGGGGTCCTGGCAGCGACGTTCATCCTGCACCGCGCGGCAAACCAGGGGCCGCTTCAGCGCAGGGCAAGTGCCGCCCGCGATCTTGCGGCCTATTTCCTCCTGACGATCGGCACAGCCAGCGCGCTGGTCCACACACTGAAAATTATCGTCGGCCGGGCCCGGCCGGAACTCTTCACCGAGCTCGGCGCCTACAGCCTGACGCCGTTTGCCAACAGCGGTCTGTACGAAAGTTTCCCCTCCGGCCATTCGACCGCGGCCGGCGCCTTCTTCGGTGTCTTCGCCATGCTGATGCCGAAGCTGAGGCCACTCTTTCTGATCCTGGCGCTGACGATCGGCGTTTCCCGCGTCATCGTCGGCGCACACTACCCAAGCGACGTCGCAGCCGGGCTGCTGCTCGGTCTCTGGACATCCGTGATGGTGGCGTTTCTCTTCGCACGGCAGAACCGGCTGTTTCATCTGAGCGAGGGTGGATGGCCGCTCGTGGGGCGCAGCGATCCGCGCCCATAAAAAAGCCGGCGCGGAAGGCCGCGCCGGAGTCAGGAGAGCCATAGTAGCTCGGGGAAGATTTGGCGCGCTCCCGGGAAATGGTTCTCCCGGGAGCGCGTGACTGCAGACTTAGTCCATCGCGTGAATGTCGCGGTCCTTCGTTTCCGGCAGGAACAGGAGGCCAATGACCAGCGTGATGCCTGCGAAGACGATCGGGTACCAGAGGCCGTAGTAGATATCGCCCTGGGCAGCACTCATCGCGAAGGCCGTTGCCGGAAGCAGGCCACCGAACCAGCCGTTGCCGATGTGGTAGGGCAGCGACATGCCGGTGTAGCGGATGCGGGTCGGGAAGAGTTCGACCAGCAGCGCAGCGATCGGGCCGTAGACCATGGTCACGTAGATGACGAGCACGGTCAGAACGGCGATGATCGTCGTCCAGTTGACATTGGCGGGATCCGCCACCATCGCGTAGGTGCCGCCGCCCGCGATCGTGTAGACGGCCATTTCGGTGGCAGTGCCGACTTCATCCTTCGTCAACAGCTTGTCGGCGACGAGCTTGTCGGCCGGAACCATGGTCTTCTCGCCGCCGCGAACGGCAGCCGGATCAAGCGCCAGTTCCGGGTTGGCGGCGACAAAGCCGTCAAGCTTGGATTCCGGAACCTTTGCCGCACCACGAACCAGCGGGTAGCCGGCATTGTGAAGCGCCGTGTTGGTTTGCTTTTCGAAGGCGGCATTGGCAGCCTTGGCGCCATCGCCTGCGGCGACCGCGTCGTAGCTGTTGATCGTGGTTTCGCCGACCTTGACCGTTGCGGCCGTACCCGCGGCGGCCGTCGTTACCACGTCGTAGGGCACCGAGTTCTTGGTGAGGAATGCGGTTGCGATGTCGCACGAGGTGGTGAACTTCGCCGTGCCCGTCGGGTTGAACTGGAATTTGCAATCGCCGGGGGCCGCGGTCACCGTCGCGCGGACGGTTGCCTGGGCTTGAGCGAGTGCCGGGTTACCAGCCCAGGTCAGCGCCTTGAACAGCGGGAAGTAGGTGAGCATGGCAAGCAGCAGGCCGGCCATGATGATCGGCTTGCGGCCGATCTTGTCGGAGAGCCAGCCGAAGAGCACGAAGAAGCCCGTACCGATCAAGAGCGAAGCGGCGACCATGATATTTGCCGACTGGCCGTCCACCTTGAGCACGCCCGTCAGGAAGAACAGCGCGTAGAACTGACCGGAGTACCAGACGACGGCCTGGCCGACGACGGCACCAAACAGTGCCAGAAGCGCGATCTTGGCATTCTTCCACTGACCGAAAGCTTCCGACAACGGTGCCTTGGAGCCCTTGCCCTCTTCCTTCATCTTCTTGAAGGCCGGCGATTCGTTCATCTTCAGGCGGATCCAGACGGAAACGCCGAGAAGCACGACGGAGACGAGGAACGGAATGCGCCAACCCCAGGCAGCAAAGGCTTCCTTGCCGACCAGGAACTGGACGAGGAGGATCACCACCAACGACAGGAACAGACCGAGCGTCGCTGTCGTCTGGATCCAGGAGGTGAAGTAACCGCGGCGCCCGTGCGGCGCATGCTCGGCCACATAAGTGGCGGCACCGCCATATTCACCGCCGAGCGCCAGGCCCTGCAGCATGCGCAGCGCGATCAGCAGGATCGGTGCGGCAATGCCGATCGAGGCAGCGCCGGGCAGGATGCCGACCAGGAAGGTCGACAGACCCATGATCAGGATCGTCACGAGGAAGGTGTACTTGCGGCCGACGAGGTCACCGAGGCGACCGAAGACCAGGGCGCCGAACGGGCGAACGAGGAAGCCCGCGGCAAAGGCCAGAAGCGCGAAAATGTTACGCGTCGTTTCCGGATAGGAACTGAAGAAGGTCGCGCCGATATAGACGGCAAGCGAGCCGTAAAGATAGAAATCGTACCATTCGAACACGGTACCAAGCGACGAGGCGAAGATGACCTTCTTCTCCTCGCCGGTCATTGGACGCGTTTTTGCGTCGTCCACTGTCGCGACATTTGCCATTTCGTTTATCCTCCACTCCAAAACAGCTTGTTGGAGCGCCCATTGGCTGGTCCGGCATTCCTCCCTAGAACCGCCGGACGTGGTGCGCCTGTTGAAGAGGATGTCAGAAAACCTGCGGCGCAGGCAGAGATGCTTTCGGCTTATGACTTTCGTCTAATGCGGCGATCGACCGCGGACCACGCCGGGGAAGCCACCACGATGCAACGGCGTCTTGACTCTTCCCCAAAACCGCGTAAGAGCAGCGACGAACGAGGAAATCACCACCATGCGACCGATCGGTCCAGCCATCGCTGCTTTGATCCTGCCGGCCCTTGCCGCGGGGCAGGATGTCGATTTTTCGTTCGCTTGCAAAACAACGGCCAAAACGACGACGAAAACCGTCTGACGTCTCTGGCCCTCCGCTCTCTCCCCGGTAAGGCCGGGGACCGGAACCTTCGTGGCAACGCGCGCGGTTCCCCCTCCACCCGACGAGGAGAGACAGAAAGAGAGCTTAGATCATGGGTTTCAAGATTGCAGTCGCAGGCGCCACCGGCAATGTCGGCCGGGAGATGCTGAACATCCTTTCCGAACGCGGCTTTCCCGCGGATGAAGTGGTCGCGCTTGCTTCCGCCCGCTCCCAGGGCACGGAAGTTTCCTTTGGCGACAAGACCCTCAAGGTCAGGAACCTCGAAAACTACGATTTTTCCGATACCGATATCTGCCTGATGTCGGCCGGCGGCGCTGTTTCTCTCAAGTATTCGCCGAAGATCGGCCAGCAGGGCTGCGTCGTCATCGACAACTCTTCGGCCTGGCGCTACGACGCCGAAGTGCCGCTGATCGTGCCGGAAGTGAACCCGGACGCGATCTCGCTCTTCACCAAGAAGAACATCATCGCCAACCCGAATTGCTCGACGGCCCAGCTCGTCGTGGCGCTGAAGCCGCTGCACGACCATGCCAAGATCAAGCGCGTCGTCGTCTCGACCTACCAGTCGGTTTCCGGCGCCGGCAAGGACGGCATGGACGAACTCTTCAACCAGACCCGCGCCGTCTTCGTCGCTGATCCGATCGAATCGAAGAAGTTCACCAAGCGCATCGCCTTCAACGTCATCCCGCACATCGACGTGTTCATGGAAGACGGCTACACGAAGGAAGAGTGGAAGGTCCTGGCCGAAACCAAGAAGATGCTCGATCCGAAGATCAAGGTGACCTGCACGGCTGTGCGCGTTCCCGTCTTCATCGGCCATTCGGAATCGGTCAACATCGAGTTCGAGAACGAGATCACCGCAGACGAGGCCCGCGACATCCTGCGCGAAGCACCGGGTTGCCTGGTCGTCGACAAGCACGAAAACGGTGGCTACGTCACGCCTTACGAATGCGCCGGCGAAGATGCGACCTACATCTCGCGCATCCGCGAGGACGCAACCGTCGAAAACGGTCTCAACATCTGGGTCGTTTCCGACAACCTGCGCAAGGGTGCGGCACTCAACGCGATCCAGATTGCCGAGCTCCTGGTCAACCGCGGTCTCATCAAGCCGCGTAAGCAGGCCGCCTGAAACGGCAATTGAGCAATTCGTTCCCGCCGAGCCCATCCGGGCTTGGCGGGTTTCCTGTTTCACAATCGCGGGTCGTTTCGCCCCGGCTTCACGTGAAACCACGAAAAAGTTACCGCCGCTTCCGGCAGGTGACATGGCCGGCCAAGGCTGGCATTTTTGAAAGCAATGAGATTCGGGCTATGACGGGGTATTTCATGCACAGGGCAAAGTGCGTAGCGGTGGGGCTTGCTGCCCTGGTTTCGACTGTAGTTTTTCCGGCGGTGGCCTCCGCCGCCCAATGCGGCAACGACGGAAGCGGATTTGCTGCCTGGGTGCAGAATTTCAAGCAGGAAGCCTCAGGCAGCGGCATCAGCCCTGCGGTGCTCGACCGCGCCCTTTCCAGCGTCTCCTACAACAAGGCGACGATCCGCGCCGACCGCGGCCAGAAGAGCTTCAAGCTGTCGCTCGACCAGTTCATGCAGAAGCGCGGCGGTCAGACGATCATTTCCCGCGGCAAGAAGATGAAGCAGCAGAATGCGGCGCTCTTCACCAGCATTGAACGCCGCTTCGGCGTGCCCGCCGGCCCGCTGATCGCTATCTGGGGCATGGAAACAGGCTTTGGCGGCTTCATGGGCAAAGAGCATACGCTCTCGGCGGTTTCGACGCTCGCCTATGACTGCCGCCGCTCGGACTATTTCACCGACCAGCTCTATGCCGCCCTGCAGCTTGTACAGCGCGGTGACCTGAGCCCCGATGCGCGCGGTGCGGCCCACGGCGAGATAGGGCAGACCCAGTTCCTGCCGGCCAACGTCCTGAAATACGGCGTCGATGGCGACGGCAACGGCCACATCGACATGGTTCGCTCCAAGGCCGACGCGCTGGCCTCGACCGCCAACTTCCTGCGCGGTCACGGCTGGCAGCCGGGTGCCGGCTATCAACAAGGCCAGGCGAATTTCGGCGCGATCCAGGGCTGGAACGCGGCAACCGTCTACCAGCAGGCAATCGCCATCATCGGCGCCGAGATCGACGGCCTCTGATCGAACCCAATTCGCGCATCTCTCCGGATGCACGATGCCTTTCGGAAGATTGCAAAGCCCGGATCGTCGATTCGGGCTTTTTTGCTGGTTACATGCCCGGGCGGGAGAAGTCGCCGGTCGCGGGATCCATGATCCAAAGCTCGCCGGTCGAGATGTCGAACCAGGCGCCGTGCAGATGCAGCTTGCCCTTGGCTTCGAGGATCTGAACACAAGGGAAGGTGCGCAGGTTGGCAAGCGAGTTGCGGATCGAGACCCGCTCGAGCGCACGCTGCCGCTCCGCCTGGGTCATGACGTCGTTGCTTTGGATCTGCTCGGCGGCCGGCTTCAGGAGGTTCATCCAGCGACCGATGAAATCGCCCGGCGACAAGGGCTCGGCATCAGGATCGAGCACCGCCTTGATACCGCCGCAGCGGCCATGCCCCATCACGACGATGTCGCTGACGCGGAGCGACTGCACGGCGAACTCAAGCGCGGCCGACGTCGAATGGTAATGGCCGTCCGGCTCATAGGGCGGCATGAGATTGGCGACGTTGCGCACGACGAAGAGTTCACCCGGCCCGCTGTCGAAGATCGTTTCCGGCGCCGCCCGCGAATCGCAACAGGCAACAACCATCGTCCTCGGCTTCTGGCCGGTTTCCGCCAGCACCTTGTAGCGCTTCTGCTGTTCGCTGAAGCGGCCATTCATGAAGTTGTGGTAGCCGTTCAGAAGGTGGTCCGGAAAACGCTGTTGCTGCTTGTCCATCGATTACTCCGCTGCTGCTTCGAGCGGGATGAGCGGACTTCCGCCCGCATCACGCCCCGCCATGAATATCATCATGACCTAAAGTTCAATCCACGATGCGACAAGGGCTGCTGCCCATGAACAGTTTCTTCTATTTGCGCCGCATCTGATTCGGATGCACCAGGCGGCGCATCTGCACCATCGCCATCGGCGTCGAAAGGCTCGAAGCGTCCTGCTCGATCGTCAACTCGTCGGCACCGCGTTTGACGCTCCGCGCGATGATCTCGAACACGCTTGCGGTCGCCATCTGCAATGCGCGCTCTTCCGATAGTCCTTCGAGAAGCCGCGCGAGAAACAGGGCAGTCAGCAAGTCTCCGGTGCCATTCGGCGGGTTCTCGACGAGCCGATGTTCGGCGAGCAGCGCGTGATTGCCCGAAAGGAAGAGATTGCCGGTACCGCCGCTCATCATCGGCACCGCTGAGGTCACCAGCACGCGGGCCGGACCGAGGCCGAGGGCGGCATCGAGGATCGCCGTATTGGTCTCCAGCGTCGCGCCGGCGAGCCAGGCGAGCTCGAAGCGGTTCGGCGTCGCCAGGTTGGCGAGCGGCAGCAGCTGGTCGCGGATGGCCGTCGCGGTCGCCTCCGGAACATAGAGCCCGCCGGCGTCGCCAATGACGGGATCGCAGGCGTAGATCAGCTTGGGATTACGTTCCCTGAGAGTCGTCACCAACCGCACAACGCCTTCGGCCTGACCGGGCGATCCGAGATAGCCCGAAAGCACGGCGCGCACCTCCCCGACCCAGGGCGCGGCAATGAGATCGTCGATCATCGACTGGAAATCCGCGTCTGAAATGGTGACGCGGGTCGAGCGCCCGTGTCCGGGATGCCAGGGAAGAATGACCGTCGGCAGTGCCCAGACCGGATGCCCCAGCGTCTCCAACGCGAACACCGCGGCCCGGTTGCCGACCTTGCCACGCACGACATGGCTCGAGATGACGATGACGGCGCCGGGCAGGGAGGGCATTTCGGGCATCGACGAGTCCAATCCTTCGGTCTACAAACTCTGATCACCCGACTGTCACCGCCCTGTCAACAGGCGATGGCAGATAGGTCCGGTGGAAGCCGCCGGCGTTTTCGTGCTTTTTCATCGATTTTCGAGCAATTTTCGCGAAATTGCCTTCGATTTAAATGGATTTAAGCTGTTTTCACGTGAAATTCTCCAATTTTCGGCTCGATTTTGCCGAAATCGGCGTAAATAGCGGTCGCCATTAGCCATGGTTCTGATAGGGTTTGGCCTATCATGAGTGGGAGAGACTTCATGGGCGTGAAATACAATCCGAAGCGGGACAGACACATCGACGCAGCAAAGGCGGCCGCCATCAAACTGGGCGTCGACGCGCTGGCGCCGGAGAGCCTCTTCGGTGGGGCCAGCAACGATGACCTCGATCTTTATTCGGCGGACATGCTGGCGCTGATTGCAGCCCATGCGCATCGTGAACTCGCCCGCTGGGATGGCGGCAAGCCGCAAGTTTCGGTCGAAACCGTCGCCGGCGTCGCGCCGGGTGGCACCGAGGTTTCGATCATCGCGATCACCGAACACAACATGCCGTTCCTCTATGATTCGGTCATGGGGGAAATCACCAGCACGCACCGCGATATCCACCTTGCGATCCATCCCATCCTGGTCAAGGAACCGGGCAAGCCGGTAAAACTCTTCGATCCGGAAGAGGCAAGCGATCCGGCGCACCGCGTCAGCCACATCCAGATCCACTTGACGAAGCTGGCGCCCGTCGAAGCCGAGCAGCTCAGCAACCGCATCCGCGACGTGCTGGAGCAGGTACACCAGACGGTACACGACTGGCCGGCGATGACGGCGCTGCTCGACCAGGCCGTGCAGGAACTCGAGGCCTACAACGCCTCGCGCAAGAAAAGCGACCGTGATGAGGCGCTCGCCTTCCTTCGCTGGCTGCGCGACAACAACTTCACCTTTATCGGCATGCGCGAGTATACCTACTCGGGCAAGGGCGGAAAGGCGACGGTCGAGCGCGGCAAGGGCAGGGGCCTCGGCATCCTCTCCAACCCCGACGTGCGCGTTCTGCGCCAGGGCAAGGACGCAGTACTGACCACGCCGGAAATCCTCGCCTTCCTCGACGGCCCCGATTTCCTGATCGTCACCAAGGCCAACGTGAAATCGGTCGTCCATCGCCGCGCCTATATGGACTATATCGGCATCAAGCGCTTCGATGCCGACGGCAATGTCGCCGGCGAGTTGCGCATTGTCGGCCTGTTCACTTCCTCGGCCTATACCCGCCAGGCGGCTGAAATCCCGTTGCTGCGCCACAAGATCGAGAAGATCGTCGACCATTTCGGCTACGACCCGCAGAGCCACTCCGGCAAGATGCTGGACAACACGCTCGAATCCTATCCGCGCGACGACCTCTTCCAGATCGATGTCGGTCTGCTCGCCGCCTTCTGCGAACAGATCAACGAGTTGGGCGACCGGCCGCGCATCCGCGTCCTGCCGCGCATCGACCATTTCGACCGCTTTGTCTCGGTCATCGTCTTCGTGCCGCGCGAACAATATGATTCCGACGTACGCGAAAAGATCGGCGACTACCTGAAGACCGCCTATGACGGCCGCGTTTCGGCCTATTACCCGGCCTTCCCCGAAGGCGGTCTGGCGCGCGTCCACTTCATCATAGGCCGCACCAGCGGCAAGACCCCGCGCATTCCGCAGGCCAAGCTTGAAGAGGCCGTTCGCGGCATCGTCACGCGCTGGATCGATCGGTTCGACCTTCTCGCCCGTAAGGACGGCATCGAGCTTGATGTCGACGGCGCCTACCAGTCGTTCTTCACGCCGGCGGAAGCCTATGCCGACCTTGCAGACATTGCCGCCTGCAAGGCGGAAGATCCGATCCGGATCTCGTTCTACAACTATAACCGCCCGGTCAACCGTCCTGACACGGCCGAGCTGAAGATCTTCCATGCCGGCGAGCCCGTGTCGCTGTCGCGCCGCGTGCCGCTGCTGGAAAACCTCGGCTTCCGGGTCATCAGCGAACAGACCTACGACCTCAATGTCGGCAGGCACGGCGAGGACAAGCACCGCGTCGTGCTGCACGACATGGAGCTGATCCATCGCGACGGCCTTGCGCTCAATCTCGAAAAGTCGGGTGCGGCGCTGGAGGAAGCCTTCCTCGCCGCCTGGAACGGCACGATCGAGGACGACAACTTCAACCGGCTGATCCTGCTTGCGGGCCTCAATGCCCGCGAAGTCACGGTGCTGCGCGCCTATTCCCGCTATCTGCGCCAGGCCGGCATCACCTATTCGCAGGGCTATATCGCCGACACGCTGAACAAGTATCCGGCGATCGCAGCCGATATCTTCAAGCTGTTCGTGACCCGGATGGATCCGAAGCTCGAGGAAAAGCCGCGTGCAAAGAAGTGCAGCGCCCTGCTTTCCGCGATCGAGGACGCGCTGTCTGCCGTTCCGAGCCTCGACGAGGATCGCATCCTGCGCCGCTACGTCAACGCGATCGAAGCGACGCTCCGGACCAACTACTTCCAGCATGGCGCCGACGGCAAGCCGCGCGCGGTTCTCGCCTTCAAGCTTGACCCGAAGCAGCTCGACGGCCTGCCGGAACCGCGTCCGTTCCGCGAAATCTTCGTCTACGGCACCGAGGTCGAGGGCGTGCACCTGCGCTTCGGCAAGGTCGCCCGTGGCGGCCTGCGCTGGTCGGACCGCGCCCAGGACTACCGCACGGAAGTGCTTGGCCTCGTCAAGGCGCAGCAGGTCAAGAACGCCGTCATCGTACCGGTTGGCGCCAAGGGCGGCTTCTATCCGAAGCAACTCCCCGTCGGCGGCACCCGTGACGAGGTCTTCAGGGCCGGTACCGAAGCCTACAAGACCTACATCCGCACTCTGCTTTCGGTGACTGACAACATCGTCGGCCAGGATATCGTGCCGCCCGCCGATACGCTGCGCCGCGATGGTGACGACCCCTATTTCGTCGTTGCCGCCGACAAGGGCACTGCGACCTTCTCCGACACGGCCAACGGCCTGGCGCAGGAAGCGGGCTTCTGGCTTGACGACGCCTTCGCCTCGGGCGGCTCCGCCGGCTACGACCACAAGAAGATGGGCATCACCGCCCGCGGCGCCTGGGAGACCGTCAAGCGGCACTTCCGCGAGATGGACATCGACATCCAGACGACGCCCTTCACCGTTGCCGGCGTCGGCGACATGTCCGGTGACGTCTTCGGCAACGGCATGCTGCTCTCGGAGAAGATCCGCCTGATCGCGGCCTTCGACCACCGCGACATCTTCATCGATCCGTCGCCGGATATCGATGCCTCGTTCGCCGAGCGCACGCGCATGTTCGCTCTGCCGCGTTCGAGCTGGCAGGACTATGACCGCAAGACGCTGTCCGAGGGCGCGATGATCATCTCGCGTGCCGAAAAGTCGGTGACGCTCACGCCTCAGGCGATGGCCGCCATCGGCCTCGACAAGCAGAAGGCAACGCCCTTCGAGATAATGAATGCGATCCTGAAGAACCAGGTCGATCTGCTATGGTTCGGCGGCATCGGCACCTACATCCGCGGCAGCAACGAAACGGATGCGGAAGTCGGCGACCGCGCCAACGATGCCATCCGTGTGACGGCCGAAGAGGTCCGCGCCCGCGTCATCGGCGAGGGCGCTAACCTGGGCGTTACCCAGAAGGGCCGCATCGGCTTCGGCCTCAATGGCGGCCGCTGCAACTCGGACGCCATCGACAACTCGGCCGGCGTCAACTCCTCCGACGTCGAGGTCAACATCAAGATCGCGCTTGCTTCGGCCATGCGCGATGGTCGCCTGACCCGCCCGAAGCGCAATACGCTGCTCGCCTCGATGACCGAGGAAGTGGGCCATCTGGTGCTGCGCAACAACTACGAGCAATCGCTGGCGATCTCGCTGACCGCGATGCAAGGGCTCGGCAACCGCACGACGCTTGGCCGGCTCATGACGCGCCTCGAGGCCGACGGCCATCTCAACCGCAAGGTCGAGACGCTGCCGACCGACCAGGCGATGACCGAGCGCTACCAGGCAGGCAAGCCGTTGACCCGCGCGGAAATCGGCGTGTTGCTTTCCTACTCCAAGCTCGTTCTCTTCGATGAACTGATTGCGAGCGAACTGCCCGACGATCCGTACTTCACGGCAACGCTGGAGCGCTACTTCCCGGGCAAGATGCGCAAGACCTATGCCGGCGACATTCACGGCCATCGCCTGCGCCGCGAAATCATCGCGACGATCCTCGCCAACGAAGTCATCAACCGCGGTGGCCCGGCCTTCGTCTCGACGCTGACGGATGCCACCGGCTTCCTCTCGGCCGACGTCGTCAAGGCCGCTGTGCTGGCGCTCGACGGCTTCGACCTGCCGCGGATCTATGACGAGATCGACGCACTCGACAACAAGATCGGCGGCGGCCTGCAGAACATCCTCTACCAGGAAGTCGGTCGCATCTTCACACTCGTCACCGAGCGGGCGTTGCGTACCCACGCGGCGACCGGCTCGGTCTCCGAAGCCGTATCGCGTCTCGGCGACGGCCTGCAGAAGCTGCGCGCTACCATGCGGACCGCCGTCTCCGGCGAGAGCGCCGAAGAGGCCCGGTTGAAGACGGCTGCCTTCGTCGAGGGCGGGGTACCCGCCAAGCTCGCCGAGGAGATTTCGGAACTGGCGTTGATGACGCTCGTGCCCGAGATCATGCAGATTGCCGCTGAAACCGGCGAAACGCTGAGCCGCACGGCCCAGGGCTACTTCGCCGTCACCGACACGCTTCGGATCAACCGCCTGCTTGCGGCGTCCGATCGTGTTCCGGCAACGGAGCAGTTCGAGGCAATGGCTCTGTCGCGGGCCGTATCCGATATCGCCGCAGCGCGGCGGGATATCACCGCGGCAGCGCTGCGCGAGCAGAAGAAGGACCGCAATCCGGTAGCCGCCTGGGAAGAGAGCGAACGCGTCCGAGTCGCCCAGGCGACCGGCCAGCTGCGGCTCCTGACCGAGAAGGGCGAAACGACGCTCGCCAAGATCACCGTTGCTGCAGGTCTCCTCAATGACCTCGCACGCGGTAGGGCGAAGTAAGGCATTTTATCCCGTACCGATCGGCGCGGGTTGGATGGAACCGGCCCGCCTGAACGGGACAAACGCAGATGCGGGCAGTTTTTTCGTCCGCATCCTGCTCTGGACCTTTTGGAATCGGTGGGATTGAAGATAGGCTGCGCCGCGCGTTCGAGAGGACGCGCGGCGCAGTCGTTTCGGGAGGGGACCTTGCAGATTTCGGCCGAGAGGACTGAGGAACAACCGCGGGCGTCGCGCGCGGGCATCGCTGGCTGGATGCTGTTCGACTGGGCGGCGCAACCCTTCTTCACGGTCATCACCACCTTCATCTTCGGCCCCTACTTCGTCTCGCGCCTGACGGAGGATCACGCCGTCGGCCAGGCGATGTGGGGCTATACGCTGACGGTTTCCGGCATCATTATCGCCGTGCTTTCACCGGTACTTGGCTCGATCGCCGATGCGACGGGGCCGCGCAAACCCTGGATCGCCTTCTTTGCGGTCATCAAGATCGCATCACTCGCCATGCTCTGGTTCGCGGCACCCGGCTCGCCCATCCTCTACCCGGCGATCTTCATGATCCTCGCAAGCATCGCGGCCGAGTTCTCGATCGTCTTCAACGATTCGATGATGCCGCGCCTCGTTCCGGAGAAGGACGTCGGCCGCATCTCGAATATCGCCTGGGGGCTTGGCTATCTCGGCGGCATGATCGTGCTGATCGCCGTCGTGGCACTCCTTGCCGGCAGCCCCGAGACCGGCAAGACGGCAGCCGGCATCGATCCGTTGTTTGGTCTCGATCCTGCCAAGGGAGAGGATGCGCGCATCACCGGCCCGATCTCGGCGCTTTGGTACCTCGTCTTCATCCTGCCGATGTTCCTGTTCACCCCGGATGCGACTAAGGCGACCATGTCGCTTGGCAAGGCAACCGTCACCGGCCTTCGGGAATTGAAGGGCACGCTCGGCGAACTCAAGGAAAGAACGGGCATTCTGCGCTTCCTCATCGCGCGCATGATCTTCCAGGATGGCGTCAACGGCCTTCTGGCGCTTGGCGGCACCTTCGCCGCCGCAATGTTTGGCTGGCGGACGCTGGAACTCGGCATCTACGGCATCATCTTGAACGTCGTCGCCATCGGCGGCTGCCTCTATGCAAGCAGGCTTGATACGCGGCTCGGCTCCAAGGTCATCGTCACTGCCAGCCTGATCTGCCTGACATTGGCAACGATCGGCATCGTCTCGACCGGCCCGGGCTTCACCCTGTTCGGTCTCATGCCGCTGTCGACGGAGGATACCGGGGGCCTGTTCGGCACGGCGGCTGAGAAGGCCTACATCCTCTATGGCCTCTTGGTTGGCATAGCCTTCGGCCCGGTTCAGGCCTCGTCGCGTTCATATCTTGCCCGCAGCGTCAGCCTGGACGAGGCCGGGCGCTACTTCGGTCTCTATGCGCTTTCCGGCCGCGCCACGTCGTTCCTTGCCCCTGCCTCGGTCGCGACGATCACGCTTGCCACCGGTTCGGCCCGCATCGGCATGATGGCCCTCATCGCGTTTCTGGTCGTTGGCCTGTTGATCCTCCTGCGCACGCCCTATCCGGCTGACGACGGGCGCAAAAAAACCGCCGCATCCTTCGGACGCGACGGCCTCTGACTTGTCGTTCACGCGCCTTAGTGGCGGAAGTGGCGCATACCGGTGAAGACCATGGCAACGCCGTGCTCGTTGGCAGCGGCAATCACCTCTTCGTCACGCATCGAGCCGCCCGGCTGGATGACGGCGGTGGCACCTGCGGCAATCGCCGAGAGCAGACCGTCAGCAAAGGGCAGGAAGGCTTCGGAGGCGACGGCGGAGCCCTTGGTGAGCGGCGTCGCGAGACCGAGCGCCTTGGCCGCTTCCTCGGCCTTGATCGCAGCGATGCGGGCGGAATCGACGCGGCTCATCTGGCCAGCGCCGATGCCGGCGGTCTGGCCGTCCTTGGCATAGACGATCGCGTTCGACTTGACGTGTTTCGCCACCTTGAAGGCGAACTTCATGTCCTCGAGTTCCTGGGCCGTCGGCGCGCGCTTGGTCACGACCTTGAGCTCGAGATCTTCGACCATGCCGTTGTCGCGCGTCTGCACCAGCAGACCGCCTGAGACGGTCTTGGCCGCAAGGCCGGGAATGCGCGGGTCCGGCAGGCCACCGGTCGAAAGCAGGCGAAGGTTTGGCTTGCGGGCGATGACCGCCTTGGCAGCATCGCTGACGGAAGGCGCGATGATCACTTCGGTGAAGAGCTTGACGATTTCTTCCGCCGTTTCCGCATCGAGTTCCTGGTTGAGCGCGATGATGCCGCCGAACGCCGACGTGGAATCGCAGGCAAGCGCCCGGCGATAGGCTTCCGTCAGCGTCGGTGCCGTTGCAACGCCGCAAGGATTGGCGTGCTTGATGATGGCACAGGCCGGCGCCTTCTCCGGCAGGAATTCGGCGACCAGTTCGAAGGCCGCATCCGTGTCGTTGATGTTGTTGTAGGAGAGCTGCTTGCCCTGAAGCAGCGTCGCGGTGGCGACACCCGGGCGGTTCTCGCCGGTGAGATAAAAGCCCGCCTTCTGATGCGGGTTCTCG
The DNA here is from genome assembly GCF_059424735.1 of Ensifer sp. GW101-20A05. NCBI lineage: Bacteria > Pseudomonadati > Pseudomonadota > Alphaproteobacteria > Hyphomicrobiales > Rhizobiaceae > Ensifer > Ensifer sp. GW101-20A05. Next base: position 104,594 of record NZ_JBWKZT010000005.1, on the reverse strand, counting down.
CCGTAGCGCATCTCTTCCTTGAGCACGCCGCCGATCACCCGGTGGCGCGGCATCGGCGTATCGAGCGCCTCGGCGAACCAGTTGGAGATGGCTGCATCGTAAGCCGCGGTGCGGGCATAGGCCTTGGCCGCCATCTTCTGGCGGAAGGCATAGGTCGTCTTGCCGGCAGCAAGCTCTTCCAAAAGAACCGGATAGTCGGCCGGATCGGTGACGATCGTCACATAGGCATGGTTCTTGGCCGAGGCGCGGATCATTGCCGGGCCGCCGATGTCGATGTTTTCGACTGTGGTCGGATAGTCGCCGCCCTGGGCGCGGACTTCTTCGAAGGGATAGAGGTTGATGATCGCAAGGTCGATCGCGGTGATGCCGTGCGTCGACATCGCGGCGACGTGATCGGCATCGTCGCGGATCGCGAGCAAGCCGCCGTGCACGCCCGGATGCAGCGTCTTCACGCGGCCATCCATGACTTCAGGAAAGCCGGTCAGTTCGGAAACGTCGCTCACCGGCAGGCCGGCCTCCGAGAGCGCCTTGTGCGTGCCGCCGGTCGATACGAGCCGGATGCCCTTTTCATGAAGAGCGCGCGCCAGATCGACGACGCCTGCTTTATCGGACACGGAGAGGAGGGCGGTGCGGACCGTAACCTCGTTCGGGGCGGGGATTTTCTTCGAGGCGACAGCCATCACCATGCTCCTTTGGCGGCGCCGGACGCCCGGGAGGAAGCTCCGGCGGTTGGGATGGCTGCCCGTTAGCATAGCTTGTCTGGAGAAGGAACCTCCACGAGACGGTAGCGCTAAAATAAGCACCTCAGTTCACGCGCGAGAAGGTCCACTGGATCTCCGGCTGACGGGCGACGGCGAAGGTTACGGTCAGTTGCGACGACGCGCGGATGCCCGAAGGATCGGCAAAGAAGATGTCCTCCTCCACCGCAAGCTCTCCGTCCTGGCAGGCAAAGAGCCAGATTTCGCCATCCGGCGCGGTCAGAAAGATCTCGCGCGCATTATTCTGGCGGATGCCCACGGCCGGATGAATGTGGAAACGCGCGACAGCCGTTGCCGTATTGCCGTCGTCCGGATCACTGCCATCGGCCCGCGACAGCCGGTCGCGGCCACGGATCATGCGGCCGCCGTTCAGGACGCCGATGTCGCGTTCGTGGACCAGGTCGAAGGCCGCAAGATAACCGTCATGACTTGCCGTCACCGACTCCAGCCCGCCAGGCTCGTCTTTCCGTGCCACCGTTACCTTCGAAACGCCTGTCGTCATGATCGGCCCCAGGAAACGGGAGTGCGAGAAGCGCGAAGAGGACGTGTCGTTGACGGTGACAGTGGAATGCGCTGCGGTCGTGCGCGACATCTGCCGGAAACGGTCGCCGGCAAATTTCGGGGCACCGGAATTGACGACGAAGCGCGTCTTGCCCGACGACATTTCGAAGGACAGGCAGCCGGCATGGGCGCTGCGCGAGAGATCGACGGAAAGCGGCCGGCCGGTATCCATGATGACGACCGTGTTCTCGATCGCCAGACGCTCGTAATGCGCATGGGGCAGCGAACGGAACGGTTCGCCTGCGGTCTCGTCATAACGCAGCACCGAGGCCAGTTCGTGCGCCAGGACCGACGTCGCGCCGTTGAACAGCGCGAGCTCGCCGCCCTGATGGCGGAAAAAGCGCAGGGCCGGATACATGCGGTCGATGCAGGGGATCAGCCGCGACGGCACGTCATGGCCGAGATTGACGTAGGTCTGCCGAAGCGGCAGCAGATCGAGCAGCAATTCGAGCCCGGCCCGCGGGCTGCGCGAGCAATGGCTGCCATCCGGCAGGATCTGGCGATCGAGTTCGAGGTCGAGATGGCGCGAGGCTTTGCGAATGGCGCTCGGCGAAGCTGGCATGGCGACCGACGCCATGGCAAGCGCAAGCCGCACCCGAAGCCTCGCCTCGCCATCGCGCACCGTCTCTGCGATGTGGCGCAGGTAGCGCACCTGAAGCGCCAGACTCTTCAGGAAACGGCGATAGAAACCATGCTCCGCATTGCGCAAAACAACGGGCGAGTGGGAAAGCCAGGCAATGATACGCTGGGCGATGATATCCGGATCCCAGGCAATGCCGCCGAGATCGCGGCCGTGGGTGGCGATCCAGTCGTCGACGATCTGGCGCAAACGCACATAGCCGGCATCCTCGCGGATCGCACGCAGGTGCCTCAGCCAGCCGAAGGAGTGGAGACGCGCCGCGAACTCGCGCGACGGCAGGTCGATCTCGAACGGCGACTCGCCTTCCGTATCGACAACGCGGCCGGCAAGCGGGAAACGGCCGGCGAGAATTTCTTCGGCAACAAAGGGATCGACGGCTCTAAGATCGGTCGGCGCGACGATCAGGCGGTTGGGCGTCGAGCCAGTAAAACGCAAAGTGGAGACGCGACCGATCGACAGCCGGCGCGACACCCGGCGCCAACCTTCACGCACATACAGGTAAGAAAGCCTCCGCCTGCCGGAAAACAACATCAAGGCCGCCGGTTTCCTCATTTCTGGCACGACCGCTCAAGACATCTGAACGGGCGATGGTCTCGCGCCAGCCGCCGCATGGTGTCAGAGAGACCGTTAAACTTTTATCAATATTGTCGTCTTTGATAGGCCTCTGGCGCGATAGCGTCAAATGACGCGGCAAAACAGGGCCTTGAGCCCCATTTTGACCGACTCAACTTCGGTTGGCGCTGCTATTTGCGGCGAATCACCGCCGCGTAGAAGCCGTCGAGACCACTGGCAAAGGGCGCGTCGAGCGGGAACATCGCCGGCGTGGTGCGCATTTCGCCGAGCGGCGTGATTGCGTCCTCCAGCCCCGGCCAGTCCGCAGCCGAAATCGCAACCCGTTCATAGGCAGCACCGGAACCGATCACTCGCTCAACAACCTCTTCGCCTTCGAGCGGATCGAGAGAGCAATTGGAAAAGACGACGATGCCACCGGGCTTGACGACGGTGAGCGCATGGCGGAGCAGCCGCTCCTGCAAGGTGGCGAGCTTTGCGATATCCTCCGGCCCCTTGGTCCACAGCACGTCGGGGTGACGACGTGTCGTGCCGGTGGAAGAGCAGGGTGCATCGAGCAGGGCCGCATCGAACAGCATTTCCGGCTGGAAGTCGGCCATGTTAACTTCCTTCGTCTCCGCCTCCAGGCCAAGCCGCTTCAGATTGCCCTTCAGCCGACGCAAACGGCTGCCGGACTGATCAAGCGCCGTCACTTCGGCGCCGGCGAGGATGAGCTGTGCGGTCTTGCCGCCCGGTGCGGCACAGAGATCGACGACCCGCTTGCCGCTGAGGTCGCCGAACAGCCGCGCCGGTATCGACGCTGCAGCATCCTGAACCCACCATGCGCCATCGTCGAATCCGGCTAAGGAAGGGATGGAGCCGGAAAATGCGCCGAGACGGACCGAACCGGTCGGCAAGACGATGCCACCAAGACGCTCGGCCCAAGCTGCGGGCTCAGACTTGACCGACAAATCGATTGCCGCCGGCGTCAGCTGCGCTTCCGCGATCTGTTGGGCTGGTCCAGCGCCATAGCGGGCGACCAGGCGCTCGAAGAACCAATCCGGCATCGCCGGGACATCACGCATACCTTCGAGAATGGCATCCTTTTCACGTGACAGGCGCCGAAGAACCGCATTCACGAGATTGGCGAAACGCCGATTGCGCGGATCCGCCTGCGCCTGCTCAACGGCGAGGTCGACGGCGGAATGATCAGGCACATCGAGATAGAGGATCTGCGCTGCCGCGACGGCAAGTACGTGATCGAGCGCGCGCGCGCCCTCCGGCAAAGGCGTCTGCAACAGCGAATTGATGGCGGCCTGGATGCGCGGGAGATGGCGAAGCCCTGAGTTCAGGATCGCCCGCACCAGAGCACGGTCGGCCTCACTGAGTTCGCGATAGGCCGGATTGCCGTGCTCGCTGTCGAGCATGCCGTCGAGCGACGTCTTGCGGTCGATCACCGCGCCGAGAATCTTGGCGGCGGCCTGACGTGCTCTCAGCCCCGGTTTTTCCGGGCCGCGAGGCGCATCGGCGGGTTTTTTCGATTTCGCTGCGGCGCCGTTTCGGTGCGATCGTTTCGGGAGTGAATCGTTCTTGTTATCTGTGGACATCAGGACCAGGGACCTTTGGGTGGTTCGGAACCACCGCGACCCCAACCGGTAGAGGGTACAGAGCGCGATTTGCGCACCGGATTATCAGCCCGAACCGGCGGCGTCGAGACCGAAGACATTTCCTGGGCCATCTGCTGCAGGGCCGCAATCCGGTTTTCGGTGTTCGGATGGGTCGAGAACAGGTTGTCCATCCGCTCGCCGGAGAGCGGGTTGATGATGAACATATGCGCCGTCGCCGGATTGCGTTCGGCGTCGTCATTGTGAATCTGCTGCGCCGCACCGGCAATCTTCTGCAGCGCCGAGGCCAGCGCCATGGGCTTGCCGCAGATCTCGGCGCCGCGCCGGTCAGCCGAGTATTCACGGGTACGGCTGATCGCCATCTGCACCAGCATCGCCGCCATCGGCGCCACGATCATGGCGACCAGCGTGCCGATGAAACCGAGCGGATTGTTGTTTTCACGGTTGCCGCCGAAGAAGAAGGCAAAGTTGCCGAGCATCGAGATCGCGCCGGCAAGCGTCGCCGTCAGCGTCATCGTGAGCGTATCACGGTTCTGCACGTGCGCCAGTTCGTGCGCCATGACGCCCGCCACTTCATCATAGTTCAGCGCATGCAGCAGGCCGGTGGAGGCGGCAACCGCGGCATTTTCGGGATTGCGACCGGTGGCGAAGGCATTCGGCTGGGGGCTGTCGATCACATAGACGCGCGGCATCGGCAGACCGGCATTCCGGGCAAGGTCACGCACGATGCCGTAGTACTCCGGCGCACAGCGCTCATCGACTTCCTGGGCGCGATATATGCGCAGCACCATCTTGTCGGAGTTCCAGTACGAGAAGAAGTTCATGCCCGCGGCCATGACGAAGGCGATCATCATGCCGCCGCGTCCGCCGATGACGAAGCCCACCGCCATGAACAGGGCGGTCATGACTGCAAGCAGCATGGCGGTGCGGACAAGGTTCATCTAAGTCTCCGGATCGTCGATGTTTCACGTGAATCAGGGTTCCCGTTGTGTGAACGGCATCCTATATGATGGGTGCAAATGCCCCGTTCTTCAATATTGATGCTCGAATCCGGATACCGTTCAGATGCAGAACGACAATGACAACGCTCCCGATCGCCCGAAACGGCCACTGCCGCCCGCAGCCATGCGCGCGCTGAAGGAAGCCGAAGAGCGGCGTCAGGCGGAAGAGAAGAAGGAATTGCCACCAGAGATCGGCGGACGCGGCGGTGAAGATCCTGCCCGCTACGGCGACTGGGAGATCAAGGGTCGGGCGATCGACTTCTAAGCTTGAGGCGGCAAGCCGCCGGCCCCTTAGCTGCGAACTGAATCCGGCTCACTAAATCGCCACAGGTGCAGAGCACTGCGTGCAGCGACACCGCAAATCACGTGCAAACCTTATTTGTTTCAGTCGAAACGGCCGCTACACACCCAGTGGGCTCGTAGCGGCCGCAAGAGATCAGGCCTTGTTCTGACGATTGGCGATGAGGTCGTCGACGACGGCCGGATCGGCGAGCGTCGAAGTATCGCCGAGCGCGCCGAAATCGTCTTCGGCGATCTTGCGCAGGATGCGTCGCATGATCTTGCCAGAGCGGGTCTTCGGCAGGCCCGGTGCGAACTGGATCTTGTCCGGCGTGGCGATCGGTCCGATTTCCGAACGGACGTGCTTCACCAAAGCAGCGCGAAGATCGTCATTGCCGATTTCGCCGGCCATCAGCGAAACATAGCAGTAGATGCCCTGGCCCTTGATCGGATGCGGATAGCCGACAACTGCCGCTTCCGAGACGAGGTGATGCGATACCAGCGCCGATTCGACTTCTGCCGTTCCGAGACGGTGGCCGGAAACATTGAGAACGTCGTCCACGCGACCGGTGATCCAGTAATAGCCGTCCTCATCGCGACGGCAGCCGTCACCGGTGAAATACTTGCCCTTGTAAGTGGCGAAGTAGGTCTGGCCGAAGCGCGCGTGATCGCCGTAGATCGTGCGCATCTGGCCGGGCCAGCTGTCGGTGATGCAGAGGTTGCCGTCAGCGGCGCCCTCAAGCACGTTTCCTTCATTGTCGACCAGCTGCGGCTGCACACCGAAGAACGGCCGGGTGGCGGAACCGGGCTTGAGATCGGTTGCGCCCGGCAGCGGCGTAATCAGGATGCCACCGGTCTCCGTCTGCCACCAGGTATCGACGATCGGCGACTTCTGCTCGCCGACGACGTTGTAGTACCACTCCCAGGCTTCCGGGTTGATCGGCTCACCAACCGAGCCGAGCAGGCGGAGCGACGAGCGCGACGAGCGCTTGACGAAGTCGTCACCGGCACCCATCAACGAGCGGATCGCCGTCGGCGCCGTGTAGAAGACGTTGACCTTGTGCTTTTCGACCACTTCCCAGAAGCGCCCAGCATCCGGGAAATTCGGGACACCTTCGAACATGACGGTCGTCGCCGCATTCGCCAGCGGGCCGTAGACGATATAAGAGTGGCCGGTGACCCAGCCGACGTCGGCCGTGCACCAGTAGACTTCGCCGTCGCGGTAGTCGAAGACATATTCATGCGTCATCGACGCATAGACGAGGTAACCGCCGGTCGTGTGCAGCACGCCCTTCGGCTTGCCGGTCGAGCCTGAGGTATAGAGGATGAACAGCGGATCTTCCGCCTTCATCTTCGCCGGCTCGCAATGCGGCTTCACCGTGGCGATTTCCTGGTGATACCAGAGGTCGCGGCCAGGCGCCCAGGCGGTCTTGCCGCCGGTGCGGCGGACCACGAGCACCTTGTTGACGATGACATGCTGCTTAGCCGCGATGTCGATCGCGGTGTCGGTGTTTTCCTTGAGCGGTACCGGCTTGCCGCCGCGCACGCCCTCATCGCAGGTAATGACGAAGGTGGATTCGCAGTCGACGATACGGCCGGCAAGCGCATCCGGCGAGAAACCGCCGAAGACGACCGAATGGATGGCACCGATGCGGGCGCAGGCAAGCATCGCATAGGCCGCTTCCGGGATCATCGGCATGTAGATGGTGACGCGGTCGCCCTTTTTGACGCCGTGCTTCTTCAGCACGTTGGCGAGGCGACAAACCTGCTCGTAGAGCTGGTTGTAGGTGATCTTCTTGTCGATATAGGGGTTGTCACCTTCCCAGATGATTGCCGTCTTCTCGCCATGCGTCTTCAGGTGGCGGTCGATACAGTTGTAGGAGACGTTGGTGAGGCCGTCTTCATACCACTTGATCGAAACCTTGCCCTTGAAGGAGGTGTTCTTGACCTTGGTATAGGGCTTGAACCAATCGATCCGTTTGCCGTGTTTGCCCCAGAACTTTGCCGGGTCCGAAACACTCTCCTCGTACCACTTCAGGTAAGTGGCGTTGTCGAGCAACGTCCGGCTCTTGGCAGACTTCAACACCGGATAGATTTTGGCGGACATATTTTCCTCCCTACGCATTCCTAGTGCGGCTCGCCACTCCCAGGGCCAGCCCGTTTCGCGGACATACATAGCAGGTCAAATGGCTGCCGCAATTAGACAAAAGGACATTTGGAACTGAAGAATTGCAATTTTGAGACAAGGACGGTATAGAGGCCCACATTTCCCGGAAATCAGTGGTAGACTCCACGGCCCGCGACACCGGCGCGGCGGACAAAAGGACTATATCCATGGCTCAGCAACTGCTTATGCCCAAGGCAACAGCCGTCTGGCTCGTTGACAATACCGCGCTGTCCTTCGACCAGATCGCGCAGTTTTGCAAGCTGCACCCGCTTGAAGTAAAGGCGATCGCCGACGGTGAATCCGCGCAGGGCATCAAGGGCCTCGACCCGATTGCCACGGGCCAGCTTTCGCGTGACGAGATCGCTCGCGCAGAAGGAAACCCCAACCACAAGCTGAAGCTTTCCGAGCCGAAGGTCCGCGTTCCTGACTCGAAGCGTAAAGGTCCGCGCTACACCCCGGTCTCCAAGCGCCAGGATCGCCCCAACGCCATTCTCTGGCTGGTTCGCAACCATCCCGAGTTGAAGGATGCACAGATTTCGCGCCTCGTCGGCACCACCAAGTCGACGATCGAGCAGATCCGCGAGCGCACCCACTGGAATTCCGCCAACCTGACGCCGATGGATCCGGTGACACTCGGCCTCTGCTCGCAGATCGACCTCGACCTCGAAGTCGAACGCGCCTCCAAGGGCCGTCCGCTGCCGACGGCTGCCGAACTCGGCCAGACGCTGGAATCGGCTCAGGAGACCGAAAAGCTGGGCTTCAACTACGAGCGCGAGGAAGAGAAGGAAATTGACGCCGATGCCGTCTTCGCCAAGCTCAAGTCGCTGAAGTCGGACCGCAAGGACGAGGACGAAGACGATCACTATTGATCGCCGTCCAGCTCGATGAAAAAAGCCCGGATCGTCGATCCGGGCTTTTTTGTTGGCCAGTGTTCAATACGTTCAATAGGCCGAACCGGATGGATCGTTGAGGTTGTGGCGCTCGGTCCCTTTAAGCGGCGGATTGAAGATGCTGACGAGGATCAGATCTTCGTCCTTGCCGCCGCGCAGATAGTGTTTGTCGTGCTGGTCCAGCACGTAGATATCGCCCTTGTTGATCGGGAAGATCTCGCCCTGCATATCCTCGACCTCACCGTGGCCGGCGATGCAGTAGCAGGCCTCCAGATGGTTGCGATATTCGAGCAGCGATACCGTGCCGGCGCGCACCACCGTGTGGCATACGGTGAAGCCCATGCCATCCCTTTCGGTAAGCAGCCGATGACTGGTGCCGCTGCCCCATTCGACGAAATGATCGGTTGCTTCGATCTGCTGCAGGCTGCGCACGAACATGGGTCTCTCCATCTGTAAGGATTTCTAATGTTTTCGGACGGGATTCTTCCGCCCTTTCCACGATGAGCTCAGTATCCGTTGACATAGGAAGCCAATCAAACGACGATTCCTCACGGAATTGATGAGGAAAATTTACAGATGATGCTGCCACCACTCGGCATGCTGCGCGCCTTCGAAGCCGCAGCGCGTTTGGCAAGTTTCTCCCGCGCCGGCGACGAACTGCATGTGACGCATGCGGCCGTCAGCCACCAGATCCGCTTGCTGGAAGAGTGGTTTGGCCGCCCGCTCTTCGTGCGGGAGAAACGTGGAGTGCGGCTAGCAGCAGAGGCTGAAAGCCTAGCAACGGCGCTGACATCGGCGTTCGAGCGCATCGCCGCGGAAACGGAGTTGCTGCGATTGAATGCCAAGGCGCAAGTGAGCGTCGCCTGTATTCCCTCGATCGCCACCCGCTGGCTGATACCGGCACTCGGTGAATTTCTCGGCCGTCATCCCGAGGTCGACGTCAAGGTCGTCTACGCCATGGCCGAACAGCAATTGCGCGAAACCGGCTGCGATATCCTCATCACTCTCGGCGCCGATACGAGCGAAGGGACGCGGTCAGACCGGCTGTTTTCGCGAATCAATCGGCCAGTTGCGAGCCCCCGTTACATCGAACGGAAAGGTGAGTTGAGGGCAGTGCAGGCGATCGCTTCCGCCGATCTGCTGCACGACGAGACAACCTCGCGGTGGCGCGATTGGTTCGCCAGGGCAGGGGTGACGACGGGACAAAGCCTGCGAGGTCCCATCTTCCAGGACTTCAACCTGCTCGCCACGGCCGTCATTGCCGGCCATGGCGTGGCCCTTTGTCCGGTCGAGGTCTTCCGGCGCGAAATCGAAAGCGGCGACCTCGTGATCCTCTCCGATATCGCCACTCTCGAAGACGAGAGCTACTTTCTCATTACCAAGACCGCGCGCTCAAAGGCAGTGTCAGTGTTCAGCGACTGGTTCGCGACCGTCGTCAGGTCTTAATGCAAGCGCCGTGGCGCTCACATCATAAGCCGGCTCAGGAAGTCGCTAGATGCCGATTCCCCGGCCATGCAGCGCCAACGTGATCTCGTCCAGGATAACCGGGTCGTCGATCGTCGCCGGCATTTTCCAGGGTTGGCGATCGGCAATTTTCTGGATCGTAGCCCGCAGGATCTTGCCCGACCGCGTCTTCGGCAGTCGCTTGACGCAAATCGCCATGCGGAAGGCCGCCACCGGCCCGATGCGCTCGCGCACGAGGCTGATCACTTCGCGTTCGATCTCCGACGTTTCACGGGAAACATTGGAATTGATGACGAGGAAGCCCGCTGGCACCTGACCCTTCAAATCATCGGCTATCCCGATGACAGCGCATTCGGCGACATCAGGATGGCTGGCGCAGACCTCCTCCATTGCCCCGGTCGAGAGCCGGTGACCCGCGACGTTGATGATGTCGTCGGTGCGCGCCATGATGAAGATATAGCCATCCTCGTCGAGATAGCCGGCATCGGCGGTCTTGTAATAGCCGGGAAAATCTTCGAGATAGGCCGCGCGGAACCGATGGTCTGCGTTCCAAAGCGTCGGCAGGCAGCCGGGCGGCAGCGGCAGTTTTACGACGACATTGCCGAGCGTGCCCGGGCCGACCGGATGTCCGGCATCGTCGAGAATCTGGACATCATACCCCGGCAGTGGGACCGCCGGAGAACCGTACTTGACCGGCAACAGGCCGAGACCCATGGGATTGCCGGCCACGGGCCAACCGGTCTCCGTCTGCCACCAGTGGTCGATAACGGGCACCCCAAGCGCTTTCTCCGCCCAGCGGATCGTATCCGGATCCGCCCGCTCACCGGCAAGGAACAGCGCGCGGAAGCGCGACAGGTCATAGCGGCCGACATAGGACGCATCGGGATCGTCCTTGCGGATCGCGCGCAGAGCGGTCGGCGCCGTGAACATCACCACGACCCCGTGCTCGGCGATGATCCGCCAATAGGTTCCGGGATCGGGCGTGCCGACCGGCTTGCCCTCGAAGAGGATCGAGGTGCTGCCGTTCAGGAGCGGGCCATAGACGATATAGGAGTGGCCGACGACCCAGCCGATATCGGAGGCGGCCCAGAATACCTCTCCCGGCTGGACGCCGAAGAAGTTCTCCATGGACCATTTGAGCGCAACCATGTGGCCGCCATTGTCGCGCACCACGCCCTTGGGCTGGCCGGTGGTGCCCGACGTATAGAGCACGTAAAGCGGATCGGTTGAGGCAACGGGCGTGCATCCGACCCCTTCACCCTCCTGCTTCGCCGCCGCCAGCGCCACAGCGAAATCGATGTCGCGTCCCTCCATCATGTCCGCTTCCGCCATTTCCCGTTGGAAGACGAGGCAATGCGCCGGCTTGTGGGTCGCGATCTCCAGCGCTGCATCGAGCAGCGGCTTATAGGCGACGGTTCGGCCGGGTTCGATGCCGCAGCTTGCGGACACCACGAGCTTAGCCTGGCAATCGTCGATGCGCACCGCCAGTTCGTTGGCGGCAAAACCGCCGAAGACCACCGAATGAACGGCGCCGATGCGGGCGGCGGCCAGCATGGCAACCGCCGCCTGCGGGATCATCGGCATGTAGATGATGATGCGATCACCCTTGCCGACACCGAGCTTCCGATAGACGGCAGCCAGTGCTGCCACATCGGCAAGCAATGCCGCATAGGAGATGCGCTCGACACGGCCGGTGACCGGACTGTCATAGATGAAAGCGATCTGCTCGCCGCGCCCGGCTTCGACGTGGCGGTCGAGAGAGTTATAGCAGGTGTTCGTCGAGCCACCGGCATACCAGTGCCCATAGGTGCCGCCCGCGGCATCGAAAGCGCGTTGCGGGCGTTCGAACCAGTCGATGGCGTCGGCAGCACCGGACCAGAAACCTTGCGGATCCGCCTTCCAGGCGGCGTACACTTCGGAATAGCGACTCGCCATTTCCGTTCCTCCCTATGCATTTGCCGGACATGTCCGGCCTCCTCGTGCACAAGGATAGGCTAATGGGTGGGCAGGGGAACCCCGACGAAAGCGTAATGCGGCGAAATGGCGTTATCGCGCGCCGAAAATGGCCGAACCGACACGGACGCTGGTGGCGCCGAACTGCACCGCCGTCTCGAAATCGCCGGACATGCCCATCGACAGCTTCTCGAGCTTGCAGGCGGCGGCCAGCTTGGCGAGCAGGGCGAAATGCGGGCCGGGATTTTCCTCGACCGGCGGAATGCACATCAGCCCCTCTATCTGCAGACCCAGCTCCTGGCGGCAAAGATCGACGAAGGCGACCGTTTCCTCCGGTGGGATGCCGGCCTTCTGCGGCTCCAGCCCGGTGTTGACCTGAACGTAGAGCCTGAGGTTCCGGCCCTGCTTCTGCATTTCCGCGGCAAGCGCGCGGGCAATCTTCTCGCGATCGACCGTCTCGATGACGTCGAAAAGGGCGACTGCCTCAGCCGCCTTGTTCGACTGCAGCGGGCCGATCAGGTGCAGTTCGAGGCTGGGCGTTTCAGCCTTCAGCACCGGCCACTTGCCTTGCGCTTCCTGAACCCGGTTCTCTCCGAAGACCCGCTGGCCTGCGGAAATCACCAGCCGGATTGCATCGGCGTCGAAGGTTTTGGACACGGCGACCAGCGTGGCTGCACCCTTGGCGCGATGAGCAGACTTCTCTGCCGCCTGAATCCGGCTCACGACATCCTGCAATCGCTCTTGGACTTCCATGGACCTTTTCTCCGAAACGGATTTCTCAAACCACTCACCGAGCGGATTAGGCAAAGTTGATCGGCTTGCCAAGACCGCCACCCTCATGACGGGCGCAAATCCGCCAAAGTGTCGCGGCAAACCCTTCAAAAACTTGACCGTCAGGCGGTTTCGTGGTGAAGGTCACCCCAACTATCATGAGGCGCGCCCTATGCGCCGCAGAACTTCCGGAACATCGAAAAGACATGTCTAGCGAACGATACAATCCGCGTGATGCCGAGCCCCGTTGGCAGCAGGAATGGGAAAAGAACGAGGTCTTCCAGACCGAGAACGACGATCCGCGCGAAAAGTACTACGTGCTCGAGATGTTCCCCTATCCGTCGGGCCGCATCCATATGGGCCACGTGCGCAACTACACCATGGGTGACGTGGTGGCGCGCTACAAGCGCGCCCGCGGCTTCAACGTGCTGCACCCGATGGGCTGGGACGCCTTCGGCATGCCGGCCGAAAACGCTGCCATGGAACGCGGCGTGCATCCGGCAAGCTGGACCTACCAGAACATCGCCTCGATGAAGGCGCAGCTCAAGGTCATGGGCCTGTCGCTCGACTGGAACCGCGAATTCGCGACCTGCGACCCCGCCTACTACCAGCGCCAGCAGCACCTGTTCCTGGACTTCCTGGAGAAGGGCCTCGTCTACCGCAAGCAGTCGAAGGTCAACTGGGACCCGGTCGACAACACCGTGCTCGCCAATGAGCAGGTGATCGACGGCCGCGGCTGGCGGTCGGGCGCGCTGGTCGAACAGCGCGAACTGACGCAGTGGTTCTTCCGCATCACCGACTTCAGCCAGGAACTGCTCGACGCGCTCGACACGCTGGATCAGTGGCCCGAGAAGGTGCGCCTGATGCAGAAGAACTGGATCGGCCGCTCCGAAGGCCTGTCGCTGCGTTGGGAACTGGTCGAAGGCACCGCCGGTGACGCGACCGAGCTGACCGTCTACACGACCCGTCCGGACACGCTCTTCGGCGCTTCCTTCCTGGCGATCGCTGCCGACCATCCGCTGGCTAGGCAGGCGGCGGCGACCAATCCGGAAGTCGATGCCTTCTGCGAGGAGTGCCGCCGCGCCGGCACCTCGCTCGCCGCGCTGGAAACGGCGGAAAAGAAGGGCATCGATACCGGCATTCGCGCCAAGCACCCGCTCGATCCGAGCTGGGAACTGCCTGTTTATGTCGCAAATTTCGTACTGATGGACTACGGCACGGGCGCCATCTTCGGCTGCCCCTCCGGTGACCAGCGCGACCTCGACTTCGCCCGCAAGTACGACCTGCCGGTTGTTCCGGTCGTTATGCCGAAGGACGGCGATGCCGCAACCTTCGCCATCGGCGACGAGGCCTATATCGGCGACGGCGTGATGATCAACTCGCGCTTCCTCGACGGCCTGTCGACGGAAGAGGCATTTGAGACAGTCGCCTCGAAGCTCGAGCAGGAAACGCTCGACGGCACGCGGCGCGCCGAGCGCAAGGTGAACTTCCGCCTGCGCGACTGGGGCATTTCGCGTCAGCGCTATTGGGGCTGCCCGATTCCGGTCATCCATTGTGATGATTGTGGCGTCGTGCCGGTTCCGAAGGCCGACCTGCCGGTCATTCTGCCGCCGGACGTCACCTTCGACAAGCCGGGCAATCCGCTCGACCGTCACCCGACCTGGCGCCACGTTGCCTGCCCGCATTGCGGCAAGGATGCCCGGCGCGAGACGGACACGATGGACACCTTCGTCGATTCGTCCTGGTACTTCACCCGCTTCACCGCGCCGTGGGAAGACAATCCGACCGACCCCAAGGTCGCCAACCATTGGCTGCCGGTGGATCAATATATCGGCGGCATCGAGCACGCGATCCTGCACCTGCTCTACTCGCGCTTCTTCACCCGCGCGATGAAGGCGACCGGTCATGTCGCGCTCGACGAGCCGTTCAAGGGTCTCTTCACCCAGGGCATGGTCGTGCACGAAACCTATAGCCGCGGCGAGGGTGCCCAGCGCGAATGGGTGACCCCGGCCGAGATCCGCATCGAGGAAATCGACGGACGCCGCCGCGCCGTGCTGCTCGAGACCGGCGAGGAAATCGCCATCGGCTCGATCGAGAAGATGTCGAAGTCGAAGAAGAACGTCGTCGATCCCGACGACATCATCGCTTCCTATGGCGCCGATACCGCGCGCTTCTTCGTTCTCTCCGATTCGCCGCCGGATCGTGACGTCATCTGGTCCGAAGCCGGTGTCGAAGGATCACATCGCTTCGTCCAGCGCGTATGGCGCTTGATCAGCGAGGCGGCCGAAAAGCTGCGCGGGATCGAAGCCGTACCGGCGCTTGAAGGCGAGGCCCTTGCCGTTTCTCAGGCCGCGCACAAGACGCTGCGCGCGGTCGAGGCGGATTATGACAAGCTGGCCTTCAACAAGGCCGTGGCACGGATCTATGAGCTCGTGAACACGCTTGCCGCACCGCTGACACAGGTTGCCGCCGGCAAGGCGGACGCAGCGCTCGCGAGCGCTGTAAAGGACGCCACGACGATCCTGGTCAGCCTGATTGCACCGATGACGCCGCACCTCGCCGAGGAATGCTGGCGCGAAATCGGCGGCGAGGGGCTGATCGCGGAGCGCGGCTGGCCGACGTTCAATCCTGCGCTGGTCGTCGAGAACGAAATTACCCTTCCCGTGCAGATCAACGGCAAGAAGCGCGCCGATTTGACAATCGCCCGCGATGCGGATCAGAGTGCGATCGAAAGCGCCGTCCTGGCGCTCGATGCCGTCAAGTCCGCGCTCAACGGCAGCAGCCCCAAGAAAATCATCGTCGTGCCCCAGAGGATCGTCAATGTCGTTGTCTGATAGAGCTGGCTCCCGTATCCGGTCGTTTCCGGTGCTGGCAGGTGTTCTTTTGCTGACCGCGCTCGCCGGCTGCCAGGTCAGGCCGCTCTACTCCGATCCTGTCGGTACGTCGACGGCGCTGGCGGCGATCGAGATCTCCGATGCCGACGAGCGCGTCGAACAGGAAGTCCGCAACGCGCTGATCTTCCTTGTGGCGGGCGGGCAGGGCGAACCGGTAAACCCGCAATATCACCTGTCGCTGGACGTCACGAGCCGCGCCATGGGCGTGCTCTATGATCAGAACAAGGACCGCGTGGATCGGGCAAGCGCCGGACGCATCGTCGTCAAGGCGGACTACAACCTGACGAAGATCGGAACGGGCGAGACGATCAAGTCTGGCAACCGCACGGCGGTCGCGCTTGTCGACTTCTCCGTCCAGGAATTTGCCAAGGTGCGCGCCGTGCGCGATGGCGAAAACCGCGCCGCAAAGGAATTGGCCGAGCTGATCCGGGCTGATGTTGCCGCGGCCCTCAGTCGCTAGTCCGGTGTCGGGATGAGCGAAGTCAAGTCGCACGAATTCGACTCCTTCCTCCAGAAGTCCGTCGGGGTCTACCGGCTGTTCATTCTCTACGGGCCCGATCGCGGGCTCGTATCCGAGCGTGCGTCCGCACTCGCCGCGCGCTGCGGCGTGCCGCTGGATGATCCCTTTTCCGTCCTGAAGCTCGATGTCAGCGAGCTGGCGCAATCGCCCGGCCGGCTGCTGGACGAGGTCAATTCCATCGGGCTGTTTGGCGGTGAGAAGCTCATCTGGGTGCGGGGAGCAGCCAACGAGAAGTCACTCGTCGACGCGATGCAGCTTTTGGCGGCCGAGCCGCCCTCAGGCAGCTATGTGATCGTCGAGGCCGGTGACCTGAAGAAGGGTGCCGCCCTTCGCAAGATCGGCGAGACGGCCCGCTCTGTTGCCTGTATCGCCTGCTACAGTGATGACGTTCGCGGCCTGCAGGCCTTGATTGATAAGGAACTTGGCGACGAGAAGCTGGGAATCACGCCGGCCGCCCGTGCGCGCCTGGTGGACGCTCTCGGCGGCGACCGTCTGGCGTCACGCAACGAGCTGCGCAAGCTCGCCCTTTACTGCCGTGGGAAGACGGCCGTGGACGAGGAGGACGTGCTCGACATCGTCGGCGATGCCAGCGCCATTTCCGTCGATGACGCGGTCGATGCGGTGCTCAAGGGCGATCTCGATGGCCTGCTGCACGCGATGCAAAAGATCACGACCTCGAAGACCCCGGCGTTTCTGGTACTGCAGGCCTGTCTGCGACAGTTCCAGCAGCTCGACGTGATGCGCGCCGAGATGGACGCCAGTCGTCAACAGGCAGGGCAAGTGATTGCGACGCTCGGGCGTGGTCTGCATTTCCGACGCAAACCGATCGTCGAGGCCGCGCTGAAGCAATGGACGGCGCCGGCGATACGCCGTGAACTCAATCGCCTGCAGACAACCATCTTCCAAAGCCGCAGTCGCGCCAGCCTCGAAGAAAGCCTGGTCTTGCAGAACCTCATGGCGATCGCGGTGCAATCCGCACGGCGTTGATGCGTTCGGCCCAGGGGAACTCAGCCGGCTGAGTTCGCTTGCTTCCTTCATTTCCTAGCTGGAATTGCCTCTTTACACGCATGGATCCGCGTCCTTGCAGGCGATCCCTTTGAATCTGGTCCGTTCGCGCAGAAAGATTAGAGAAATCAATATATTAAGGCGCGCCCTTGTTTGCAGGGGGCGCCTCTCGATTGTTCTCACAATGGCGTTTGTATGCGCTCAGCGGCGCTCGAGCAGACGGCAGATCTCCTCGAGCTGATCGAGCGTCTTGTAAGCGATGCGAAGATGGCCGCCGGAAGCCTTGTGATTGACGGTGACCTCGAGGCCAAGGCTGTCCGACAGGGTGCGTTCAAGCGCCAGCGTGTCCGCATCCTTCTCGTCGCGGCGTGCCGTCTTGCCGAAATTCGGGTCGTTCTGCGCGCGGATATCGTTCTGGGCGATGCGCTCGGCATCACGCACCGAAAGCCCCTTGGAGACGATCGTGCGGGCCAGCGCCGCCGGATCCGACGTCGGAATCAGCGCTCGCGCATGCCCGGCAGACAGCGCGCCTTCCGACAGCATGTCGCGCACCGGTTCCGGCAATTTCAGCAGTCTCAGGCTGTTTGCGACGTGGCTGCGGCTCTTGCCGATAATTTCGCCGAGATCGTTCTGCGTGTAACCGTGTTCGGCAATCAACTGCTCATAGCCGAGCGCCTCGTCGAGCGGGTTGAGATCCGAGCGCTGAACGTTCTCGACGATCGCGATCTCGAGCGCCGTGCGATCGTCGACGTCACGGATAATGACCGGAATCTCGGTGAATCCGGCTAACTGTGCGGCCCGCCAACGACGTTCGCCGGCGATGATCTCGTAGCGGTCGGCGCCGATCGTGCGAGCGACAACGGGCTGAACGATGCCGTGCTGACGAATCGAATTGGCGAGATCCTGAAGCTCGGCTTCGTCGAACTGCCGGCGCGGGTTGCGCGGGTTGCGCGACACGAACTCAATCGGCACACGCCGGTCCGGATTGACCGGGGCAGGGGCGGAAGCACCTGCCTGCAGCGGTTGATCCATCTCGCCGATCAACGCGGCCAGTCCGCGACCAAGCCGTCTCTTCGAGCTATCGTCGTTCATATCGTCACCCGATTTAAATTACGCTACCGAAATGATTATGCAGCCTTGCGCTGGCGTTCACGCTGAATCACTTCCGATGCCAACTGCAGATAGGCCTGGCTTCCAGCGCATTTCAGATCATAGAGAATCGCAGGCTTGCCATAGGACGGCGCCTCGGAAACGCGAACATTGCGCGGAATGAGCGTGTGATAGACCTTGTCGCCAAGATGGGTCCGGACATCACTGACGACCTGCTGGGCGAGATTGTTGCGCGAGTCGAACATCGTCAGCACGATACCCTGTATATCCAGCGACGGATTCACCGATCGGCGAACCTGATCCACAGTTTCCAACAGCTGGCTGAGACCTTCCAGCGCGAAGAACTCGCACTGCAACGGCACCAGCACGGAATGCGCTGCGGCCATGGCATTCATCGTCAGGAGATTGAACGACGGCGGGCAATCGACGAGCACATAGGAGTACTCCATCGCCGCCGGGCTGACCAAAGCTTTGCGCAGGCGGAAGACCCGGTCCGGTTCCTGAGAAATCTCCATCTCGACGCCGAGAAGATCCATAGTCGAAGGCACAATCGAAAGATTCGGCACAGCGGTTTGCTGTGCTATCTCGTTGATCCCGTGCGAGCCCATCATCAGCTCATAGGATGAGAGGTTCCGATCGCGCCGCTGAATACCCAGACCGGTGCTGGCATTGCCTTGCGGATCGAGATCGACGATGAGGACTCGTTCGCCGATTGCCGCGAGAGCAGTCGCCAGATTGATGGCGGTCGTCGTTTTACCGACTCCACCTTTCTGATTTGCGATTGTGATGATCCGATTTCTTGCGCCAAACATGTTTCCGCTCGCCGATCACTGAACCTTGCGTGATAGATTTGCGATCTCGAGCACAACAGAGTCCGGCTCGACGACGCTTGGATGTTTTACCAGATCGAACTGATAGCGGCCAATGGCTTTGTCGATTTCGCGCTGGTAATCCCGCCCTTTGTGGAAATAGGCGACCGTTTTGCGCTCATCTGCCAGCAACCACGGCGCAGAGTAGTCGAGCAAGAGCGTCAAATCGGCCAAGGCCCGCGCCGAAACCGCGTCGGCGTGCGGAATCACCTTGCCGGCTTCTTCGATTCGAATCGGGTGAACGGAGCCACGCGCGCCCGTTTCGGCCAAGGCGACTCGCAAGAATGCGGCTTTCTTGTTGTTGCTTTCGACGAGATGCACCCAGCCGTCAGCGAACTCCGAGAGATAGATCGCCGTAATGATGCCCGGGAAGCCGCCGCCGCTTCCCAGATCAACCCAGGTCTTTGGCTCGGGCGACAACTGTACAAGCTGCAAGCTATCAACGATATGGCGGCGCCATAGATCCTCAATCGTCGAAGGCGCTACGAGATTGATCGACTTCGCCCACTTCTGAAAAAGGCGGGCAAAGTGCTCCAGGCGTTCATTCGTTTCACGTGAAACACGCAGTCCGTTCAACACATCGATTGGACTCGTTTTCATTGTGCACTTGCCTTTTCTTCGCGTTCTGCGCTTCCGTTTTGACGCTTCAGCCAGGCAAGGATCAGCGATGCGGCGGCGGGCGTCATGCCATCCACCTTCATCACCTGCGACAGATTGCGCGGGGCATGCTGTTTCAGCTTCTGCTTCAACTCATTGGACAATCCCGACAGCCTGTCAAAGTCAAAGCCTTCAGGGATCACCAGATTTTCCTCGCGGCGAATGCCTGCAATATCCGCCGCCTGCCTGTCCATATAGACCGCATAGGCGGCGTCAATTTCCAGCGCCTCGACGACCCGTGAACCAATCGACGACAGCTCCGGCCAGATCGGCACCAAGGCGGAAATCGATTGATCCAGATAGGAGAGGATTTCAAAGGCGGTGCGCCGCTGGCCATCCTGGTTCAGCTTCAGGCCATGACGATTGCCTTCGGCTGGCGTCACCGAGAGGCTCTTCAACAGTTGCCGTCCATCAGCGAACTGTACTTGCCAGTCGGTAAAGCGGTCGCGGCGCGCATCTGAAATACAGCCGAGTTCCATCGCCAACGGCGTCAGTCGCGCATCGGCATTATCAGCGCGCAGCGACAAACGATACTCCGCTCGAGATGTAAACATGCGGTAAGGCTCGGTAATGCCGCGCGACGTCAGGTCGTCGATCATGACGCCGATATAGGAGTTGGTGCGGCTGAAGATCACCTCGGGCCGACCGGTCGCCAGCAGCGCCGCATTCAGGCCCGCGACCAGCCCCTGGGCGCCGGCTTCTTCGTAACCTGTCGTCCCGTTGATCTGCCCTGCCAGGAACAGGCCGGGCATCTTGCGCACCGCCAGCGTCGCGTTCAACTCGCGCGGATCCACATGGTCATACTCGATGGCATAGCCGGGCTGCAGGATCGCCACATTCTCCAATCCCGGAATTGTTCGAATGAACGCCTCCTGGATATCAGCCGGCAATGAGGTCGAGATCCCATTCGGATAGATGGTGTCATCGTCGAGGCCTTCCGGCTCCAAGAAGATCTGATGACCGTCGCGCTCGCCAAAACGCACGATCTTATCTTCGATCGACGGGCAATAGCGCGGACCGACACCTTCGATCTGACCCGAATACATCGCGGACTTTCCGATATTGTCAGCGATGATCTTGTGGGTGGCCTCGGTCGTGCGCGTCACGCCGCAATCAATCTGACGGTTCAGAATGCGGTCGGTCATGAAGGAGAACGGTACAGGATCCTCGTCGGGACCTTGTCGGCCGACACTGTCCCAATCGATCGCGCGCCCATCCAGGCGTGCCGGCGTACCGGTCTTCAGACGTCCCAGCTTCAGACCATAGCGCAGCAGTGTCGCCGAAAGCCCAACAGAGGGTTCTTCACCAACGCGGCCAGCCGGGATCTTCTGGTCGCCGATATGGATCAGCCCCTTCAGAAAGGTGCCGGTCGTCAAAACCACGGACGTCGATGCAAACGTCCGGCCGTCCTTCATGACGACACCGCTGACCTTGCCATCACTCTCGATCAAGTCGAAGGCGTCACCCTCAACCACCGTGAGGTTGGCAATGCCGCTTATTTCGCGCTGCATGGCTTCGCGATAAAGGCGCCGGTCGGCCTGCGTGCGCGGACCGCGGACAGCCGGGCCCTTGCGACGGTTGAGCAGGCGAAACTGAATCCCGCCGGCATCGGCGACCCGACCCATCAGACCATCCATGGCATCGATCTCGCGCACGAGATGGCCCTTGCCCAATCCACCAATCGCTGGATTGCAGGACATCACGCCGATGGTCGACGCCTTGTGCGTGATCAGTGCCGTGTTGGCGCCGAGACGTGCAGCCGCGGCCGCCGCCTCGCAACCGGCATGTCCACCGCCAATGACGATAACATCATACTGGGTCATTGCTCATATCTCCAAGCCAGCACACCTTTGCACCGGCACGAATCGTTTCACGTGAAACACAACGAAGGACTCGCAAACGTTGTATCGTTGTTTCCACAGACTATTTTCCGATACAGAATTCGGAAAATATCACATCCAAAAGGTTCTCGACATCCACCCGCCCGGTAATCCGTCCAATCGCGTCTCCGGCAAGACGAAGCTGCTCTGCTCGGATGTCCAGGCCGTAATGTCGCCCCGCCAAGCTCTCTTCGATTGCCCGAAGAGCCTGCCGGAGACTATCGACGTGACGGCGACGTGAAGGCAAGGCAAGGGACGTTCGACCGCTGAGGTCGGGGAGATGGGCGGCGATCTCATCCAGTAGGCGATCCATGCCTTCACCCGTCCGGGTCGAGATCAAAACATCGGCTTCATCAGGAGACCATTGCCGATCATCTCGATCTATCTTCGTTGCTACACGCAAGACGGCAGTGCCGTCAGATGTGATATCGGACAGAGAATCAAAGCCGCTCGCCGTCTCCGAAAGGAGGAGGATCAAATCTGCTCGCTCGATAATTTCTCGCGCGCGACGTATGCCCTCTTGCTCGACACGTTCCTCGGTTTCACGCAGACCGGCGGTGTCATAAAGCTTGACTGAGAATCCGGCTAATGAAAGATCCACCGAGAGCACGTCACGCGTTGTCCCGGCAATTTCCGTGACGATCGCGATATCTCTCTGCGCCAGTGCATTGAGCAAGCTGGACTTTCCGGCGTTCGGCTCACCGGCGATGACGATCTTCAGCCCATCACGGATGATCTCGGCAATCGGCGCATCGGCGATGTGTGCGGCGATCTCCTGTGCAAGCACGGACATGTCCTGCCAGATGCGTTCGCTCACCGAGCCCGGCACATCGTCCTCGTCAGCAAAGTCGAGTTCGGCCTCGATCATCGCCCGCGCGTGCGTGAGACGTTTCGCCCAAGCCGCATAGACCTGCGATTGCCCGCCGCCAGAGTGTTCGATCGCCAGGCGGCGCTGCATCTCGGTCTCGGCGACGATCAGGTCGGCGAGACCCTCGACTTCCACAAGATCCAGCTTGCCGTTCTGGAAGGCGCGTCGTGAGAACTCACCCGCTTCGGCGTGGCGTAGACCTTCGAACTCGGAGAGCTCTTCGAGCAGGGCGTTCACCGCAGCGCGACCGCCATGGATCTGAAACTCGGCGCAGTCTTCCCCCGTGAAAGAGGCTGGTCCGTGAAAATAGAGAACAAGACCGCTATCGATCACAAGACCGTTGCGTGTCCGAATCGTTTTGAGCGTTGCTGCCCGCGGTAACGGGACATCGCCGCACAATTCCCGTAGGACCGCCGCAGTGTGCTGACCGCTGACACGCACGACCGCGACGCCAGCGGGCAGGGCTCCACTGGAAAGCGCATATATCGTGTGCATTGCTGTCATTGGCTCACCTGAAAAGACCGCGGTGACGGAAGGGCGCCTCGCTGGTCGAAACAATGGGGATCGTCGAAGTTCCGGACCGATTGTTTATTCTTCGCGGAGCGTGCTCACGCAGAATGAAAACGGTACTCAAAGGGTTGGGGAGCTTATGCCGAAACGGCGCCGAAATATCAAGGTCCCGCCACGCTCATGTTTCACAGCGTCGGTGTGTTTCACGTGAATCAGCCGGGGCGATCACCGATCCCAGATCCCGGAGAGAACGAGATTGTTGCGAAGCCGAATCAATGAGGAAGAAGAATCCGGCTAAGGTTTTGGGAAAACAAAAGACCGGTCGACGATAAGTCGACCGGTCTCTCAAATCGGATATCGAACGGGTCTTACGTGTTCATCGAGTCGAAGAAATCACCGTTATTCTTCGTCTGCTTGAGCTTGTCGATGAGGAACTCGATCGCGTCGGTCGTGCCCATCGGCGCCAGGATGCGGCGGAGCACGAAGATCTTCTGCAGATCCTGGCGCGGCACCAGCAGGTCTTCCTTACGCGTACCGGACTTGAGGATGTCCATCGCCGGGAAGATGCGCTTGTCGGCGACCTTGCGGTCGAGCACGATTTCCGAGTTGCCGGTGCCCTTGAATTCTTCGAAGATGACTTCGTCCATGCGGCTGCCGGTATCGATCAGCGCGGTCGCGATAATCGTCAGCGAACCGCCTTCTTCGATGTTGCGGGCAGCGCCGAAGAAGCGCTTCGGGCGCTGCAGCGCGTTGGCATCGACACCGCCGGTCAGGACCTTACCCGATGACGGAACGACCGTGTTGTAGGCGCGGCCGAGGCGGGTGATCGAGTCGAGCAGGATGACGACGTCGCGGCCGTGTTCGACAAGACGCTTCGCCTTTTCGATCACCATTTCGGCGACCTGGACGTGGCGCGTCGCCGGCTCGTCGAAGGTCGATGAAACGACTTCGCCCTTCACCGAGCGCTGCATATCCGTCACTTCTTCCGGACGCTCGTCGATCAGAAGAACGATCAGGTAACATTCTGGATGATTGGCAGTGATCGAATGCGCGATGTTCTGCAACAGAACCGTCTTACCGGTGCGCGGCGGTGCGACGATCAGACCGCGCTGGCCTTTGCCGAGCGGCGCCACCAGGTCGATGACGCGGGCGGAGAGATCTTTCGACGTCGGAACCTCGAGCTCCATCTTGAAGCGCTCGTTCGGATAGAGCGGCGTCAAGTTGTCGAAGTGAACCTTGTGACGGATCTTTTCCGGATCGTCGAAATTGATGGTGTTGACTTTGAGGAGAGCGAAATAGCGCTCGCCTTCTTTCGGTCCGCGGATCGGGCCCTCGACCGTGTCGCCGGTCTTCAGCGAGAAGCGGCGGATCTGGGAAGGCGAGATGTAGATATCATCAGGACCGGGAAGGTAGTTTGCATTCGCGGACCGGAGAAAGCCGAACCCATCCTGCAGCACTTCAACAACGCCTTCGCCGATGATTTCGATATCCTGAGCCGCGAGCATCTTGAGGATCGCGAACATCAGCTCCTGCTTGCGCATCGTGCTGGCGTTCTCCACCTCGAGCTCCTCGGCAAAGGCGAGCAGATCGGTCGGCGTCTTGTTCTTGAGTTCTTGTAGCTTCATTTCAGCCATGAAGGATCCATGTTTGGTATGGGTAGTGGAGAGATGGCGAGTATTCGTTGGGGAGCTGCGGCTGGAAGAGGCAGGCTCTTGTCTTTGTCACAAGCCATGAAGAGGAGATGGCAGAAAATAGCGATTCACGTGAAACCCTGCAAGGGGCTGTCGCAAATTAGAAACGACTATTGCAAATCACGAATCGATTAAATTCAGAACGGCTTCACCACGACCATGATCACGATGAGAATCATCAGCAGCGTCGGGGCCTCGTTCATCAGCCGCCAATAGCGCGCATCGTGCTTGTTTTCGTCACGCTGAAATTCGCGAACGCCACGGCTGAAGCGCATGTGGACTGCCGTCAAAAGCACCACGAACAGCAGCTTGGCGTGCAGCCACCCGCCGTGGAAGCCATAGACGCTCCAGGCGAGGTAGAGGCCGAGCACCCAGGAGATCATCATCGCCGGGTTCATGATCACCTTCAGCAGCCGCATCTCCATCATCTTGAAGGTTTCCGATTGCGCGGAGCCCGGCGCGGCGTCGGTGTGGTAGATGAAAAGGCGCGGCATGTAGAGCAGGGCTGCCATCCATGACATCACCGCGATGACATGCAACGCCTTGATCCAGAGATAGAAATCATCCGGCCGCCAGACGAAGAGACCGACGAGAAGCGCCACGAAAGCACCAAGCGCGATCGTTGCCCTGAGCCGCGCCCTGTTGCCGGGCGCTAAGTCGGTCTGCTTCTCGGCCATCATTGCGCTCCACGAACCCGCGCAACCAGCGCCGACACGTGATCCGGATCGGCCTGCGGCGTGATGCCATGGCCGAGATTGAAGATCAGCGGCCCATGGCCAAGCGCATCGAGAATACGATCGATGCCTTCCTCGAGCGCCATGCCGCCCGCCACGACCCGCATCGGATCGAGATTGCCCTGGACCGGCCCTTCCTTCTGCAAATCCTTCGCAAAGGAAAGCGGCACGGTCCAGTCAAGGCCGATGGCGTCGGCGCCCGTCGCCTGGCGATAAGTCTTCAACAACTGACCGGCGCCTTTTGCAAAGGCGATAATCTTTGCATTCGGCCGCTGCGCCCTGACCGAAGCGATCATGCGCTGCACCGGCTTGACCGCGTAACGGGCGAATTCCTCCTCGCCGAGAACGCCGGCCCAGGAATCGAAGATCTGCACGGCATCGGCGCCGGCATCGATCTGCCGCACGAGATAATCGGCCGAGACATCCGCCAGGAAGGACAGCAGATGATCGAAGGCTTCCGGGTTGCGGTAGGCGAAAAGGCGGGCAGGGGCCTGGTCCGGCGTCCCGTGTCCGGCGATCATATAGGTCGCAACCGTCCAGGGAGCGCCACAGAAACCGAGCAGGGTCGTTTCGACGGGAAGTTCAGCGCGCAACCGCGATACCGTCTCAAAGACAGGCTGGAGGTGCTCAGCGATGCCCTCCGGCTTCAGGCGCAAAATACCGTCGACATCGATCGGATCCATTCGTGGCCCGTGGCCTTCCTCGAAGCGCACATTGCGTTTCAGAGCATCGGGAATGACCAGGATATCGGAGAAGAGGATGGCAGCGTCGAAAGCGTATCGACGGATCGGCTGCAGCGTCACCTCGACTGCGAGATCGGGTGTGTAACAGAGATCGAGGAAGCTCCCGGCCGTAGCCCGTGTAGCCCTGTACTCCGGCAGGTAACGGCCTGCCTGGCGCATCAGCCAGATCGGAGGAGGAGACACCGTCTTCCCTGCCAAAACCTCCAGAACCTTTCTGCGCGTTTCGGTCACGGATCATCTCTCCCAATATAAAATCAAAGATATTTAGAAGGTTTCTATTTCTTAGAGTCGGTGGGTATCAAGGATTAAAACAAGCCACTGACTTGTCCACGGCTGTCGCTCGGGACAACGCGCGATGGGACAGTGTCTGGGTAATCTGGAAAAACAGTGCAGAGAGACGAATAAAGGCATTTGGATTCAGTCGGTTAGCGGAACCACGGATTTGGTCACGCTTGTGGACAAGCGGTTGATACGCGTGACACTTTGTCATCGTCGCGAGTCTTTTCCACATTTGCCCCGAAACGGTTTCCGCGACAGCGCCAATTGTGAATAAGTCGGCAGTTTTCCACTTGCCTGGGTCGGCGCCCCGTCGTTAGCTGTCTTTCATCCCGGCTTATCAACAGCACCAGGAGAATTGCGTGGAGAACAAGAAAAACTACTTCCACCTTCACCTGATTTCGGACTCGACGGGCGAGACTCTGATTGCTGCCGGACGCGCCGCCGCCGCTCAGTTTCAGAGCTCGCATGCGCTGGAGCATGTCTATCCGTTGATCCGCAACCGCAAACAGTTGCTGCAGGTCCTCGACGCCATCGATGGTGCGCCCGGCATCGTGCTCTATACGATTGTCGACCGCGAACTCGCCGATGTCATCGATCGGCGTTGCCGCGAGATGGGTGTCCCTTGCGTCTCGGTGCTCGATCCGATCATCGACCTCTTCCAGTCCTATCTGGGATCGCCGTCGCGCCGCCGTTCGGGCGCCCAGCACGTGATGGATGCGGAGTATTTCGCCCGCATCGACGCGCTCAATTTCACGATGGACCATGACGACGGTCAGTTGCCCGCCGATTTCGACGAGGCGGATGTCGTTCTGGTCGGCATCAGCCGGACGTCGAAGACGCCGACCAGCATCTATCTCGCCAACCGCGGCATCAAGACGGTCAACATCCCGATCGTTCCGGGCGTGCCGCTACCCGAAAGATTGATGGAGGCGACGAAGCCGCTCGTCGTCGGCCTGATCGCCACGGCCGACCGTATCTCGCAGGTGCGCCAGCACCGGGTGCTCGGAACGACGCAGGGCTTTCACGGCGATCAATATACGGACAAGGCCTCGATTACCGAGGAACTGAAATATGCCCGGTCGCTTTGCGCCCGCAACAATTGGCCGGTCATCGACGTCACCCGCCGTTCGATCGAGGAAACCGCGGCGGCAATCGTTGCCCTGCGTCCGCGTCTGCGCTAGACCCGAATCGAACAATACGGGAACCTGCATGATGAATCTTTCGCTCGTCCTGGCCTCGGCAAGCCCGTTTCGACGTGCGCTCCTGGAAAATGCCGGCCTCGTTTTCGAGGCGAAGGCAGCCAAGATCGATGAACGTGCGCTGGAAAAGCCACTCGAAGAAGCCGGTGTGGCACCCGAAACTGTAGCGCTCGCGCTGGCGGAGGCAAAGGCGCGCGACGTCGCCGGCCATTTCGGCGACGCGTTGGTGATCGGCTCCGACCAGACCATGTCTCTGGAAGCACGGGTCTATCATAAGCCGAAGGACATGGCGGAAGCGGCTCAGCATTTGCTGTCTCTGTCCGGAAAGACCCATCGCCTGAACAGCGCCATCGTGCTTTTGCGCGGTGAAGAGGTTGTCTGGCGGCACGTTTCTTCCGCCCACATGACGGTGCGGCCGCTGACGGCAGGTTTCGTCGATCGCCACTTGCAGCGTGTTGGCGAAAAGGCGCTTTCGAGCGTCGGCGCCTATCAGCTGGAGGGCGAGGGGATCCAGCTCTTCGAAAAGATCGAAGGCGACTACTTCACCATCCTCGGTCTTCCGATGCTGCCGCTGCTCGCCAAACTTCGTGAACTGGGAACGATCGATGCGTGATTCACGTGAAACATTTGTTAACCACGCCTTCGTCACCGGCTATCCGATCAAGCACTCCCGGTCGCCTCTGATCCATGGTTATTGGCTGAATGAGCTCGGTCTGCGCGGCAGCTATCGCGCGCATGAGGTCAGGCCGGAAGATTTTGCCGCCTTCATCGAAAGCCTCAAGGACGGAACGTCCGGTTTCTGCGGCGGCAATGTCACCATCCCGCACAAGGAGCTCACCTGTCGTCTGGCGGATCGGCCGGATGAGCTGAGCCAGGAACTCGGCGCGGCCAATACGTTATGGCTCAGAGATGGAGCGGTGCACGCCACCAACACTGATGGCCGCGGCTTCGTTGCCAATCTCGATGAGCGGGCGGCTGGCTGGGACAAGACGTCAACCGCAGTCATTCTCGGCGCAGGCGGCGCCAGCCGTGCGATCATTCAGGCCGTCCGTGATCGCGGCATCAAGACGATCCATGTCGTCAATCGGACGGTCGACCGGGCGAAGGAACTCGCCGATCGTTTCGGCCCGGCGGTCGAAGCGCATCCGATGGGCGCGCTCAAAGAGGTGATGGCGGGTGCCGGTCTGTTCATCAACACCACGTCACTAGGCATGGATGGCAGCGAAGCGCTCGTGCTCGATTTCGGCGTCATGGCTTCCAGCGCCGTCGTCACGGACATCGTCTATGTTCCCCTGAAGACGCCGATCCTCGCGCAGGCAGAGGCGCAAGGTTTTGCGATTGTCGACGGTTTGGGCATGCTCCTGCACCAGGCCGTCCCCGGCTTCGAGCTCTGGTTCGGCTGTCGGCCGACGGTCGATGCCACGCTTCGACAACGCATCATCGATGACATGGACCGGCGCTGATGATGATCCTTGGGCTCACAGGATCGATCGCCATGGGCAAGTCGACGACGGCCCAGATGTTCCGTGACTTCGGCGTTCCGGTGAACGATGCCGATGAGGTGGTGCACCAACTTTATCGCGGCGAGGCAGTTGCGCCGGTCGAGGCGGCTTTTCCCGGAACGACGAAAGACGGCGAGGTTGACCGGTCCGAACTGTCGCGCCAGCTCATGGAGGCGCCGGGACGGCTGTCCGAACTCGAGGCGATCGTACATCCGCTCGTGCGCAAGAAGGAACAGGAGTTCCTTGCAAAGTACGCGGCTACAGCTGCGCCCTTTGTCGTCCTGGACATCCCGCTGTTGTTTGAAACAGGAGCGGAAAAAAGGGTCGACCGCGTCATCGTGGTGACCTGCTCGGCCGAGCTCCAGCGCGATAGGGCGTTGAAGCGACCGGGAATGACAGAGGGAAAACTCGCGATGATCCTTGCGCGGCAGGTGCCGGACAGCGAAAAGCGTAAACGCGCCGACTACATCATCGATACCAGCGACAGTTTCGACGTCACCCGCGGCCAGGTGAAGGCGGTCGTCGACGAACTCGCAGCCAGAAACGGAGACGCGGATGCGTGAGATCATCTTCGATACGGAAACGACGGGGCTCGACAATCGCGAGGACCGGGTGATCGAAATCGGCGGTGTCGAACTCGAAAACCAGTTTCCGACCGGCCGCACGCTCCACATCTTCATCAATCCCGGCAGCCGCAAGGTTCATCCGGATGCGCTCGCCATCCACGGGATCACCGACGACTTCCTGAAGGACAAGCCGCCCTTCGCCGATGTCGTCGATGAGATCCTAGATTTCTTCGGTGATGCGCGTTGGGTCGCCCACAACGCCACCTTCGACATGGGCTTCGTCAACGCCGAGTTCGCGCGTCTGGGACTGCCGCCGATCGCCATCGATCGGGTGACGGACACATTGGCGCTTGCTCGCCGCAAGCATCCGATGGGGCCGAACTCGCTCGATGCGCTTTGCCGTCGTTACGGCATCGACAATTCGCACCGCGCGAAACACGGCGCTCTTCTCGACTCCGAACTGCTCGCCGAAGTCTATATTGAGATGATCGGTGGTCGTCAGGCAGCGCTCGGCCTTGTCTCGACGAAATCGGCGGGGCAGTCGATCGAGCTCGATGATGTGCCGATCGTCATCGGCCAGCGTCCGCGTCCGCTGCCGAGCCGGCTGTCGGAGGACGATCTTGCGGCTCACGCTGCGCTGATTGCCAAGATCGGCGCCAAGGCGATCTGGGCAAAATACGATCCCCAGGAATAACCAGGCATCAAAAAAGCCCGGCGCGAGCCGGGCTTCATTGTTTCAGCGTTCTGATTTTCGATCAGTTCGCGGTTTCGTTCGAGTTCGAAACCTGAGCACGGACCTTTTCTTCTGCCATGCGCTGCGCGAACATCTGCGCGAAGTCGATCGGGTCGATCATCAGCGGCGGGAAGCCACCATTGCGGGTCGCGTCGGCAACGATCTGGCGCGCGAACGGGAACAGCAGGCGCGGGCACTCGATGAAGAGCAGCGGCAGCATGTGCTCCTGCGGGAAGCCTGCAACGCGGAAGACGCCGCCATAGGCGAGCTCGACATTGAAGAGAACACGGTCGCCGTCCTTAGCTTCGGCGTTCAGTGACAGAACGACGTCGAAATCGTTCTCTGCGAGCGGATTGGCGTTGACATTGACGTTGATGTTGATCGACGGCGCCTTGTCACGAGCCTGCAGCGAACGCGGAGCGCCCGGGTTTTCGAAGGAAAGGTCCTTGATATACTGGGCGAGGATATTCAGCGACGGGCTCTGCTGCGCGCTGCCGTTGCCGTTGGATGCGGTATCAGTCGTCATAAGGGTTCCTCGACATCAATTCGGTGAGGCCATCTAGCATTTCGGCCTAGGGCTTACAACCCTGCGGACCCGGCGCTTTCAGGCGGATGCGCGTACCTTTGCTCCAAACCGCCAAGCCAGGATTATGCTCCGGAATGTGGGCGACAGAGTGCCGGATGCGCATTCCGCCAAACGCTCCTCGTCTAGGGGCGATCGCGGTCCCCACCTTGCGGCGGATCCTCGTCGTCCTTCCGCGAAAATTCGCCTTCGTCGAGGTCGATGACGCGCGTCGAGGGTCGTGGCTGCCGCGGGTCGTCTTGTGGGTACCAGTTCGTCCCGGATGCCGCCGTCACGATCGTCATCCTCTTGCGCAGATAGGCGGCCACGACGTCGCGGACAAAGGGCAGAAACAGGAGGAGACCGATCACGTCGCTGACGAAGCCCGGTACGACGAGCAGGATCGCCGCGACGAACAGCAAGGCGCCGCCGATCACCTCCCGGCCCGGGTCACTGCCTGTGCGGGTGGCATCCTGCATCCTGCGGATGACGGTAAATCCCTGGACTCGGAGCAGGATCACACCCACAAATGCGCTTGCAAGCACCAGAAGCAGCGTCATCAAAAGTCCGATCTCTCGGCCGACGACGACGAAACCGGCGATCTCGGCGAGCGGGAGCCCGAAGATGACAAGGGGAATAAGAAATGAGCGCATCAATCTGCCCGAAAATGAAACCTGGTGTTCCCTTAAATCGTCTCCGACTTAAGAGCAAAAACATGCAGCAACTCTAAAGCGCCACAGCGACCTTTGTGCGTCTTAAAAGACGTTCGGTGCTGTAAGGGTGCGACATCGCCATTTGAATGATCTATTCTTGCGGACTATATGGAATAGCCACGAGAAATTCTAACAGCGGTTCCGGGTGGAAATGGGCTCTTTTGACTTCATCACGTTTTTTTTCCTGATCGCCGCGGTGGTCATTTTCCTGCAACTGCGCAGCGTTTTGGGCCGCCGGACAGGAAGCGAACGGCCGCCATTCGATCCCTATTCGCCGCGAGACATGAGCCAGGGGCCGGAAAACGGCGACAAGGGCAAGGTCGTGCAATTGCCGCGACGCGAGAGCGCGGAAGAAGAAGCGGGTCGTTACGAATCGATCGATGCCTTCGCCAAGGCTGGCACAACACTGAACACCCAGCTTCGAGCGCTGAGCGACGCTGATCCGAGCTTCGATCCCAAGGAATTCGTCAACGGCGCCAAGATGGCCTACGAGATGATCGTCATGGCCTTTGCTGACGGTGACCGCAAGACGCTGAAGAACCTGTTGTCCCGCGAGGTCTATGAAGGCTTCGACGCGGCGATCACCGACCGGGAGCGCAAGGGCGAAGTCGTCAAGTCCACCTTCGTCGGCATCGACAAGGCCGACATCATTCACGCCGAAGTGAAGGACAGCGAAGAGAACATCACGGTCCGTATCGTCAGCCAGCTGATTTCGGCGACTTATGACAAACAGGGTGGCCTGATCGACGGCGATGCCGAATCGGTTGCCGAGGTCAATGATCTCTGGACCTTTGCGCGCGACATCCGTTCGCGGGATCCGAACTGGAAGCTGATCGCCACCGAATCCGAAAATTGAGCGGCCGTGGCGACGATGTCCTTTCGACTTGAACCCGTCAGTTTCGACGATCTTCCGGGCTGGCGGGACGACGACCCGACCAAGGTGATAGAGGCGATGCGCCGCTGTCAGAAGCACGTCTCGACCAAGCCCTATCGCACCGGATCGATGGGGATCTCGGCCGATGATCTTATGCCGGCCTTCTCGGCTTCGTCAGCCGACGTCGACACAGCTGACGGCGCACGGGCCTTCTTCGAGAAGCACTTCGCACCGTTCCGGATCAAACCGGAAGCGGGTTCCGGCTTTGTCACCGCCTTCTACGAACCGGAAATCGAGGTTCGCGCCGAAGCGGACGAGACCTATCGCTATCCGCTCTACCGACGCCCTGCGGATCTGGTCGATATCGACGACACCAACCGGCCCGATGGGATGGATCCCTATTTCGCCTTTGGTCTTTCCGAGGATGG
The DNA here is from genome assembly GCF_059424735.1 of Ensifer sp. GW101-20A05. NCBI lineage: Bacteria > Pseudomonadati > Pseudomonadota > Alphaproteobacteria > Hyphomicrobiales > Rhizobiaceae > Ensifer > Ensifer sp. GW101-20A05. Next base: position 71,599 of record NZ_JBWKZT010000005.1, on the reverse strand, counting down.
CCGGATCAGCGAGTATCCGGACAGGCGGGCAATCGAGCAGGGCTACCTTGCCGGCCGCGGCCTGGAGATCGCCTATGCGAAGTCCAAGGTCGAAGTTTTCTTCGTTCATGTCCAGGGTGCGGCGCGGCTCCTATTCCCGAATGGTTCGCGTCGCCGCGTCACCTATGCCGCCAAGACCGGCCACTATTTCTCAGCCGTCGGCAAACTGCTGATCGAACGCGGCAAGATCGATGCCGCGACCGTCTCGATGATGAGCATTCGCGACTGGCTGGAGGCGCATCCGGACGACGTCGATGAGGTCCTCTGGCACAACCGGTCGTTTATCTTCTTCCGCGAGGCCGCTGTCGAGGACGAGCACCTGGGTCCGATCGCCGCTGCCAAGGTCTCGCTCGAGCCGGGACGTTCCTTGGCGGTGGACCGGCTGATCCATACCTTCGGCGTACCCTTCTATATCGCGAGCGAGAGCCTGACACGCCTCGATGACGGAAAGCCCTTCCAGCGCCTGATGCTGGCGCTCGACACGGGGTCGGCAATCGTCGGTCCAGCGCGCGGTGACATCTTCACCGGTTCCGGCTTCGAGGCGGGCGAACGGGCCGGGGCAGTTCGTAATCAGGCCGACTTCTATGTTTTCGTTCCCAAGGCGGCCGCGGCACGATACGGCCATGCCTAAGAAAAAAGAGCTTTCGTCCGAAGATCGCATTCTCTGGGGCAAGGTTGCCCGCTCGACGAGACCGATGCCGGGTCGGCTCGACGACCTGATGGACATGTTGGCCGTAGACGAAGAGCCGAAGGCGCAGGAAGAACCGAAAGCCAAGCAGCAGCAGAAATCGACCGGCGCCGTCGAACAGCCGGGTATCGCGCTGACGAAAAAGACGGGCGAGAAACTGCATCATCCGCTTGAGAAGCCGGTCAAGCGCAAGCTCGCCAAGGGGCGCCTGACACTCGAAGCCCGGATCGACCTGCATGGCATGATCCAGAGCGAAGCGCATGGTTTGCTGTTGCAGTTTCTCTTAAGGGCGCATGAGCGCGGGCTGCGCCATGTGCTCGTCATAACCGGCAAGGGCACCTCGTTCGGCAGCGACGGTGCTTTGAAGCGGGCGGTACCGCTCTGGTTCTCCTTGCCCGAGTTCCGGCCGCTGATCTCATCCTACGAGCAGGCCGCCCGCAACCATGGCGGCGAGGGTGCTCTATATGTCCGCCTGGCGCGTGTGAGGGGAAGCGCGATATGACACCCTTCGGCGAGGCGCTGCGCGAACTCAGGCGCAGGAAGGGCGTGTCGCAGAAACAGATGGCAGCGGCGATCAACGTTTCGGCCGCCTATCTCTCAGCCCTCGAACACGGAAAGCGCGGCGCGCCGAGCTTCGATTTTCTCCAGCGGGTGGCCGGCTATTTCAATGTGATCTGGGATGAGGCGGAGGAGTTGTTCCGTATCGCCAACGTCTCCGCACCGAAAGTCGTGCTGGACACGTCGGGCCTGACGCCGGAGCACACGGCATTTGCCAACCGCCTCAGCGAACAAATCCGCGCTTTGTCGCCTGAGACGATCCGCGCCCTGGAAGATGTTTTGGAAAAAGCCACATTTCCTGATAATGACAGGGGATGAATGCCTGTTTCCGGCCGCTGCCCGGCGGTCCGGGATTTGGAACCGTGGACAAATTTTCTATAGTCCACGAGGCGTCCGAGACGTGATTCGCAACGAATCACCCTGTCCGAACAACCTGGAAAGACCCGTAGCTGAATGACCGACAATCCTGAGACCGAAACCGGCGCCAGCGCCGAATATGGTGCCGATTCCATCAAGGTGCTGAAGGGCCTGGATGCCGTGCGCAAGCGGCCGGGCATGTATATCGGCGACACGGATGACGGCTCCGGTCTGCACCACATGGTGTATGAGGTCGTCGACAACGCGATCGACGAAGCGCTTGCCGGTCATGCGGATATCGTAACGGTGACGCTTAATTCTGATGGATCGGTAACGGTCACGGATAACGGTCGCGGCATCCCGACCGACATCCACAAGGAAGAAGGCGTGTCGGCGGCCGAGGTCATCATGACCCAGTTGCACGCCGGCGGAAAATTCGACCAGAACTCCTACAAGGTTTCGGGCGGTCTGCACGGCGTCGGCGTGTCCGTGGTCAACGCGCTTTCCGTTTCCCTGAAGCTGAAGATTCGCCGCGCAGGCAAAATTCACGAGATGAGCTTCACGCACGGCGTCGCCGATGGCTCTCTGGCCGTTACCGGCGACGCAGGCGACGCGACCGGAACCGAGGTGACGTTCCTGCCGAGCAGCAAAACCTTCACCAAGACCGAGTTCGATTACAACACGCTGGAACACCGCCTTCGCGAACTCGCCTTCCTCAATTCAGGCGTTCATATCATTCTGACCGACAAGCGCCATTCGGACATTCGCCAGGACGAGATGATGTATGAGGGCGGTCTCGAGGCCTATGTCGCCTATCTCGACCGGGCGAAGAAGCCGCTGGTGCACAAGCCCGTATCGATCCGCGGCGAAAAGGACGGCATCACCGTCGAAGTGGCGATGTGGTGGAACGACAGCTACCACGAAAACGTGCTCTGCTTTACCAACAACATCCCGCAGCGCGACGGCGGCACCCATATGGCGGGCTTCCGCGGCGCGCTGACGCGCCAGGTCACCTCCTACGCGGATTCCTCGGGCATCACCAAGAGGGAAAAGGTCACGCTCCAGGGCGAGGACTGCCGCGAAGGCCTGACGGCTGTTCTTTCGGTCAAGGTTCCAGATCCGAAGTTCTCATCGCAGACGAAGGACAAGCTGGTGTCTTCGGAAGTGCGCCCGGTTGTCGAAAGCCTCGTCAACGAAGCGCTCAGCACCTGGTTCGAAGAACATCCGAGCGAAGCCAAGATCCTCGTCGGCAAGGTGGTCGAAGCGGCTGCTGCCCGCGAAGCCGCCCGCAAGGCCCGCGAACTGACGCGCCGCAAGGGTGCGCTCGATATCTCGTCGCTGCCCGGAAAGCTTGCCGATTGCTCCGAGCGTGACCCGGCCAAGTCCGAAGTCTTCCTGGTGGAGGGTGACTCGGCAGGTGGCTCCGCCAAGCAGGGCCGCTCGCGCGAAAACCAGGCGATCCTGCCGCTGCGCGGCAAGATCCTCAATGTCGAGCGTGCGCGCTTCGACAAGATGCTGTCGAGCCAGGAAATCGGTACGCTGATCACCGCACTCGGCACCTCGATCGGCAAGGACGAGTTCAACGCCGACAAGCTGCGCTATCACAAGATCATCATCATGACGGACGCCGACGTCGACGGCGCCCATATCCGCACCCTGCTGCTCACCTTCTTCTTCCGCCAGATGCCGGAATTGATCGAGCGCGGCCATCTCTATATCGCCCAGCCGCCGCTCTACAAGGTCACGCGCGGCAAGTCGGCTCAATACCTCAAGAACGAGCAGGCACTGGAAGACTACCTGATCACGATGGGTCTGGAAGAAGCCACGCTGGAGCTGGAATCAGGCGAAGTGCGCGCCGGCCAGGATCTGCGCGAAGTCATCAATGATGCACTCCGCCTGCGCAATCTGATGAACGGGCTGCACTCGCGCTACAACCGCTCGATCGTCGAGCAGGCGGCGATCGCCGGCGCCCTGAACGTTGAGCTCAACGGCCAGCGCGACGCCTATGAAGCGGTCGCTGCGGAGGTTGCCCGTCGCCTCGACGTCATCGCCGAGGAAACCGAACGCGGCTGGAGCGGTGCGGTCACGGCAGAAGGCGGTCTTCGCCTCGAGCGCATGGTCCGCGGCGTCAAGGAAGTCGCGGTGCTCGATATGGCGCTGATCGGCTCGTCCGATGCCCGCTACATCGACCAGCTCACCGCGAAGCTCAAGGAAGTCTATGCTGCCCCGCCGGTTCTGCGGCGTCGCGACGGTACCCTGGAGATCAGCGGACCGCGTGCGCTTCTCGATGCGATCTTCGCGGCCGGTCGCAAGGGTCTCTCGATGCAGCGCTACAAGGGCCTCGGTGAAATGAATGCCGAGCAGCTCTGGGAAACGACGCTCGATCCGAACGTCCGCTCGCTGCTGCAGGTCCGCGTCACCGACGCCACCGATGCCGACGGCCTGTTTTCGCGCCTGATGGGCGACGAGGTCGAGCCGCGCCGCGACTTCATCCAGGAAAACGCACTGAGCGTCGCCAACCTCGACATCTGATCTTCTCGGATATCGTGACCACTTGGAATCCCGGTGCCTTGCGGCGCCGGGATTTTTCGTTATTCGCCCTTGAACTGGCCTTCGAAGGCGAACTCGCTGACCGGCTTGCGCTGGCTCGGGATTTCGCGTGCGCGCAGGTCGTCCGGTAGCGTCGAGGGGTCAGCCAGCCGTCCGATCGCCACGGCGGCCTCGACCCGGTGATGCTCGGGAACGTTCAGAACGCGCATCGCCTTGTCGCGGTCGATGCCGGCCATGCCATGGGTATGCCAGCCGCCAAGGGAAGCCTGCAGAGCGAGGCTGTACCAGGCCGAGCCCGTGTCGAAGGCGTGGGTATAGGCCGGCCGCATCTCGCCGTTCTGTGCCTGGTTGTGGGTTCTTGAAATAACGATCAGAAGCGCGGCAGCGTTCTTCGCCCAGCGCTGGTTGCCTTCATCGAGCGTGTCGAGCAGCACCGGAAAGTGCTCCGTTCCGCGACGGGCATAGACGAAGCGCCAGGGCTGTCGGTTGCTCGCAGACGGCGCCCATCGGGCCGCTTCGAAGAAGGAAAGCAGTTCGCGTTCCTCGATCTCCTCGTTGGTGAAGGCGCGGGGCGACCAGCGCTCCAGGAACATGGCATCGATGGGATAATCGGCTTTTCTGTTGTTGGTCGCCGTCATGGACATGCCTCTTCTATGTGTTCTCTATATCCTCGGCCGATCTTCGGTGCCTGATCTGTCACCTGCGCCTATGGCTCGATTCGTTTCGGACGCTACATGAGGACGGGTGTGGATGAAACCGGGTTGGACGCACGGGAACGCGAGCGCGGTCGGTACGCGAGGCGCGCCAGGAAAGTGCAGAAACGGTCGCGTGGGTCATTGCCGTTTCCAAGAAAAAAGTTGTATAAGTTCTGTAGACTTTGAGAGAGGACGGATCATGTCGTTTAAAGACCCATCATTGTTTCGCCAGGCAGCGCTCGTCGGCGGCGAGTGGATCGAGGCGGACGCGGCGAACGCGATCGAGGTGAACAACCCGGCGACCGGTGAGATCATCGGCCGGGTGCCGAAGCTCGGCGCCAAGGAAACCAGGGCGGCGATCGAGGCGGCGCGCGTGGCCCAGAAGGGCTGGGCGGCGCGCACGGCCAAGGACCGCGCCGGCGTTTTGCGCAAGTGGTTCGAGCTGATGATCGAGAATAAGGAAGATCTCGGCCGCATCCTGACGCTGGAGCAGGGCAAGCCGCTTGCCGAAGCAACGGGCGAAATCGTCTATGGCGCAAGTTTCGTCGAGTGGTTCGCCGAAGAGGCGCGCCGCCTCTATGGCGACCTGATCCCCGGTCATCAGCCCGACAAGCGCATCCTGGTGATGAAGCAGCCGATCGGCGTCGTCGCGGCAATCACGCCCTGGAACTTCCCCAATGCGATGATCACCCGCAAGGCCGGCCCGGCTTTCGCTGCAGGTTGCGCGATGGTGTTGAAGCCGGCGGCACAGACGCCGTTCTCGGCAATCGCGATCGCCATTCTCGCCGAACGCGCCGGCTTGCCGAAGGGCCTGTTCAGCGTCATCACCGGCTCGGCCCGCGAGATCGGTGCCGAGATGACCTCCAACCCCGTCGTGCGCAAGCTGACCTTCACCGGCTCGACCGAAGTCGGTGCCGAGCTCTATCGCCAGAGCGCCTCCACCATCAAAAAGCTCGGCCTCGAGCTTGGCGGCAATGCTCCCTTCATCGTCTTCGACGATGCCGATCTCGATGCGGCGGTTGAGGGCGCGCTGATCGCCAAGTTCCGCAACAACGGCCAGACCTGCGTCTGTGCTAACCGCATCTATGTGCAGGACAAGGTCTACGACGCCTTTTCCGACAAGCTCGCCAAGGCGGTCGCCAAGCTGAAGATCGGCAACGGCCTCGACGAGGGCGTGATCCTCGGGCCGCTGATCGACAAGGCGGCGCTGGAGAAGGTCGAGGAGCATATTGCCGACGCCACCTCCAAGGGCGCGCGCGTGATCCAGGGCGGTAAGCGTCACACGCTCGGCGGCACCTTCTATGAGGCGACGGTTCTGGCCGATGTCACCCAGGCGATGGCGGTGGCGCGCGAAGAGACCTTTGGCCCGGTGGCGCCGCTCTTCCGCTTCGCCGATGAGGCGGATGTGGTCGAACAGGCAAACGACACTGAGTTCGGCCTTGCCTCCTACTTCTATGCCAAGGACCTGGCGCGGGTTTTCCGGGTGGCCGAAGCGCTGGAATACGGCATGGTCGGCGTCAACACCGGCCTGATCTCGACAGCGGAAGCGCCGTTCGGGGGCGTGAAACTCTCCGGTCTCGGCCGCGAGGGCTCGCGCTACGGCATCGAAGAGTTCACCGAGATCAAATACGTCTGCCTCGGCGGCGTGGCCTGAAACAGGCGAAAATCCGACTTGCAACAAACCGGCCAACGTTTTGGCCGGTTTTCTTTTGCCAGCAAGGCGTTAGTCTTCGCAGTCGAATCCATCGATGGCGTGAGATTGCCCCTCACCCTAGCCTCTCCCCGCAAGCGGGGCGAGGGGACTTGAGTCGGTGCGGCATCGTCCGTCCTCCTTTTTCCAGGACGAAGGTGCCGGCAGGCGGATGAGGGGCGAAGCTCGATCCCACGCTAAGTTTAAGGAGAGTCAGCATGCCGGCACCGAAGAACCCCTTTAAAGCGGCTCTGCGCGAAAACCGCTTCCAGCTCGGGCTGTGGGTGGCGCTCGCCAGCCCATACGCGGCGGAAGTGGTTTCCGGCAGCGGCTATGACTGGCTGCTGATCGACGGCGAGCATGCGCCGAATGACATTCCCTTGCTGTCGGCGCAGTTTCGCGCGGTCTCGGCATCGGCGAGCCACCCGATGGTTCGCCTGCCGGTCGGCGACACGGTGCTGATCAAGCAGATTCTCGACACCGGTGTGCAGACCCTGCTGATCCCGATGGTCGAGAGCCTGGCGCAGGCACAGCAGCTGGTGCGCGCCACCCGTTATCCGCCGCATGGCGTTCGCGGCGTCGGCGCCGCCCTCGGTCGGGCCTCGCAATTCGGCCGCATCGGCGACTATCTCCAGACCGCCGGTGATGAAATCTGCCTGATCCTGCAGATCGAGAGCCGCGCGGGTCTTGCTGCGATCGATGAGATTGCCGCGCTTGATTGCGTTGACGGCCTCTTCATCGGCCCTTCCGACCTGGCGGCCGACATGGGTTATCTCGGCAAGCCGGGCCATCCGGAGGTGCGCGCGGCAATCGCCGACGCGTTCGAGCGTATCAAGAAGGCCGGCAAGGCGAGGGGCATCATGACGCTCGATCTCGATCAGGCGCGCGACTACCGCGAGATGGGCGCCGATTTCATGGCGATCGGCACGGATGTCACGTCGCTCGTGCGCGCGACGACGGCGCTGCGCCAGGAGTTTCTCGGCGAGGTGGCGGTGGCACCAAAGAAGCAGGAATCCGGCTACTGATCCGAGATTGCCGTGAGCCCGGGCATTGCTACGCCCGGGCTCCAGAGCCGGAGGTCGCCGATCCGGCGCGCGATCTTTTCGCGGTGATGGTTGGCGATATCGCTTAGGCGATGATTGAGGAACGGGTTTCTGAAGCGCTCCAGCGTCGCGGCGACATAGTCCGTCGCTTCGCTTTGCAGGTCCTTCGCGGCGAAAGCGGGAATGACTTCGGATCGATAGATGCGGTCGAGATATGCTGCTACGCGGGCGTCGGCGAGCGTCTCCCGGACGGTCTCATGCGGGTTACGGCCCTCCCTCAGCCAGAGATCGGCCAGCACGGTGTGGCCGAGATTGAGGATGTGAAGCTTCAGCTTCTCGTAAGGCGTCAGGTCATCAACGAGCTTCACGGACGGATGAATGCACGGAAGGTGCAAGCCGGGCTGGTTTTCGATCGCCCAGAGCGCATAGGGTTCGGCAATCGCACCGGCGGGCTCCAGAGGCTCGGAGACGATGCGGTCGACCAATGTGTTTGCCCAGACGACACCTGTGTTCAGCCAGTTCGTGAAAGCGGTGTCTTTGGCCCGCTCCGCCGCGAGCCCCAGCATCAGCGCCTTCAGCACATCGCCGTTGCGTGACACGAGCTCGCAAGGAAGGATCGTCAGGGCGCGCCCACCCGCTTCAAAGCGGGCCTTCAGGAGCAGGAGCAGCTTGCCGGGAAAGGAACGGGGAATGTCCGTGACCAGGTCGTCGTCGGTGATCCGGTAACCCGTATCGCCGGTATTGGAGATCAGGATTTCCGCTTCCTGGGCAACAATCTCCCGGACCTCGCTCCAGTTTTCAGCGGTTGAAAGCGCCCGCGTCACGCTCGTCACCCGCTGCGTCGCGTCGATCCGCTCCCCGTCTTGGATGCCGCGGATGATGACGGGAAAGCCTTCGGGGCGCGCGAGCGCCGCAAGACGTCCGGAACGCTCGCTGGATCCGGTTGTCTGCACGATCGTGATCGGGCCTGGTGCCTTTCCCGCCTTCAGCGCGTCGCTGACGAAGAGATCGGCATGCGCTTGAAGAAAGCGGCTGGTTCCGAATTGCACGATCGGCGTCGGCATCTGTGGCTCCGGTAGCTGGCTATGGAATGGATTGAAGGAGAGTTTCGCGCGCGGACTGGAGATGCCGCCGGCAGGCCTGTTCGGCCTTTGCGGGATCATGCGAGCGCAACGCTTCGATATAGGCGAGGTGTTCTTCAAGCGCGCGGGCGTTGCGCTGGCGGGCATTCGTCTTGTTCCACTGGTAGTGATAGTGGAAGACGATCGCGATGATATCGTAGAAATCGACGATGAAGCGGTTGCTGGATGCCTTGTGCACTAGCAGGTGGAACTGCTCGTCTAACTCGGAAAACTCCCGGTAGCGGTTGTCGATATCGGCAAGCATTTCCCGGTGCAGGGTCTCGATTTCCCTGAGCTCCTCCCAGGCCGGGTGATCATCCGCAAGCGAGACGAAACGTGCGGCCGAGCGCAGCTCGAACATCTCGCGCACTTCCGTCAGCTCCAGCGCGAATTCACGCGTGAAGCCTTTCAGGATCCAGTGGCTGTTTGGCCGTTTTTCGATCAGGCCGAAGCGGCTGAAGCGGATCAGGAACTCGCGCACACTGGTCGTTCCGGTGCCGATCTCGCGCGCCAGTTCAAGCTCGTTGATCTGCATGCCGGGCTCGGCGCCGCCGGCGAGAATCCGGCGCATGAAACTGCGCTCGATGATTTCGGCGAGCGAATCGGTCTCTTCCGTTGGGAAGTAGTCGTCGGGGCGGGGCTGCCGCAGCACGTTCTTCTTGCGCTTGTCCCAGGCGATGAGCTGCGCCTCCTCGAAGCGGCTGAGGATCGCGCGCACCGTCGTCCGGCTGACGCCGAGCACCTGCCCAAGTTCCGGCTCGGAGGGCAGCGAGGATGTTTCCGCCAGAAGCTTCAGGCAGCGGTTATAGGCATCCTTGAAGACGGTGTTCTGTTTTGCCATGGCAAGATCCGGCCGGTTCGAAATTGTCTGCGCTTGTCAGGGACGCTCCTCTATCGCGGCGATCCGGTTTTGTCTCCGTCTGTCGTCAACATCTGTTCCTCCCATTCACCCGGTCCGGTCGTTGGCACGGCGTCGTCGCCGATGTTTTCGCTATAATACCCATTGACGACGATCTGTCTATTGTAGATAAAAGACAGAACAGACGATAACAATCATGGAGAAATCGGTGTCTGCGCCGTCCACCATCCTGCTCGCACCGGAGGACAACGTCGTCGTGGCGACATTGGCGATTGCCGCTGGTGATGCCTTGCCGAACGGCGCTCGCGCCGCAGTAAAGGTCGATGCCGGCCACAAGATTGCGATCCGTCCCATTCGCGCCGGCGAACCGGTCGTCAAATACGCCCAGGCGATCGGACGGGCGACCGCCGACATCGCGCCGGGCGACCATGTGCATTCCCACAATCTTGCCTTCGACCGGGATCGTCTGGCGATCGGTCCACAAGGGACGCCGGAGGCGGCAAGCGATGCCGACAAGGCACGCACCTTCAAGGGCTATCGCCGCGCAGATGGCCGGGCTGCGACGCGAAACTATATCGGTGTCGTCGCCAGCGTTAACTGTTCCACCACGGTCTGCCGTGCCATTGCCGAGGAGGCGAACCGCCGCATCCTGCCGAAATACGAAGGCATCGACGGCTTCGTGCCGATCGTGCACGATCAGGGCTGCGGCATGTCGTCGACCGGCGACGGAATGGCCAATCTGCACCGCACGCTTGCCGGTTACGCCCGCCATGCCAATTTCGGCGGCGTGCTGATGGTGGGCCTCGGCTGCGAGGTCAATCAATTGACGCTCTATGGCCAGAGCGGCGCTGGCGCGGAGAAACGTCATTTCAACATTCAGGAAGCCGGCGGCTCGCGCCGCTCCGTGGAAAAGGCACTCGGCATTCTCGAAGAAATCGCAGCCGAAATCGGAAAAGAGCGCCGTATTGCCATTCCGGTCAGCGAGATCATCGTCGGCTTGCAATGTGGCGGGTCGGACGGGCTTTCGGGCATCACCGCCAATCCGGCGCTTGGCGCCGCCGTCGATATCCTTGCTGCAGCCGGCGGCACGGCGATCCTCTCGGAGACCTCTGAGATCTATGGTGCCGAGCACCTGCTACGCAGCCGGGCGGTGAATGAGGCCGTAGCGGTGAAACTCGACGGCCTGATTGCCTGGTGGGAGAACTATGTGGCGATGCATGGCGCATCGCTCGACAACAATCCTTCGCCGGGCAACAAACGCGGTGGACTAACCACCATTCTTGAAAAATCACTCGGTGCTGTCGCCAAGGGTGGCCGGTCGCCGCTGAACGCAGTCTATCGGTATGCCGAACGGGTCACCGAGCACGGGCTCGTCTTCATGGATACGCCCGGCTACGATCCGGTATCTGCCACCGGCCAGGTTGCCGGCGGTGCCAACGTCATTGCCTTTACCACCGGCCGCGGCAGCTGTTTCGGATGTAGGCCGGCGCCGTCGATCAAGCTTACCAGCAACACGGCGCTGTTTCGGGCGATGGAAGAGGACATGGACTTCGATTGCGGGGTGGTCGCTTCGGGGGAGGCGAGCATTGCCGGGCTTGGCCGGGAGATCTTCGACCTGATCGTCGAGACCGCCTCTGGCCGCAAGACCAAGAGCGAGCTTTTCGGCTACGGCGACAACGAGTTCGTGCCCTGGCATCTGGGGGCGACGCTCTAGACATGTGACGACTGGCATCCTTGGAGGAGGAGAACAGGGAATGCAGACGAGACGGATCGGTCGAACCGGACTAGCGGTGACCGAATTTAGCTTCGGTGCCGCCGGCCTCGGCGGGCTCTACCGGGAGTGCACCCGTGACGCGGCCATCGCGACACTGAACGCGGCCTGGCAGTCGGGTATGCGCTATTTCGATGTGGCACCCTATTACGGCCTCGGGCTTGCCGAGCGCCGCGTCGGCGACTTCCTGCGCGACAAGCCGCGCGACGAATTCGTGCTCTCCACCAAGGTCGGCCGGCTCCTCCATCCGGTGCCGGAAGACAAGGTGCCAGACTATTCCTATGTGAAGCCGCTCAATTTCGATGTCAGATACGACTACAGCTATGACGGCATCATGCGCTCCGTCGAGTTCAGCTACGCCCGGCTCGGACTCGGCCGCATCGACATCCTCTATGTCCACGACATCGGCGGCTACACCCACGGTGCCGCCCGCAATGCCGTCTATATCAGGCAGTTGCTGGAGGGTGGCCTGAAGGCGTTGGAGGAGCTGAAATCCTCAGGAGCGATCGCCGCCTATGGTCTTGGCGTCAACGAAGTGCCGGTCTGTCTGGAGGTCATGCGGTGGGCCGATATCGACTGCATCCTGCTGGCCGGCCGTTACACGTTGCTCGATCGCTCGGCCGTCGCCGAACTGCTGCCGCTCTGTGAAAAAAAGCAGACCTCGCTTGTCGTCGGCGGGGTCTTCAACTCGGGAATCCTGGCAACGGGTCCGGTCGAGGGTGCGCATTTCGATTACATGCCGGCAACGGAAGATATCCGGCAAAAGGTCGCTGCCATGGAGGCGGTTGCGCGCGGCATGAACGTGCCGCTTGCCGCGCCAGCCATGCAGTTTCCGCTGAGCCATCCCATGGTCGCCTCCGTGCTGCTCGGCACCGCCAAGCCGGAGAGTCTGAGGCGCAACATGGCGCTCACCGAACACCGGTTTTCAGCGGCCGATTTCGCGGCTTTCGAACCGTTCACGCTGGTCGCGCCGGAGCTCGGCGACGAGGCGGTTCGCGTATAGCGGGCGGGAGCCGCGTTTCGATCTGAAATGCTGTTCCGGCAGCTTGCCAAGCCGGAATTGTCGTATTAGCATTCCAATATGTTTTTTATCGATAAAAGGTCGATAGCTAGCACCTGCGATCGATCTCCAAGAAGTGGAACACGGTGCACTGAGAGGAGAAACCTGGGATGAGCATTCTAAAAAGCAGCCTTACCCGTCGTGCCTTCACCGCTTTGGCGAGCGCTGCGATGATCGCCGGCATGACGCCGGTGGCATCCTTCGCGCAGGACGTGACGATCCCGATCATCGTCAAGGACACCACGTCCTTCTACTGGCAGATCGTGCTGGCGGGCGCGCGCGCTGCAGGCAAGGACCTGGGTGTCAACGTGCCGGAACTGGGCGCTCAGGCCGAGTCCGACATCAACGGCCAGATCAGCATTCTTGAGAATGCGGTGGCTGGCGCTCCGGCTGCTGTCGTCATTTCGCCGACGGAGTTCAAGGCGCTTGGCAAGCCGATCGATGAGGCGGCCAAGGCGGTACCGATCATCGGCATCGATTCCGCCGCAGACTCGAAGGCATTCTCGTCGTTTCTGACGACCGACAACGTCCAGGGCGGGCGCATCGCTGCCGACGGGCTCGCCGCAGCTGTGAAAGAAATGACCGGTAAGGAAGAGGGCGAAATTGCCATCATCACCAACCTTCCGGGCGTCGGTTCGCTCGACCAGCGCCGCGAAGGTTTCCTCGATCAGGTCAAGACCAAGTATCCGGGCTTCAAGGTCGTTGCTGATAAATACGCCGACGGTCAGGCGACCACCGGCCTCAACATGATGACCGACCTGATCACCGCCAACCCCAATCTGGTTGGCGTCTTCGCTTCCAACCTGATCATGGCGCAGGGTGTCGGCCAGGCGATCGCCGAAAACAAGCTCGGTGACAAGATCAAGGTGATCGGCTTCGACAGCGACGACAAGACCGTCGGCTTCCTCAAGGAAGGCGTTCTTGCCGGCCTCGTCGTTCAGGATCCCTATCGCATGGGCTATGATGGCATAAAGACGGCGCTCGCCGTCTCCAAGAAGGAGAAGGTCGAGGCGAATGTCGATACCGGTGCCAACCTGGTGACCAAGGCCAACATGGCGGACCCGAAGATCGACGCTCTCTTGAACCCGAAGATCAAGTGACGATGGCGCGGCGGGCCTCCGGCCTGCCGCACCGCGCTTGCGGCCGGAGCGAGGACCGGCCGCAGCCGATCGCTGTCATGGGAGGAATGCGCAGATGACCGAGTTGCAAGAGGCACGCGACGTCAGGACCGAAGGGCTGCATGTGGCGACGCGCCACCCGGTTCCGAAAGGCGAGCCGATCCTGGAGCTGCGCGCCCTGCAGAAGAAATACGGCGCCGTGGAGGCCTTGAAGCCGGCGTCGCTGACCTTTCTTTCCGGTGAAATTCACGCGATCGTCGGCGAAAACGGTGCCGGCAAGTCGACGCTGATCAAACTCTTGACCGGCGTCATCAAGCGCACGTCAGGCGAAATCGTCTGGTGCGGCAAACCCGTCCAGCTCGGCACGCCACAGGAGGCGATCGAACGCGGCATCAACGCCGTGCACCAGGAGGTCGTGCTCTGCGCCCACCTGACCGTGGCGGCCAACATGTTCCTCGGCGACGAGATCAATCGCAACGGCCTGATGCGCAAGCGCGCCATGACCGATGCGGCACAGCGCGTGCTCGACGATCTCGGCTTCAATCTGCCGGCCGGCGCGGTGCTCGGCAGTCTCACCATTGGCCAGCAGCAGCTCGTCGCCACGGCGCGCGCCGCCATGCGTGGCACGCAGTTCCTGATCTTCGATGAGCCGACCGCCTATCTCACCCGACAGGAATCGGCGCAGCTCTTCCGGCTGATCCAGAGGCTTCAGGCCGAAGGCGTGACCATCGTCTATATCAGCCACCGAATGGAGGAGGTCTTCGAGATTGCCGACCGCGTCTCGGTGCTGCGCGACGGCACCCATGTCGGCACCCGCAAGATTGGCGAGACGAACGAGGCGGAGCTGATCGCGTTGATGATCAACCGCACCATAGAGCAGATCTATCACAAGGAGCATTTTCCGCCCGGCGAGGTCATCGTCGAAACGCGGAACTTGAGTGGCCCCGGTTTTCAGGATGTATCGCTGACCGTTCGCGCCGGCGAGATCGTCGGCCTTTATGGGCTGATCGGAGCGGGGCGCAGCGAGTTTGCGCTCGGCCTCTATGGTCGGCATCGTCCAAGCGCCGGCGAGGTCTATTGGAAGGGGCGCAAGGTCGAGATCGCCAGCGAGCGTGTCGCCATGAATCTCGGCATCGCGCTCGCGCCGGAAAGCCGCCGCGATCAGGGCCTGTGCCTCAATCTGCCGATCGGCCTCAACATCAATCTTCCGGTGTTCAACCGGCTGACGCGTGGCCTGACGATCAACGGCCAGCAGGAGCGGGAGAATGCCGACCGGCAGATCCGCGACCTGAAGATCAAGACGCCGTCGCGACGAGTCCTGGCGTCGGCCATGTCCGGCGGCAACCAGCAGAAGATCGTTATCGGCAAGTGGCTGAGCCATGGCGCCAAGCTCTTCATCTTCGACGAGCCGACCGTCGGCGTCGATGTGGGCACCAAGGCCGAGATCTACCGCCTGTTCGCGCGGCTTCTGGAGAACGGGGCAGGCATCATCCTGATCTCATCCTATCTGCCTGAAGTCTACGAGCTTGCGGACAAGTTGCACGTGTTCCGGCGCGGGCGGCTGGTTGCTAGCCACGACTATCGCGCCGCGAGCCACGAGGAAGTGCTGACGCAGGCGATCGGTGTTTGAACACATAAAAAGAAATCTGAGAGACGCAGGGAGGAAGACGATGAGTGCGGAAACGGTGGAAAGCGGCGCCAGCGCGGCGCCACGCAAGGGCGTGAGCATTCTGTTCGGCCTCACCCTCCTGGGGCTGCTTCTGTTCCTCTGGCTGCTGCTGGGCCTCGCCACCAACAGTTTTTGGACGCCAAACAACATCAGCAACCTGTTGCGCCAGGGGGCGATGACGGCCATCCTCGCGGTCGGCCAAACCTTCGTCATCATCACCGCCGGCATCGATCTTTCGGTGGGGGCGGTGGTCGGCTTCACCAGCGTCATCGTCGCCTGGCTGCTTGCGGCTGGCATGCCGCTCTGGGCCGCCATCATCCTCACGCTCGCCTTCGGGGTGCTGATCGGCGCCTTCCATGCCTTCGGCATCGTGCGCATGGGTCTGCCGCCCTTCATCATCACGCTTGCGACCCTGACATCGCTGCGCGGGATCGGCCTGCTGATCACCAACGGTTCGACGATCTCGATCACCAATGAAGCCTTCACCAACTTCTCTCGCGCGGATTTCCTCGGTGTGCCGAGCCTGTTCTGGATGGTGATCGTGGTGGCGATCCCGGCCTATGTCTTCCTGCACTTGAGCCGCTTCGGCCGTTATCTCTTCGCGGTCGGCTCCAACAACGAGGCGGCGCGCCTCTCCGGCGTCAACGTGCACCGCACCATCTATCTCGCCTATATCCTGTCATCGACCTGCGCCGCCTTCGTCGGCCTGCTGCTCGCCTCGCGCATCGGCATCGGTAACGCGACGCAAGCCGAGGGATGGGAACTGCAGGCGATCGCCTCGTCGGTCATCGGCGGCACCAGTCTGTTCGGGGCCGTCGGCTCGGTCCATGGGCCGCTGCTCGGCGCTTTCATCCTTGCGACGATCAACAACGGTGCCAATCTTCTCAACGTCAACTCGTTCTGGCAGCGCATCATCACCGGCGCGCTGATCATCGTCATCGTCTATTTCGACCAACTCCGGCGCCGCAGCGCCCGCTAGGCGCTGCCACCGAACATTCCGCGGGAACTGCCATGAAAGCCGTGCTCTGCCTCGAACCCGGCCGCCTGGAGGTCGTCGACCGTCCACCGGCTGAAGACGTGCCTGACGGTTGGGTGCGTCTATCCGTCAGCCATGTCGGCATCTGCGGTACCGACTACCATATCTTCGCCGGCAAACATCCGTTCCTCGAATACCCGAGGGTCATGGGTCACGAGATCTCGGCAACGGTCATTTCCGGTGGCCGCGGCACTGAGGTCGCGCCCGGTACGCTTGTGGTGGTCAACCCCTATCTCTCCTGCGGCAACTGCGTTGCCTGTCGCAAGGG
This sequence comes from Ensifer sp. GW101-20A05, assembly GCF_059424735.1. Classification (NCBI taxonomy): domain Bacteria; kingdom Pseudomonadati; phylum Pseudomonadota; class Alphaproteobacteria; order Hyphomicrobiales; family Rhizobiaceae; genus Ensifer; species Ensifer sp. GW101-20A05. The sequence continues at coordinate 55,077 of NZ_JBWKZT010000005.1, read as the reverse complement.
CAAGCCGAACTGCTGCACCGCCATCAAGGTTCTCGGCGTGCATACGGATGGCGCCTTCTGCGAAGAGATCATCGTGCCCGAGGGTAATCTTTATCCGGCGCACGGTCTGTCTGCCGAAGCTGCGGCAACGGTCGAATTCCTGGCAATCGGTGCCCATGCGGTGCGCCGAGCATCCACGGATGCGGGTTCACGGGCGCTGGTCATCGGCGCAGGGCCGATTGGCCTCGGCACCGCGATCTTCTCGCGCATTGCCGGCCATCAGGTGACGCTCGTCGATACCAGCGACGAACGGCTGGATTTTGCTGCCGAGAAGCTCGGCTTTGCCAATGGCATCGTCGCGGGAACCCATATGGGGTCACGCATAGCCGAAGCGACGGGAGGGGATGGGTTCGACGTGGTCTTCGATGCCACCGGGTATAGTGGCTCGATGCAGGCCGCCTTCGCCTATGTCGCCCATGGCGGCACGCTGGTCTTTGTCAGCGTCGTCAAGGACGAGATATGCTTCTCCGATCCGGAGTTTCACAAGCGGGAGATGACCTTGGTCGGCAGCCGCAATGCGACCCGCCAGGACTTTGATCACGTCGTTGCATCGATTGCTTCCGGCCTCGTGCCGGTCGAGGCGTTGATCACCCACCGCACGACGCTGGAGGGCGCGGTTGCCGATCTGCCGCGATGGGCGGAAGAAAAGTCGGGTCTGGTCAAGGCAATCGTCAAGGTGGCAGCAGCATGAGCGATGGCGGCTTTGCTGCATCGCCGCAGAGGCCGCACCGGACATTCGCTCTTCGGAGTCGCCATTTTTTCCCTGAAAATGCCCGGCATCGGTTCTCAACGCACGAAAATTGCGGAAAACCGCCAGTTTCGGACAAGCTCGTTTGCAAATCGTCAGGAATCCAGATTCATTCTGGCCTGAGGCCTTGTATCGAGGCGAGACGGGTATATTTGTTGCACTGCACAAGAAAAGTGGTAGTCTGGCAGAGATTGCGGACACCAAGACAAACAATCGCAAGCTTGCGTCCGACCGGGAGCGGCGTTGTCGTCGATTGAACCAAGGGGTACGCTTCCCATGTTCTACCAGCTCTATGAATTGAACCATGCAATGATGGCGCCGTGGCGTACGGCCGCCGATGCCATGCGGCTTGCCTTCAGCAATCCGATGAACCCCATCTCGCACACCTATTTCGGCCGTGCCGCTGCCGCCGGGCTCGAAGTGTTCGAGCGCTCCACCCGCCGCTATGGCAAACCGGAGTTCGGACTTCCCGCGACAGAGGTCGACGGCATGTCCGTCTCCGTCTACGAGCGCATCGTCTGGCGCTCACCCTTCTGCAACCTCATCCATTTCGAGCGCGCCTTGCCCAAGGGGCGTGCCGCCGATCCGAAGGTTCTGGTCGTGGCGCCGATGTCCGGCCACTACGCGACGCTGCTGCGCGGCACCGTGGAAGCCCTGCTGCCGCATTCCGACATCTACATCACGGACTGGATCGACGCCCGCATGGTGCCGCTCAGCGAAGGCACTTTCGATCTCGACGATTACATCGACTACGTCATCCAGATGCTGCACTTCCTGGGCCCGAACACCCATGTGATCGGCGTCTGTCAGCCGGCAGTGCCTGTGCTCGCCGCCGTCGCCCTGATGGAAGCGGCGGACGATCCGCTGTCGCCGGCGACGATGACGCTGATGGGCGGACCGATCGACACCCGCATCAATCCGACGGGCGTCAATCAGCTTGCCGAACAGCGGCCGATCGAATGGTTCCGCGACAACGTCATCATGCCGGTGCCGTGGCCGCAGCCGGGCTTCATGCGCATGGTCTATCCGGGCTTCCTGCAGCTCTCTGGCTTCATGTCGATGAACCTCGACCGGCACCTGATCGCCCACAAAGAGTTCTTCGCGCATCTGGTGAAGAACGATGGTGACGCCGCCGAGAAGCACCGGGACTTCTATGACGAGTATCTGGCCGTCATGGACCTGACGGCCGAATTCTACCTGCAGACCGTGCAGGTGGTCTTCATGCAGCACGCGCTGCCGAAGGGCGAGATGATGCATCGCGGCAAGCGCGTCGATACGACGGCGATCAAGAAGGTCGCGCTGCTGACCGTCGAAGGCGAGAACGACGACATTTCCGGCGTTGGCCAGACGAAGGCGGCGCAGACGATCTGCACCAACATCCCTGATCACATGCGCATGCACTACATGCAGCCGGATGTCGGCCACTACGGCGTCTTCAACGGATCGCGCTTCCGCCGCGAAATCGCGCCGCGCATCGTCGCTTTCCACCGCGAGCACTCGCGGCACGTGAAGCCGGTGAAGCAGCTCATCAAGGGCGGCAAGTTGGCCTAACCTCGCGATCGGGGCCGTTTTGACCGCGTAGAGTCAAGGGTTTGTTCGAATCCGGGGGAGGGCGTCTTGCACAGCCAAGGGCGCCTTCCCACATCGTTTTCATCGGGCCGCATGGGTGGCCCGGATGATTGCGAGGAATCCTGAAGATGAACCAATCTGCAATGATCCGTCCGGATTGGACGCCCGCGACCATCGCCCTGATGGTGCTCGGCTTCGTGGTCTTCTGGCCACTGGGTCTGGCCATGCTCGCCTACATCCTGTTCGGCGAAAAGCTGAAGACTTTCAAGAAAGACGCCAACGACACGGTGGATGGCATGTGCTCTGCATTCAAGCGCAATGGACGCCGTTCCAACTGGACGCATCGCACCGGCAACGTCGCCTTCGACGACTGGCGTGAAGCCGAGCTTGCCCGCCTCGACGAGGAACGCCGCAAGCTCGACGCGATGCGCGAAGAGTTCGACACCTATGTGCGCGAGCTTCGCCGCGCCAAGGACCAGGAAGAGTTCGACCGCTTCATGCGCGACCGCAAGAACGGCGGCTCCGGCCCGGTGGTCGAAGCCCACTAATCCAAAGACAACGCTTCCGGCGTTTCACATGAAACGCCGGATTATCCATTGCGCGCCTTTCGACGCTGTAGGCGAAGCCCCAGCGAATCGGTTAGAAAGCCTGCATGTTCCCTTCATTTAAGCGGCGCATTCAACCTGCTCCACCCGCCATGACGCGGCAGATCGACGTTGCCGGCAAGTCCCTGCCGCTGACGATCAAGCAGAACGCGCGCGCGACCCGCATGACACTGCGCATCGAGCCCGGCGGCCGGGCGCTGAAGATGACGATACCCCAAGGCTTGCCGGAGCGTGAGGTCAACGCCTTTCTCAACCGCCATCAGGGCTGGCTGATGACGAAGCTCGCGCGTTTCTCCGGCGAAAGCCAGATCGAGGAGGGCGGCTCCATCTTGATCCGAGGCATCTCCCACCGGATCGAGCGTACCGGCAATATCCGCGGTCTGACGGAAGCGGTCTTGATCGATGACGAACCGGTGCTGCGCGTCAACGGCGGCGAGGAGCACCTGAACCGGCGTATCGTCGATTTCCTCAAGAAGGAAGCCCGTCAGGATCTTGATCGGCTGGTGGCAATCTATACCGGCCGCATCGGCCGACGGGCGAAGTCGCTGTCGCTGAAGGACACCCGCAGCCGCTGGGGATCCTGTTCGGCCGATGGGGCGCTGAGCTTCTCCTGGCGCATCGTCATGGCGCCGCCGAAGGTCATCGCCTATCTTGCAGCGCACGAGGTCGCACATTTGCAGGAGATGAACCACGGCCCCGATTTTTGGACGCTGTGCGGGAGGCTGTGCCCGGATACGGAGGATGCCAAGCGCTGGCTCCGCCGCAACGGCACGATGCTTCACGCGATCGACTTCGACTGAACCAGGCGGAGAGCGATGGCGCGTTACGCGCGGTAACGCAGAGCGTCGCGGATCTTCTCGTCGGTCTTGTATTGGCTGAGCGCATAGACCGACCAGATCGCTGCCGGAACCCAACCGATTAGGGTGAGCTGCAGGATCAGGCAGACGAGGCCGGCAAAGGGACGGCCGATCGTGAAAAACTGCAGCCAGGGCAGGATTAGCGCGAGCAACAGGCGCATCAGTCTCTCCATTGTGGTAAAATGCATATGGTGAAAGCTCGCCTGTCGCGCAAGGGGCGCAACGGCCGTCGGGCCATCGTTGCAGGGGGCGCTGGCTGGGCCTTGCGCGTCGGTTTTTGGCTCGACTCGCGCGACATTTCATGCAAGGTCGCTTCTCATGAAAACCGAAGTGAAGATATGCGGGCTGAAGACCGCGGAAGCGGTTGAGCGTGCTGTCGCGCTCGGTGCATCCCATACCGGCTTCATCTTTTTTCCAAAGAGTCCCAGGAACATCGAGCCTGACGATGCCGGCCGTCTGGCAGACCGCATTCGCGGCCAGGCGAAGATCGTCGCGGTCACGGTCAATGCCGACAATGACGAACTCGACGAGATCGTTTCGGCGCTCAACCCGGATATCCTGCAGCTCCACGGCAGTGAAGATCCGGAACGGTTGCTGACGGTCAAGGCGATGTACGGGCTTCCTATCATGAAGGCCCTTTCGGTGCGCGATGCATCGGACCTCGAAAGGATCGCCCCCTACATCGGCATTGCCGATCGCTTCCTCTTTGATGCCAAGCCGCCTCAAGGTTCCGATTTGCCCGGCGGTAACGGCGTTTCCTTTGACTGGAAGCTGCTCGACGCGCTTGACGGAAGCGTCGATTACATGCTTTCCGGTGGTCTCAACGCCAGTAACATTGGCGAGGCCATGGTGCAGACCCGCGCCCGCGCCATCGATATCTCCTCCGGCGTCGAGAGCGCGCCGGGCGTCAAGGATCTGAAGCTCATGGAATCGTTTTTCAATGCCGTTCGCCAGGCGGAGGCGGGCATGCCACGGTCAGGGAGCAGGACGTGAACCAGGCGCCAAAGTTGAATTCTTTCCGGGGCGGTCCCGACGAGGACGGCCGTTTCGGCATTTTTGGCGGTCGCTTCGTGGCCGAGACATTGATGCCCCTGATCCTCGACCTGCAGGCCGAGTGGAACAAGGCAAAGGACGATCCGGCCTTCAAGGCGGAACTGGCGCATCTCGGCGCTCACTATATCGGCCGGCCGAGCCCGCTTTATTTCGCCGAGCGGCTGACGGCTGAGCTCGGCGGCGCCAAGATCTATTTCAAGCGCGAAGAGCTGAACCACACCGGCTCGCACAAGATCAACAACTGCATCGGCCAGATCCTGCTGGCTAAGCGCATGGGCAAGACGCGCATCATCGCCGAAACCGGTGCCGGCCAGCATGGCGTTGCTTCGGCGACAGTCGCGGCCCGCTTCGGCCTGCCTTGCGTCGTCTACATGGGCGCGACCGACGTCGAGCGCCAGGCGCCGAACGTTTTCCGCATGAAGCTGCTCGGTGCCGAGGTCAAGCCGGTAACCGCCGGCAGCGGCACGCTCAAGGACGCGATGAACGAGGCCCTGCGTGACTGGGTCACCAATGTCGACAACACTTACTATCTGATCGGTACGGCCGCCGGCCCGCATCCCTATCCGGAAATGGTCCGCGATTTCCAGGCGGTCATCGGCCAGGAAGCCAAGGAACAGATGCTCGCCGCCGAAGGTCGGCTGCCGAATCTCGTCATTGCTGCCGTTGGCGGTGGCTCCAACGCGATCGGCATCTTCCATCCGTTCCTCGATGATGAAAGCGTCAAGATCGTCGGCGTCGAAGCCGGCGGCAAGGGCATCGAGGGCGACGAGCATTGCGCGTCGATCACCGCCGGTTCGCCCGGCGTGCTGCATGGCAACCGCACCTATCTGCTGCAGGACGGCGACGGCCAGATCAAGGAAGGCCACTCGATTTCTGCCGGCCTCGACTACCCCGGCATCGGCCCGGAACATGCCTGGCTGAACGATGTCGGCCGCGTCGAATACGTGCCGATCATGGACCACGAAGCGCTCGAGGCGTTCCAGACGCTGACCCGCCTCGAAGGCATTATCCCGGCGCTCGAGCCGTCGCATGCGCTTGCCGAGGTCATCAAGCGTGCGCCGAAAATGGGCAAGGACGAGATCATCCTGATGAACCTCTCCGGTCGCGGCGACAAGGACATCTTCACCGTCGGCAAGTTACTGGGAATGGGGCTGTAAGATCATGACCGCACGCATGGACAAGAGATTTGCCGATGTGGCGGCCGAGGGACGGCCGGTCCTCGTCACCTATTTCATGGCCGGTGATCCGGATTTCGAGACGTCGCTCTCGATCATGAAGGCGTTGCCGAAGGCCGGCGCCGACGTCATCGAACTCGGCATGCCCTTCTCTGACCCGATGGCCGATGGCCCGGCCATCCAGCTTGCCGGTCAACGCGCGCTGAAGGGCGGCCAGACGCTTGCCAAGACGCTCGAGATCGCGCGCCGCTTCCGCGAGGACGACCAGCGCACGCCGATCGTGCTGATGGGCTACTACAATCCGATCTACATCTACGGCGTCGACCGCTTCCTGACGGATGCGCTTGCTGCCGGTATCGACGGCCTGATCGTCGTCGACCTGCCGCCGGAGATGGACGATGAGCTCTGCATCCCGGCGCTTGCGAAGGGCATCAACTTCATTCGCCTGGCGACGCCGACCACGGACGACCGTCGCCTGCCGAAGGTTCTCGAAAACACCTCCGGTTTCGTCTATTACGTATCGATGAACGGCATCACCGGTTCGGCTCTGCCCGATCCGTCGTTGATTGCCGGCGCTGTCGGCCGTATCAAGGCGCACACCAACCTGCCGGTTTGCGTCGGTTTCGGCGTCAAGACGGCGGAGCATGCAAGGGCCATCGGAGCATCCGCCGATGGCGTGGTCGTCGGTACGGCGATCGTCAACCAGATCGCGTCGAGCCTGACCGAAGAGGGCAAGGCGACGGACGCGACGGTTCCGGGTGTTGAAGCGCTGGTCAGAGGGCTCTCGGCAGGCGTGCGGTCCGCACGCCTCGCAGCAGCCGAATAATTGCCTATATTAGCGCGCACAACCCGAAGGAAATCTTCAGGAGTTACTAAGTGAACTGGATCACAAACTACGTTCGGCCGAAGATCAACTCGATGCTGGGCCGCCGGGAAGTTCCGGAAAATCTCTGGATCAAGTGCCCGGAAACCGGCGAGATGGTGTTCCACCGCGATCTCGAAGAAAACAAGTGGGTCATCCCGCAGTCCGGCTTCCACATGAAGATGCCGGCCAAGGCTCGGCTGAAGGACCTGTTTGACGGCGGCATCTATGAAGCGTTTCCGCAGCCGAAGGTTGCTCAGGACCCGCTGAAGTTCCGCGATTCCAAGAAGTACTCCGACCGTCTGCGCGACAGCCGCGTGAAGACCGAGCTCGAAGACACGATCGTCGCCGGTCTCGGCCGCGTTCAGGGCGTCAAGCTCGTCGCCGTCGTGCACGAGTTCAACTTCATTGGCGGTTCGCTCGGCATGGCTGCCGGCGAGGCGATTATCAAGGCCTTCGAAAGAGCGATCGCCGAGAAGTGCCCGCTGGTCATTTTCCCGGCATCGGGCGGCGCCCGCATGCAGGAAGGCATCCTGTCGCTGATGCAGCTGCCGCGCACCACGGTTGCCGTCAACCTGCTGAAGGAAGCCGGTCTTCCCTATATCGTCGTGCTCACCAACCCGACGACCGGTGGCGTCACCGCATCCTATGCGATGCTTGGCGATATCCATATGGCCGAGCCTGGCGCCGAAATCGGCTTTGCCGGCAAGCGCGTGATCGAGCAGACGCTGCGCGAGAAGCTGCCGGAAGGTTTCCAGACGTCTGAATACCTGCTGGAGCACGGCATGGTCGACATGGTCGTCAAACGCCATGATCTGCCGTCGACGCTTGCCCGGGTCCTGAAGATCCTGACGAAGAAGCCGGCAGAAGCCTCGAAGCTCAACGGCGGCACGCAGCCGGCTGCCTTGCCGGTCGCGGCAAGCGCTTAAAGGCTATTGCGGGAAAAGCGTGAACCGGTTTTCCCGCAGTTGTGCAGAACAAGAATGAAACATCTCCGCCAGACCGGAGATGTTTGGCAGTCAAGCTTGTCGGGTCGGGGTGAGAGATGACAGCGGTGGAAGCCAGCGAAGCGGGCTATGAGATCGAAAAACTCCTTGCCCTCCACCCCAAGGGGTTCGACCTGTCGCTGGACAGGATCACCCGGCTGCTCGCCGCGCTCGGCAATCCGCAGGACCGCCTGCCACCGGTGATCCATGTCGCCGGCACCAATGGCAAGGGTTCGGCAACCGCGTTTTCGCGGGCGATCCTGGAAGCGGCCGGTCTCAGCGTTCACGTCCACACGTCGCCGCATCTCGTCAATTGGCACGAGCGTTACCGCCTCGGCGTCAAGGGCGGCAAGGGACGGCTCGTCAGCGACCCCGTTCTGGCCGATGCGGTGCGTCGCGTCGCCGAAGCCAATGGCGGCGAGAAGATCACCGTCTTCGAAATCCTGACCGCCGTCACCTTCCTTCTCTTTGCTGAGCATCCGGCGGATGTCGCGATCATCGAGGTTGGCCTCGGCGGCCGCTTCGACGCCACCAATGTCATTGCCCGACCGGCCGTATCCGTCATCATGCCGATCTCGCTCGATCACCAGGCCTATCTCGGCGACCGGGTGGAACTGATCGCTGCGGAAAAAGCCGGTATCATGAAGTGCGGCTGCTCCGTCGTGATCGGTCAGCAGGAAGAAGAGGCTGCGCGCGATGTGCTGATCTCGACGGCCGAGCGGCTCGGCTGCCCGATGTTCGTCTACGGCCAGGACTTCATGGCGCATGAGGAATTCGGCCGCCTTGTCTATCAGGACGAAAGCGGTCTCGCCGATCTGCCGCTGCCGAAGCTGCCGGGACGCCACCAATACGCCAATGCCGCCGCGGCCGTTCGCGCGGTGCGGGCTGCGGGCTTCGACGTTTCGGAGGCGGCGATCGAGAAGGGGCTTGCCGGCGTCGAGTGGCCCGGGCGCCTGCAGCGCCTGACCAGCGGCAAACTTACGCGTTACGGTCCGGCCGATGCGGAAATCTGGGTCGACGGCGGCCATAATCCGGGTGCCGGCCAGGTGATCGCCGAAGCGATGGCGACCTTCGAAGAACGCGAATCGCGCCCCTTGTTCCTGATCATCGGCATGATCAACACCAAGGATCCGGTCGGCTATTTCCGGGCGTTTATGGATCTTGCCGAACAGGTCTTCACCGTTCCGATCCGTGGTTCCGATGCAGGTCTTGATCCGGTGGCACTTGCAAGCGACGCGGCTGCTATCGGGTTTGAGGCTTCGGCTGTCTCTTCCGTCGCCGAAGCGCTGACGATCGTTGCCAATCTGGTCGATGAGGATCCGGCGCCGCCGCGCATCCTGATCGGCGGCTCGCTCTATCTGGTGGGCGACGTTCTCGCCGACAACGGTACGCCGCCGAAGTGATCCGGAGGTGGCGCCGCCATCCCGATAGCAGCCAAGTTCAAGACAAGAAAAAAGCCCGGCATGCCGGGCTTTCTGCTGCGGTAGTCAGCGAAGGTCTCAGGCGACCGCCGTGGAGATCCACGAGGAAAGGGCCGTCTTCGGCGCAGCGCCAACCTTGATGTCGGCCACTTCGCCGGCCTTGAACATGGCGAGCGTCGGGATCGAGCGAACGCCGTACTGGGCAGCCAGTTCCGGGTTTTCGTCGATGTTGAGCTTGACGACCTTGACCTTGCCGGCGAGCTCGTTCGAGATTTCCTCGAGGCTCGGCGCGATCATCTTGCACGGGCCGCACCATTCAGCCCAGAAATCGACAACCACCGGCTCGGCGGAGTTCAGCACTTCCTGCTGAAAATTGGACGTATCGACCTTTACAGTAGCCATAGGCTGCTCCTTGCGTTCGGAATGACAGTATCCAGATGTTGTGTCTCATGTGAGATGGCACCGCTGGATTTTCAATATCCGGTATCTCACTTTGTCGCGAGGTCTTCAAGGCTCCTGTCGAGCGCCTGATCCGTAACCACGTGGATTGCCGGTCCTTCGGTGAAGATCAGCACGCATCGGAATGCGTGCCCGGGATAGAGCGGCCGCAACAGCTCGCGATAGATCGCAAGCTGTGCCCTGTAGGCGAAGGGTATGTCACCCTGCGAAGCCGGCACCTGCCGGTTCGTCTTGAAATCGGCAATGGTCACGATCCCGTCGCTGACGGCGAGCCGGTCGATGCGGCCGGAGACCGCGTGCTCGCGCGTGCCGAGGGTCAGTGTGCCCATGACCGAGACTTCGGCGCGGCTGCCGACCGAGAAGAGCGCCTGAAGATCGGGATGGTCGAGCACATTCTCGACAGCGTCAATCAGCGCGGCGCGCTGCGCGGGCGCCCAGCGGGGCACCGAACGCACGAGATAGCGCTCGGCCGCGGCGCGGCGATCATTGCCCGCAATGGAGGGCAGGACCTGCAGCAGGCGGTGCAGGATGGCACCGCGCAACATCGAGAGATTTGCCGGTGCCTTCTCAGAAAACAGGGCGGATCCGACAAGCCCATCGCCGTCGTCCTCGTCGATGGCGATACCGACGCCGGAGGGGCTGAGCGGCCGCGGCAGCCGCTTTTGCGGTGGCAGCGGCGTCGAAAGCGCCTTCGGCAGGCCGGAGGCCGGGCGGTTGGCGTCCGGCGTGGGCGCTTCCTTGGAGGGAAGGTCGCGCTCGAGCTGCTTCTCGCGCCAGGCATGGCCGGACCATTCCTCGCCGCCGGCGTGAAAGGTCTTCGGATGGCCGCGGCCATTTTCGTCCCCGGCAAGGCTCGCCTGAACCATGGCATGCCATGTTTCGGCGACGGCCCGCTGTCCGCGATAGCCACAGACGATCAGGCGGTCAGCGGCGCGGGTCATGCCGACATAGAGCAGGCGTCGATACTCTTCCTCGGCAAGCGTCTTCAGACGATCGCTGTCGGCGGTCACGAGCGTATTCGATTCCGAGCCCGGTGCGCGCCACACCGGCAACGACAGGACGGCGCCATCCCTTTGAGCGAGCTCGAGGAAGCGAAGGGAAGGGACATGCTGGTTGCTGAACGGCGCACCGCCGCCGTCGACGAGGAAGACGACCGGCGCTTCGAGACCCTTGGCGGCGTGCACCGTCATGATCCGGACTTCGTCGCGTTCCTTGTCCTGCTCGCGCTTGACCGTCGGCGCTTCCATTTCGAGCGTCGAAACGAAGGCCTGCAGACCGGGGAGGCCGCTTCTTTCCTGATCGAGGGCGAAGGTGAGGAACTCGTCAAGAATGTCGCTGACCTCGGTGCCGAGCCGCGCCAGGAAGGCCGCCCGGCCGCCATGAACGCCAAGGATGCGGGCATAAAAATCGTGCGGTGCAAGCGCGTTCGCGAGCGCCACATAGCTTTTCAGCGCCCTTGCTGCCTGGTGGAACAGGATGCCCTCGGCCGCCTCGGCCTGGAGCCTCTGCCAGAGGCTTTCGCCTTCCTTGCGCCGCGCCGCGAGCTCGAACAGCGCGTCTTCGCCGAGATTGAACAGCGGGCTTTTCAGCAGCGCGGCGAGTGACAGGTCGTCCTGCGGCAAGAGGACGAAGCGCCCGAGCGCGAGCAGGTCCTGAACGGCAATATGCTTGGTGAGCACCAGCCGGTCGGCGCCGGCGACCGGAATGTTGTTGCGGCGCTTGAGCGCCCGGGTCAGCGCATTGACGAAGGCGTCGCGCTTACGGACCAGCACGATCACGTCGCCCGGACGCATCGGTCGGCGAATACCCTTCTCGACGATCGTTTCCTTGCCGATCCAGCTCTCCAAGACGCCGGCGATCCGGCGTGCGAGGATATTGACCGGTGCGCTCTCAGGCGTTGCGTCGAAGGCTGCGGTCCATTCTTCGTCCGTATCGATCGGTTCGGCGGCAATCACGTCCCAGATATCGACGGCGCCGGGATGGCCGATACGGTTCGAAGCATGAACGACGGGCTCGTTGCGGGCGCTGAGGCCCCGTGCATGCGCCGGATTGGCGAAGACCGTATCGACGGCCGAAAGCACGTCGACGGTAGAGCGGAAGGAGAGCTGAAGACGGATGGGCTCGAAGGCCTTGCCGCCGTCGCGCACCCGCCGTTCAGTTTCCTGGCTCTCATGCGAGAACCGTTCCGGCCGTGCGCCCTGGAAGGAGTAGATCGACTGTTTCTCGTCACCGACGGCGAACATGGTGCGGTTGGCGCCACGGGCGCTTTCGCCGGAGAAGAAGTCAGCCGCCAGCGCCTGGATGATAGTCCACTGCGCCGGGCTGGTATCCTGAGCCTCGTCGACGAGGATATGGTCGATCCCCTGGTCGAGCTTGTAGTGGACCCAGGCGCTGACATCGCCGCGGGCAAAGAGCGCCGCCGTGCGGTTGATCAGGTCCTCGAAATCGAGCTGGCTGCGTCGCCGCTTCAGCTCCTCGTAGTCGACGTTGAGCCTTTCGGCGAGGGTCAGAGCCGCCAGCGTCGCCTCGAACATCCTAAGAATGCTGATGTGATCGATGCAGGCGACGACATGGCGGTAGGCTTCGTCCACCAGGTCTATGAGATCGGGGGCCGCCTGCTGCATCGCCCTGTTGAGGAAGGCCGATTGTGCCCGGGGCTTGCCGGTGCCGGTGAAGAACAAATGCCTGAGACCGTCATAGCGCGCGCCCAAGTCAGTGAGCTTGGAGACGGTCCGAAGTCCCTCTGCAAATTCCAGAACCTTCGTTCCGCCAACGCTCGTGGCGAGTGAGAAGTAGCGTTCCAGGGACGCACCGTTCAGGCCCGCCAACGGCCAGATCGCGGCCAAGGCGCTGTCGACGCTTTCATCCGGCGCCAGCTTCAGGGCGCGGCGCAACTCGGCCTCGGTGCCGCCGAGCGCGTCGGCATGTTCGAGAAAGGACTGGATCGCGGTGCGGTTCTCGACGATCGCCGCGAGCAGTTTTTCAAGCCCGGTATCGTCGGCGAGGTCGAGCACGGTGGCGAAAGCGCGCGCCAGTTCCGGATCGTCCTTGGCCGCCGTCGCCGTCAGCAGCATGCGGCGCGCATCGGCAAGCAGCACGGCGGCAGCGCGGTCGTCGAGAACAGAGAAATGTCCGGCGACGTTGGCTTCCAGTGGAAACTGATGCAGCAGCGCCTCGCAGAAGGCGTGGATCGTCTGGATCTTGAGGCCGCCGGGTGTCTCCAGCGCGCGGGCGAACAGGCGGCGTGCCTCCTGCAGCTTCAGAAGACCAGGCCGCTCGCCCTCGATCGCCTCGATCCGTTTTTCGAGCGTCGCGTCGTCGAGCGTTACCCATTCGGCCAGCCGTTCGAAGACGCGGTTCGACATTTCGGAGGCCGCCGCCTTGGTATAGGTCAGGCAGAGGATCGCCGAGGGTCGGCAGCCCGCAAGCAGCAGCCGAATCACCCGCTGGGTCAGCACATGTGTCTTACCGGATCCGGCATTGGCCGAAACCCAGGCAGAACGCGCGGGATCGGAGGCTAGCGATTGCCGACGCGAGGTCCAGTCGAGCCAGGCTTGCGGCGTCGCCTGTTCGGGGCCGAGGCTGTCATCCCTCATCGCCGTCCTCCTCCTCGCTATCGGCCGTCGACCATTCGGCAACGCGTGCCAAATGGTCGTATTCGCCGCCGTAGTCGCGCTCTTTCTGAACAATCACGCGGGATGCAAAACCATGCTTGCCCGAAAGCAGCGCACTCAGGAGTTTTCTGAGCTCGGTGAGGGATTCGTCCGCAAGCTGGTCGGCGGATTTGGTTTCCTTCGCCTTACTGCCCTCGTTGTTCACGGTCTCCTGCTTGAAACGCGATCCAGGCTTCAGCCGGACATAGAGCAGCGATTGCGGATGGCTCGGCGGCATATCCTTGAAGGCGCCGGCCTTGAGGGCTGCGGCTTCGAGGGCGAGCTGCGGGTCGAGCAGCACTCGGGCTTCCTTGACCGATGGGCTGGAGCCGGTCTTGTAGTCGATGATCTCCACGCTGCCGTCGGTCAGCATATCGAGCCGGTCGGCAATGCCCGTCAGCCGCATATCGGCGACGCCGAGCTCCATCGATGCCGGAGCTTCCGTGCGCGAGCGGCGGATGAAGCGTGCGCGGTCCCGCTCCCATTTGATGAAAGCCAAGCCGACGGCGGCGAAGCGTGGCCGCCAGATCGTGTCGATATGTGTGGGCAGCCGCGCCTCGTCGAAGGCCTCATTCAGCAGCCGATGCATGGCCTCTTCGGCTGCGGGGGACATGAGGTCGAAGCCGCCGCGAACAAAGCGCTCGACGATCTGGTGATAGAGCGTGCCGCGCTCGGCCGGACCGGGATCGCTGTTGAACGGCAGCAGCGGATGCAGGCGAAGAATGCGCCGGGCGTAGATCGCGTAGGGGTCGCGCCTCAGCCGCGATACCTCGCTAAAAGAATATTTGCGCGGCTGCAGGTCCGCCGGCGGCTTGGGCGCAGGGCGTTCGGCAAGCGGCTGCCGCCCTCCGTCGTCGAGCATCCGGGCCCAGGCCAGATAGTCGGCGCCATTGGCCTGCAAGGCCGCAGTCAGCCGTTCGCCGCCAAGCGCGAGCAGCCGCTGCAGCCAGCGCGAGGCAACGGTGGGTGTTGCTCCCTGGCGCATCGAGCGGGTGAAGATCAGCCGCCGTGTGCCGCAGGCCATCTGGAAGTCATGCGCGAGCTGGCCGATGCGCCGCTCGGGGGGCTCGAGACCGATGCCCGTCTTCATCGTGCGCGACAGGAACGGGTCGTTGGCGGTCTGGCCTGGCCAATTGCCCTCGTTCATGGCGCCGAGCACCACGAGATCCATGCTCTGCAGGCGTGATTCCAGCGCGCCGAAGATGAAGACCCGCGGATGGCGCATGGACCGCGGCTTGACCGCTGCACCTGCAGCAAGCGCCTCCATGACGTCGCACCATTGCGGCCCGTCCGCCGTCATCTGGCCATCGGTTTCGATAATGCCGCGAAGCAGGGTCGCCAGCGTATCGGCCGCCTCGCCGGACCAGAGCCCACCGAGATCGCCGCGCTCGTCGGCCGAGGCCGCTTCCAACGCCTGGCCGGTACGCGTCGCCCAGTCGGCAAAGGTGAATTCGTCCGAGAACACGCGGCTGCCGTCCTTGCTGCGCGTGAGCGCGGAAGCCAGCGGCGCCACCGCGAGGCCGATCTTGATCGCCAGATCGCGTGCTGCCTGAAGCTCCTCGGCGCCGATGCCGGCACGCCATTCCGGCGGGTGGCGATCGACCTTGTGGCCGGCAATCGCCGCATCGAGCAACGGCTCCAGGGCGAGGATATCGACGGTTGCGGTGCTGCCGCGCAGCGCCATGCGTTCGAGCGCGTCGGCGCCCTGGCGCATCTCATCACGCGAAAGCCCGAAGCGCGCCAGCGGGTGCTTGAGCAGCGCAACGAAGGGCACGGGATCGCCGGGGCGCAGGCTTGCCTCCAGAAGCAGACGCATGAAGCTGCCCTGGGGCGTCGAGGACAAAGGCGTGCCGGCGGAATCGTCCGCCTCGATGCCGAAGCGGGCGAGCTCGGCGCCGACCCGCCGCGCGAGATTTCGGTCGGGCGTGATCAACGCCGCCTGGCTATCCTCGCTGCCTTCCAGCGCAAGCCTTAGCGCAACGGCAATCGCCGCCGCCTCCTCGCGTTCGTTGGCGGTTTCGATGAGAGCCGTATCGCCGAAGGCAGCGCGGAGCAATTCGCCGTCGAGTTCGCTGCGCATTTCGGTCCAGGCATCGGTGGCCTTTGCCGGCAAAAGGGCGTGCGAGAGGATCGCCGCGCGGAAATCGAGTTCGGTTTGGGCGCCGGCTAGCGCGCCCACATCCGAGCGGATGACGCCCATGCGCTTCAGCAGCCTGTAGAAGCCGTATTGCGGGTGGCTGCGGCTTGCCGGGTCCGGCCTGCCGTCAAAGGCAGCGTCGGCGACGATCATGTCCCATTCGGCATCGCTCATCGTCTGGTCGAGACCAGGCAACACGATCGTGCCGTTCTGAAGCTTCTGCACGGCGGCAATCAGCGCGGCCGTGGCGGGAATGGAACCGGTCGAGCCGGCGATGATGATCGGGCCTTCGATCTTGCCGCCGGCGATGCGCTGCGTTTCGGCCTGAAGGATGGCGTTGCGATGGCGTGCGGGCGAGGATTGCTTGAGTTCCTCGAGCCGTTCCGGCCAGTAGGTTCGGGCGATCTTGAGGAATTCGAGCGTGAGCTGCCACCACAGCGCATGCTCGCCGGCGTCGAGCCGGTCGAGCGCGTCCCAGTCCAGCTCTTCCGTCTCCATCGCATCGATGAGATCGGCAAGATTGCGTGCCAGCCAGATCGCATCGGCAGGACTTGCCGGCGCGATCAGCGGGCTTTCCGCATGGATGTCGAGCACGACCTTTGGTAGCCGGTTGCGCCAGGCGAGAATCAGCCGGCCAAGCTCGATCAGCCGTGCCGTGCCCGGCAGCGGCGGCGCAAGATCGAGGATTGCCGGTACTTCGGCGTCGAAGAAGCCACTGTCATCATCGGTCTCGCCGAGCGCCTTGATGGTGGGCAGGATGGTGGAGCGGCCGTCGAGCAGGTCGACGAATTCGGATCTGAGCACACGGGCCGAACGCCGCGTCGGCACGAAGATCGTGACGCCGGCAAGCGGCAAGGGATCGGCCGGATCGTAGCGGAAGTCCGGAGTCAGGATACCGTCGCAAAGCTTTTCGGCGAGCGTCTTCAGGAAGGGGAGGCCAGGCGGGATCGTGAAGACGTTGGACCGGCGGCCGCGCACGCTCATCCTCCTGGCTGGTGGCGGCGGATCGCCGCTTCCGCTTCGCCGATCGCGTCGGGCGTGCCGACCGTCATCCAGTGACCATCGAGCAGGAGGCCGTGGAGGCGCCCTTTTTGGGCAGCGCGATCGAAGTAGATGTTGAGGTTGAAGGCATCATCAGGCGCGTCGGCAAAGAGCCGGGAGTGAAGCGCGATCGCGCCGGCATAGACCACCGGGTTTGGCAGACCTTCGGTGTATCGCGTCAGCTTGCCGTCGGCACCGAGCGAAAAGTCCTTCTTGCCGTTGTGACCGGTCGTGTCCTCATCGCGCACGCACAGGAGCAGCATGTCCATGCGGTCCGCATCGAAGGCTGCGGCGAGGCGCGTCAGGTTGCTGGGAACGCCGACCGGTTCCCCGACCCAGAAGAGGTCGGCATTCATCACCAGTACGGGGCCTTCCGGCAGCAGTTTCAGGCCCTTGGCCAGGCCGCCGCCGGAATTCATCAGCGCATTGCGCTCGTCGGAAATCAGGATCTCCGGGCTTCTTCTCTGGCTGAGATGTCCTTCCATCTGGTCGGCGAAATGATGCACGTTGACCGCGGCCTTGGTGACGCCGGCCTCTGCCAGAAGATCCAGTACGTAGTCGATCATCGGCTTGCCCGCGATCTCTACGAGCGGCTTCGGCATGGTGTTGGTGATCGGGCGGAGCCGGGTGCCGAGGCCCGCGGCGAGCACCATCGCATTGCTGATCGACATTGCTTCTCCGTCAGTTCGCTGATTCGGAATCTAGGATTCCGGTCTTCATACACCAGTCGTGCAAGGGTTTCAGCGATTCATGTGTGAGCGCCGCCTGAAGATAGGCGAAAGTGCGGGGCATATGTTTCATGTAGCCGGGTTTGCCGTCCCGCTGCATCAGCCGCACCCAGATGCCGACGAGCTTGCAGTTGCGCTGCGCCGACATCAAATGCCAGTCGCGCAAGAAAGTCGCCTCGTCGAAGTTGCCGCTTGCCTGCCGTTCGGCGAGATAGGTTTCCATCATCCGGTTGGCGAGCGGAGGCGCGACGGTCACGCGCGCGTCCTGCACCAGCGATGCCACGTCATAGGCCGTCGGGCCGATCATCGCGTCCTGGAAATCGATGAGGCCAATCCGGTCCAATCCCTGGCGCTCTCCGCGCCAGATGATGTTCGGCGAGTGAAAATCTCGCAAGAGCAGGTTCGTCTCGGAGGTCTGGAGAAGATCAATCAGCCCGTCCCAGATCTCTCCGTATTCACGTTTTTCGTCATCGCTTGCCGGCGCACCGCGCTTCCACGGCAGGTACCAGTCGGTCAAAAGCCGCGTCTCGATCTTCATCGCCGTCCGGTCGAAATCCGGAATGCGGTGGATGACCGCTCTGTCGAGGTTGATCTCCCTGTCGGTCTGCTTGGCATGGAGGCGGGCGAGCAGTCGTACGCTTTCGATGTAGCGCTCGTCGATCGGCTGGCCGGCCGCGTCGAGAACGCCATCCGACCCAAGGTCCTCGATCAGCAGGATGCCCTGGTCGAGATCGCGGGCGTAGATCGTCGGCGCTGCAAAGCCGCGTGCAATGAGCAGCTGGTCGATCGCGACGAAGGGAACGACGTCTTCGGCGATATGCGCGAGCTGCTGGTAGTATTTTCCGTCCTGGAGGACGGGGTCGGGCTTGTGTCGTGGCGAATCCATCAGAATCCGGCTAACGGAGCCGTCTGCCGGGTAAATGCGCTCATAGGCCCGGATCGAGGCGTCGCCGCTGAGGTGCCGGCGCCGTGCGTTTGGGTGATCGTTCTGATCGAGGAAGTCGCGGATCGCCAGCGTGCGGGCGATGCGCTGCAGCTTTTCGTCCGGACCGGAAATTTCGACGCGGCGACCATCGCCTTCATGGGTGATGCTCAGCGTGATGCGGCTGGTGGGTAGGGCGTCGTCAGCCCGTTCCGGCCATTCGACGAGACAGACGCCTAGCGATAGCGCCTCGTCGAAGCCGAGTTCGTCCAGTTCGCTGGAATCAGCCAGCCGATAGAGATCGAAATGCGCGACCGGAATGCGCAGTTCATAGGATTGGACCAGCGTAAAGGTCGGGCTGGGGACCTCCAGCCCGTCGTCATCGGCAAGCGCCCGAAGGAAGGCGCGCGCCAAGGTCGACTTGCCGGCTCCGAGATCACCCGAGAGCGCGACGCAGTCGCCGGGCTTCAGGGCCAGCGCCAGATCTTCGCCGAGCTCGATCGTTGCCGCCTCGTCCGTCAGGAAGCGCTCGATCGCCGGCATCATTCGGCCGCGACGATCGCCGGCACTTCGGCCGAGGGAATGCGGCAGGTCACTTCCGTGCCTTCGCCTTCCTTGCTGCGGATGGAGACGGTGCCGTGGTGCAGGCTGACGAAGCTCTCGACGATCGAAAGGCCGAGGCCTGCGCCGCCGCGCTGGCCGTAGCTTTCGAAGCGGTTGAACACGGTATCGAGCACGTCCTGCGGTATGCCGGGGCCGCTGTCTGAGACAGAGAAGATGAAGTCGCTGCCCTCGCGGCGGCACTTCAGGTCGATGGCGCTGCCGTCGGGCGCAAAGTTTGCGGCATTGGTGAGCAGCTTGACGAAGATCTGCTTCAGCCGCTGCTGGTCGGCGACCATGCGGCCGAGATTGTCAGGGGCGGCGATCCTGAGGGTCACGCCGCTCTCGAGCAGCCGGTCGGCCATCTGGTGGGCAATATCATCGAGGAAGTCGGTGAGACTGATCTCGGACATGTCGAGCTGGACGATGCCGGCATCGACGGTCGCGAGATCCAGGATGTCGTTGACGATCGTCAGCAGCAGCGACGAGGAGGTGGCGATGTGGTCGACATACTCCGCCTGCCGCTCGTTGAGATCGCCGAAAGCCGGCGTCTTCAACAGGTCGGCGAAGCCGATGATGTTGGTGAGCGGCGAACGCAGTTCATAGGAAACGTGGTGCACGAAGTCGTTCTTCAGCGCATCCGCCTTGCGCAGCGCCTCGTTCTTTTCGGTGAGCGCGCGCTCGACCCGGACGCTGTCGGTGATGTTGACGAAGGTCAGCATCGTCTGCGCGTTCGGCAGCGGGATGACGGCGTAGTCGAGGATCAGTCCGGTTCGAAGCTCAAGGATGCCGCGGCTGGAGGGCCGTTCGTCGTCGAAGCTGGTGATGATGTGGGTGAAACGTTTCCACCCGTCAGGCTGGTCGTAGGAGATGAGGCAGGCCTGCTCGATCGCCCGGATATGGGTGCCGGGCTTGGCCTCCGCCTCGCTGATGCCCCAGATCGCCCGGAACGCCGGGTTCGAGAGACGAATGCGGCCGTCGGGCCCGAACACAGCTACGCCTTCCGCGAGATGGTCGATCGTCTCGCCTTGAACCTGAACGAGCGTATTGTAGCGCGTTTCGAGATCGACCTTCTCGGTCAGGTTCTCGAACACCCAGGTGACCCCGCCCTGTGGGCGGGCGGTCGCGAAGACGCGCAGCGTCTGGCCGTTCGGCAGGTGCCAGAGGTCGCTCTGCGTGTCGAGCGCCTGATAGACGGAAAGTGCGGTGGCCTTCCACTGTTTCCAGTTGAGCTGCTCCGGCAGCTGGCCGCCGGCGCGCAGCCGGTCAAGCACTTCGCCGTTGTCGGGCTTGCGCTCGAGGAAGCCGATGTCGAGGTTCCACAGACGCTGGAAGGCCTGGTTGTAGAACTGCAGGCGCTGATTGCCGTCGAAGATCGCGACGGGGGTCGCCAGATGATCGAGCGTTTCGGCATGGCTCTTGAGCGTCCGGTTGAGTTCCTCGCGCACGGCCTCGATGCCGGATACGTCGACGGCGACGCCGGCCGAGCCGGCAGGGCTGCGGGCATCGACGACTTCGAAGAAGGTGCGGTTACCCCTGACGACGGTCGAAACCTTGTCGCGGAACGGTGTGTCGAAGGTGGAAACCGCGCGGATCTTTTCGCGCGCGACGGTTGCGAGCAGCTCGCGCCCTTCGGCAACCGCGACCGCGACATCAGGAGCCTCGACGGCGTCGGCATAGGCCTCGTTGACCCAGGTGAGGGCGCCATCCGTGCCGCGTTGCCACACCGGCAGATCGATGGCGTCGAGAAGGGTGCGGAAGGACACGAGCGCAGTATTGAGCCGATCGTGCTCAAGCTTCAGCTCAGCGAGTTCTGCGCGCATATTGTTGAGAGCGATGAAGCGTACGAAAGCGCGCCCGCCCGAGACCCGTCCCTGGGCCTCCAGGACTTCGTTGCGCTGCGTTTCGAGCACCAGGTCGAAGCTGCGCGCCTGGGTGCGCAGCGCGTCGATCGCATTTTCCAGTTCCCCGGCGGATTGCGCCTTGATCCAGCGGCCGAAGGCCAGGAACTCGCGGTCGTCTGCCGGCGCGCCGGTTTCGGGCGGCAGCTGGCCGAGCAGCTCAGCCCGCTCGAGCAGCCCGTCCCAGACGACGATCCGGCGGTTCTTGTCGGCCACCAGCGCCTGATAGCGCGAGAGGCGCTGGTTGGCGTCCGACAGATCGGAGCGCAATTCGCGGTTCTCGGCTTCGATATTGCCGCGCTGGCGGATCAGCCAGATCGCCGAAATCATCGCTGCGGAAACGACGCCGATGAGCACGGAGAAGGTGACGACCTCCGACGAGCCGAAGATATTTGCCTTCTGCGGCGCGACCTGGGCGAGCGCATCTGTTGCTGCAAAGAGAGTGGTACCGGCCAGAAGGTGGCGCAGGAACTTCGGGCCCTTGCGGCGGGTGCCCGGAATAGCTGTTTGGTCTCTGTTCATGGCGCTGCCATCCCCGTCTGTCCGAAGGGTGCTGCCGGCCTTGTTGCGCCTTGCACAGTTCCATCGAGGCCCTGGTCAAGGGCCTGCGTCAGTTCCGATTGCATCCCCGGTCTGTCTCCGTCTGTTTGCCGCTTATCGACAAGACATCCCATCCGCGATGTCCAAGGTCCGCACCGACATCACGAATCAATGGGTTAGAGCATACTTCCTAGTCGAATCGTCGGGAAGGGAGAGGCCCAAAAAAGCGGCCGCGCTCTCTTGTCAAGAACGCGGCCACAAGATGTTGTGGATTGCCCGGGTAAGGATTAGTACCGGTAGTGCTCAGCCTTGAACGGGCCCTGCGTCTTCACGCCGATGTAGTCGGCCTGCTCTTCGGAAAGTTCGGAGAGCTTAGCGCCGAGCTTCTTCAGGTGCAGGCGAGCGACCTTCTCGTCGAGCGCCTTCGGCAGGACGTAGACTTCGTTCTTGTACTTCTCTCCCTTGGTGAAGAGCTCGATCTGCGCCAGGACCTGGTTGGAGAACGAAGCCGACATCACGAAGGACGGGTGGCCGGTGGCGTTGCCGAGGTTCAGCAGGCGGCCTTCCGAGAGCAGGATCATGCGGTTGCCCTTCGGGAACTCGATCATGTCGACCTGCGGCTTGATGTTTGTCCACTTCAGGTTACGCAGTGCGGAGACCTGAATTTCGTTGTCGAAGTGGCCGATGTTGCCGACGATCGCCATGTCCTTCATCTCGCGCATGTGGTCCATGCGGATGACGTCCTTGTTGCCGGTCGTCGTGATGAAGATGTCGGCCGACGAGACGACGTCTTCGAGTTGAACGACTTCGAAACCGTCCATCGCCGCCTGGAGCGCGCAGATCGGGTCGATTTCGGTGACCTTGACGCGGGCGCCGGCGCCGGAAAGCGAAGCTGCCGAGCCCTTGCCGACGTCGCCGTAACCGCAGACGACGGCGACCTTGCCGGCCATCATCACGTCGGTGCCGCGGCGGATGCCGTCAACGAGCGATTCCTTGCAGCCGTACTTGTTGTCGAACTTCGACTTGGTGACCGAATCGTTGACGTTGATCGCCGGGAAGGGCAGCAGGCCCTTGGCCTGAAGCTGGTACAGGCGGTTGACGCCGGTGGTGGTTTCTTCGGTCACGCCCTTGATGGCGTCGCGCTGCTTGGTGAACCAGCCCGGCGAAGCCTGGAGGCGCTTCTTGATCTGTGCGACGAGGATCTCTTCTTCTTCGGAGCCCGGGTTGGAGAGTACGTCTTCACCGGCTTCGGCGCGGGCGCCGAGCAGGATGTACATGGTGGCGTCGCCACCATCGTCGAGGATCATGTTCGAGACGCCGCCATCGGCCCACTGGAAGATCTTGTCCGTGTAGGTCCAGTATTCTTCGAGCGTTTCGCCCTTGACGGCGAAGACCGGAACGCCGCTTGCGGCGATGGCAGCGGCAGCGTGATCCTGGGTCGAGAAGATGTTGCACGAGGCCCAGCGCACGTCGGCGCCGAGGGCAACCAGCGTCTCGATCAGAACGGCGGTCTGGATGGTCATGTGCAGCGAGCCGGTGATGCGCGCGCCCTTCAGCGGCTTTGCAGCGCCGAACTCTTCGCGGCAGGCCATCAGGCCCGGCATTTCCGTTTCGGCGATCGCAATTTCCTTGCGCCCGAAATCGGCGAGACCGATGTCGGCGACGATATAGTCCTGAGTGGTGGTCATGGAATTCTCCGGGCTGATCTCTTCAAGCCGCATGGCTTCAACCGAACTGCGGCGCGATTATGCCTCCCGCGCCTACCGACACGGTGAGAGTGCGACCGATCTATCAGGAATCAGGGGAGAGGGCAATATCGATATAAAGAAGTCTTTATATCTTTATATTGTCCGTCACATTTCTTCGCCGAACTTGTCGGCGACCAGCGCATCAAGCGCGTTCAATGCTTCTTCGGCCTGCGCGCCGCTCGCGGTCACGCACACGCTGCAGCCGGTGCTGGCAGCCAGCATCATCAGGCCCATAATGGACGTTCCGCCGACCGTCATGCCGTCCTTCGACACGGTAATCTCGGCTTCATAGGCCTCGACCGTCTGTACGAACTTCGCAGATGCCCGCGCGTGCAGGCCTCGCTTGTTGATGATCAGCAGTTCGCGCGTCAGCGACATGTCGGGGCGATGATCCATTACTTACCACTCAGGACGCGGCTGGCGACGTTGATGTATTTCCGTCCGGCTTCCGAGGCCTCGACCAACGCCTTGTCCATGTCGCTCTCGCCGCGCACGCCGGCAAGCTTGATCAGCATCGGCAGGTTGACGCCGGCTATCACTTCAACCGAGCCGCTGCGCATGACCGAGATGGCAAGGTTGGAGGGCGTTCCGCCGAACATGTCGGTCAGGATAATGACGCCGTGGCCCTCGTCGACCTTGGTGACCGCGTCGAGGATATCCTGCCGACGCTGGTCCATGTCGTCCTCGGGACCGATGCAGACGGTCTCTATAGCTTTTTGCGGACCGACGACATGCTCGAGTGCAAGTCGAAATTCCTCAGCCAGCTTGCCATGGGTGACAAGCACAAGTCCGATCATGGGTATCTTCGCTCCAACTGCACGCGCAATTCACTGATGGCCAGATATCGCAATGCAGCAATTTCGTCCACCTGTTGGGGCGGCCATCTTGGCAAGGAAAAGGGGAAGTGCAAGCCAAAAATGCTGAAAAACCAGCCTCGCTGACGGTAAATCGGGCTAGGATCCTATTTTTTCAGCGATGAGCGCATGCAAAATATTGAGAACATACGCCCCCTCTTCAACGGGAACGCGAACAATCGGGAGTACTCGCCCGAGTGGTAAGGGCAACGTCTCGTCTTCCAGCGGTAACCGCGGGTCGAAAGGCGCACTCACGGGCAGCATGGCCCAGTCCATCACCGCGGCAGGCACGGTTTCGATCTTGCCGATTCCGGCGCCGCGTATTTCAATCAGGCCGTGAATGGAGGGCGGACAGCGGGCGACGATCCTGTCATGTTCCAGGCTCAGATCCACCCGATCGTCGGCGACGAGTGCCGCAAAGTGCCCGGCCTGTCGTGCGGCCGTGATGCATGCAAGCGCCAGCCTGGATTTGCCGATGCCGGAAGGGCCCGTGATCAGGAAGCCGCGCGTCCCGAGCACGATGGCAGTGCCGTGGACATTGGCGCCCGTCGTCACGCGTGCGGCTCGGCGGGTAGCGACAGGATGAAGCGCGCGCCGCTGACGTGGCCGTCCTGCGCGACGATGTTTTCCGCCTTCAGCGTACCGCCGTGGGCTTCGGCGATCTGCCTGGAAATCGACAGGCCGAGGCCGGAGTTCTGGCCGAAATCCTCTCCTTCCGGCCGATCGGTGTAGAAGCGTTCGAAAATGCGGTCGATGTCTTCCGCCTGGATGCCGGGGCCGTTGTCCTCGACATAGACGAGGCAGCGCGATCGCGACCGTGTGAGGCGCACGACGATCCGCCCGCTGTCTTCGGGAACGAAGGACCGGGCGTTCTCGATCAGGTTGGTGATAATCTGGCCGATGCGCAGGTCGTGGCCGTTGACGGCGAAGCGGGCCCTGGGACTGTCCTTGCGGTCGATGACGAAATCGAGCAGCACCGTCTTCTTCTTGCTGCGGACCTGGCGCGAAATATCGACGAGGTCGCCCAGAAGTCTTTCGAGGTCGATGATCCTGGCATCGCTGCGGGCAAGTTCCGCGTCGAGGCGCGAGGCGTCCGAAATATCGCTGATCAGGCGATCGAGGCGGCGGACGTCATGCTGGATGACGTCCATCAAGCGCTTCTTCGATTCGTCGGTCCGCGCAAGCGGCAGGGTCTCGACGGCGCTGCGCAGCGAGGTGAGGGGGTTTTTCAGCTCGTGACTGACATCGGCCGCGAAATTCTCGATCGCCGCGATCCGATCGTAGAGCGCGGTCGTCATTTCCCGGAGCGCGACGGACAGGTTGCCGATCTCGTCCTGGCGAGAGGAGAAATCCGGGATCTCCTCGCGCTCCTTGGCACCGCCGCGCCGCACGCGGACTGCCGCCGCTGCGAGCCTTCGAAGCGGGTTGGCGATGGTCGAGGAGAGAAGCAGCGACAGGATGATGTTGACGAGGGCAGCCACGCCGAAGACGCGGATGATGGCGAGGCGCTCGGCCTGGACGATCTTGTCGATGTCGCCGGCTTGCGTCGAAAGCAAGAGAACGCCGAGCACGGCGCGGAACCGCTGGACGGGAACGGCCACTGAAACGATGAGCTCGCCCTTCTCGGTGACGCGTTCGACATAGCCGCGCACGCCGGTCAGCGCGTTGGTGACCTCAGGATAGATCGAGCCGTTGCCACCCGGCGGTTCCTTGTAGAGTGGCAGATTGCCGGGCTGCAGCAGCTTGTTCAGCCAGCTGTTGAGCTTTTCGCCGATGCCCGTCGATTCCGGCTCGATCGGCGGCAGGTCGAAGCGCAGCACCTGGCCGCCGCTATAGAGATGCCGGGAATCGAGCAGCAGGTCGGCATCGGCGTCGAAGAGGCGGGCGCGGGTGCGCGTCGGCGAGATCAGCCGCCTGAGAACCGGCGCAACGCGTTCCTGGATGATCGGGAAATCGAGATCCTCGTCGCTCGGCAGCGGCGTTATGCTCTGGCCGGCCTGCAGTTCGAGCAGTTTTTCGGGATCGATGGTGATCGAGTTGGTATCGACCGAGGCGGAAGCCGAGATGGCACCGGCGATGATTTCGCCCTGGGTCAGCAGGCTTTCGACACGGGCGTCGATCAGTCCCTCGCGGAACTGGTTGAGATACATGATGCCGCCGACGAGGACGACGAGTGCCACCAAGTTGAAGAAGACGATGCGGCGGGTGAGGCTCGAGAAGACGGCATTGCCGAACAGGCGGCGAATCAGCGTGAAAGGATGTGCCCAGCGGCGCTGGCCCATATGTGCCTGCGCACGTCCGTCACTGTCTTCGATGTCGCCCTGCAAGACTTCTACCAAATGTCCCGCTCCCGCGCGGACTTCCGTCACGTTCTCTCGATTGCAACGCTGACACGGCCCGAGTGCCGGGCGCGACGCCGTCGTTCACTTTGTGTGGTTCCGGCCCAGAGGTCCGATGGCGCGGCGGGGTTTCAAAGGCAGCCTTGGCCGTGCTCCCGTCGCGCCGTTTCTGAATGCGCCACAATCGGCGCGATGGCAAGTCCCGCGGCTCAGGCTGTCTCGCGGAAACGATAGCCGACACCGTAGAGGGTCTCGATCATGTCGAAGTCGTTGTCGACCATCTTGAACTTCTTGCGCAGCCGCTTGATGTGGCTGTCGATGGTGCGGTCGTCGACATAGACCTGCTCGTCATAGGCGGCGTCCATCAGCGCGTCGCGGCTCTTCACCACGCCCGGGCGCTGGGCAAGCGAATGGAGGATGAGGAATTCGGTCACCGTCAGCGTTACCGGCTCGCTCTTCCAGGTGCAGGTGTGGCGCTCCTGGTCCATCACCAGTTGCCCGCGCTCGAGCGAGCGCGAGGGCGCGTCGGAAGCCTTGGCGGGATTCGTCGGGTTGGCGGCAGCCGCTTCGCGGTTTGCGGCGCGACGCAGGATCGCCTTGACGCGTTCGACCAGCAGGCGCTGCGAGAAGGGCTTGGTGATGAAGTCGTCGGCACCCATCTTCAGACCGAAGAGTTCGTCGATCTCTTCATCCTTGGAGGTGAGGAAGATCACTGGCAGGTCGGACTTCTGTCTCAGGCGGCGCAGCAATTCCATGCCGTCCATGCGCGGCATCTTGATGTCGAAGATCGCAAGCTGCGGCGGCCGGGCGAGCAGGCCCTCAAGTGCGGAAGCACCGTCGGTATAGGTCTCGACCTTGTAGCCCTCCGCCTCCAGGGCGATGGATACGGACGTCAGAATATTCCGGTCATCATCGACAAGCGCGATGGTCTGCATCGTGTTCAACTCCGTCTTTTGAGGTGCCGGTCTCGTCCCCGAAAACTCCGGCATTCGCGAGTCACGGGTGCGTTAGTGAGTATAAAGGTGGAACAAATTGTGGCGAAGCCCAAAAAGCACCTGTCGTGACGATAGGATAGGTCCTGTCAGATCGGTGTCCGGCAGGCCGAATTCAACCGATTAAAAAAACTATAATTTTCTTTAAATCGATTAATATACTGAAATCATTATTCTTTTTTTGACGCCGCCTTGTTTTTGAGCGAGCATGCAAGTATGGTCCGGCGAAATTCAACGCCAATGGCCAAACACGAAGGAAGCTTGACCATGGAGCAACTCGGCACTCGCAATCTCGCGAACGGCTTGGAAAAACTCGGCTTTACCGACCTGGAAACGGTCCGGTACAACCTCGAAGCCGCGGAGCTTTATGAGGAAGCTCTTCGCCGCGGCGAGGCTGAACTGACGGCACACGGCGCCCTCGTCGCCCGTACCGGTCAGCACACCGGTCGTTCGCCGAAGGACAAGTTCGTGGTTCGCGATGCGAACACGGACGACCAGATCTGGTGGGACAACAACAAGCCGATGTCTCCGGAGCATTTCGCCCTGCTGCGAAAGGACATGCTCGATCACGCCAAGGGCATGTCGCTTTATGTGCAGGATCTCGTTGGCGGCGCCGATGCCGACAACGCCCTTCCGACCCGCGTTGTCACCGAATATGCCTGGCACTCGCTGTTCATCCGCAATCTCCTGATTCGTCCGGCACACGAAGCGCTTGCCTCCTTCCTGCCGAAGCTGACGATCATCGATCTCCCAAGCTTCAAGGCTGACCCGGAGCGCTACGGCTGCCGCACGGAGACCGTCATTGCCTGCGACTTCACCAACGGACTGATCCTGATCGGCGGCACGTCCTATGCCGGCGAAATGAAGAAGTCGGTCTTCACCGTTCTCAACTACCTGCTGCCCAAGAAGGGCGTGATGCCGATGCATTGCTCGGCCAATGTCGGCCCGGCAGGCGACACGGCGATCTTCTTCGGTCTCTCCGGCACCGGCAAGACGACGCTTTCGGCCGACCCGACCCGCACGCTGATCGGCGACGACGAGCACGGCTGGGGCGAGCACGGCGTCTTCAACTTCGAAGGCGGCTGCTACGCCAAGGCGATCCGTCTGTCGGAAGCTGCCGAGCCGGAAATCTACGCGACGACCCGCCGCTTCGGCACGGTCATGGAAAACGTCGTGCTCGATGAGCGCCGCGTTCCGGATTTCGACGACGGTTCGCTGACGGAAAACACCCGCTGCGCCTATCCGCTCGACTTCATCCCGAATGCCAGCGCCACCGGCACCGCGCCGCAGCCGCGCACGATCATCATGCTGACGGCCGATGCCTTTGGCGTGATGCCGCCGATTGCCAAGCTGACGCCGGAACAGGCGATGTACCACTTCCTCTCCGGCTACACCGCCAAGGTTGCCGGCACGGAAAAGGGCGTCACCGAGCCGGAAGCCACATTCTCGACTTGCTTCGGCGCGCCGTTCATGCCGCGGCATCCGTCGGAATACGGCAATCTCCTGAAGGACCTGATCGCCAAGAACGGCGTCACCTGCTGGCTGGTCAACACCGGCTGGACCGGCGGCGCCTACGGCACCGGCAGCCGCATGCCGATCAAGGTGACCCGCGCTCTGCTCGCCGCAGCACTCGACGGCTCGCTGAACGCCGCTGAACTGCGCACCGACGCCAACTTCGGCTTCGCCGTTCCGGTCTCGGTCCCCGGCGTCGACGACGGCATCCTCGATCCGCGCTCGACCTGGGCCGATGGTGCGGCCTATGACGCGCAGGCGCGCCGCCTCGTCGATATGTTCATCGCCAACTTCGCCAAGTTCGAAGAACATGTTGATGGCAGCGTTCGCGATGCGGCTCCCGGCACCAAGCTTGCCGCCGAATAAATATCGTCAGCTATGATTCACGTGAAACCCGGCCTCCCACGGCCGGGTTTTTCGTTTTCGTGGCGAATGTTTTCAAGAGGTTCGCTCTGTGCCATAGATCGGGGCGAGG
Source organism: Ensifer sp. GW101-20A05 (assembly GCF_059424735.1). Lineage (NCBI taxonomy): Bacteria > Pseudomonadati > Pseudomonadota > Alphaproteobacteria > Hyphomicrobiales > Rhizobiaceae > Ensifer > Ensifer sp. GW101-20A05. The sequence goes on along the minus strand of NZ_JBWKZT010000005.1, from coordinate 25,861 downwards.
TGAACCATGGCTAGCGATCCGCTCTACATAAACGACAACATAATGATTGCCGGCTGGGAGCTGACGGAGCAATTCGTGCTGGCCGGCGGGCCGGGTGGGCAAAACGTCAACAAGGTGTCGACCGCCGTTCAGCTGTTCTTCAACGTGCTGGCCTCTCCGGCGCTTTCCGATCGCATCAAGGCCAACGCCCTGAAGATTGCTGGGCGTCGTGCCTCGAAAGAGGGCGTGCTGATGATCGAGGCCAGCCGGTTTCGCAGCCAGGAGCGCAACCGCGAAGATGCGCGCGAGCGACTGAAGGAACTGATTCTCAAGGCCGCGGAGCCGCCACCACCGCCACGCAAGAAGACGAAACCGACCCGCGGCTCCGTCGAGCGCCGTCTCAAGGAGAAGTCCGGGCGCGGCGAGATCAAGAAGCTTCGGGGGCGGCCGGCCGGCGACTGATTTCTTTTTTGCCGCTCCTTGCCTTTGGCAGGCGGCGCCCTCTCTTACCGAGCAGTGTTTTCGCAAAAGGAGATATTCATGGGTCTTTTCAGCTTTATCAAGAACGCCGGCAAGAAGCTTGGCATCGGCGGCGACGATGACGCCCCGGATGCCGAAAGCGTTCAGAAGGAACTTGCATCCCACGATCTCGGCACAAAGGACGTGCAGGTCGAAGTGGCCGGTGACAAGGTCGTGCTGAAGGGTGTCGTGAAGGACCAGAGCGTCTTCGAAAAGGCCGTGGTCGCCGTCGGCAACACGCTCGGCGTCTCGGCGGTTGAAGCCTCGGAGCTCAAGGTTGCCGATGCTGGTGCTGCACCGGCACCCGCCAAGGCGCCGGTCTTCTATACGGTCAAAAAGGGCGACAACCTCTGGAAGATCGCCGAGGCACAGTACGGCAAGGGCAAGGGTGCCAAGCACACCGTCATTTTCGAAGCCAACAAGCCGATGCTGACGCATCCGGACAAGATCTACCCCGGCCAGGTTCTGCGCATTCCGGATCTGGACGCCGCTTGAGCGTGTCGTTCACGCGTCCTCTTGCAATCGCGACGCTGGCGAGCCTTTGGCTTGCCGGCGCTTGTCTGGCGCAACCGTTCCGTGAACCGGCCAAGGGCAGTACTGAGCGTGCCGCCATCCTCGACGCGATCCGTCCGGCGGTGGAGGCCGAAATGCGCGGTCCGGTCGAGTTCGTCGCCACGACGATACGTGCAGCACCCAACTGGGCCTTCCTGCAGGTCGAGCCGCAACGTCCCGGTGGCGGCACTATCGACCTTGCGCAAACCGGGTTGCGTGACGAGGCTGACATGATGGATGGTCTGACGGTGTTTGCACTGGTCAGCTTCCAGAATAGCCGCTGGAACCTCGTCGATCACGTGGTCGGGCCGACGGATGTCGCCTATGCCGGCTGGCCGCTTCGCTACGGCGTGCCGGCAGCACTTCTCGGCCTGGAGCAATAGGGGCTTCCAATGCAGGTGCTCCCGAAAGGGATCAGACATATCCCGGGCTATCTCGATCGCACCCGGCAGGAACAACTCGTTGAAGCGATTCGTCGTGTCGTTGCCGAAGCACCGCTCTTCGTGCCGGAAATGCCGAAGACCGGAAAACCCATGTCGGTTCGCATGACCAATTGCGGCTTGCTCGGCTGGGTCACGGATCGCGATCGCGGCTATCGTTACCAGGCTCAGCATCCGGTGACCGGCCGGCGCTGGCCGCCGATGCCGGACATAGTGCTCGAGATCTGGCAGGCGGTTTCCGCCAGCCAAAAGATGCCGGAAGCCTGTCTTGTGAACTTCTATTCCGAGGAGGCCCGCATGGGTCTGCACCAGGATCGCGACGAGCGTGATCTGGAAACGGCCGTCGTCTCGATCTCGCTCGGCGACAGCTGCCTTTTCCGCGTCGGCAGCAATCAGCGCGGGGGACAGACCATGTCCTTCCGGCTCGAAAGCGGCGATGTCGTCGTGCTCGGTGGAGAAGGGCGGCTCGCGTTCCATGGCGTCGACCGGATCTATCCGAACACGTCGACGCTGCTGAAGAACGGTGGTCGGGTCAACCTGACGCTGCGTCGCGTCAATCCATGACGGGCTTATCGAGCGCTCAGAGTTTTCTGAGCGCCACCTTTTCCGTCAGGTGGTTCGGGCCCTTTTGCAGGATCAGGTCGGCGCGCGGGCGCGTCGGCAGGATGTTCTGGTGCAGGTTCTTCAGGTTGATGTTGTGCCACAGGCCCTCGGCGATTGCGCGCGCCGCATCCTCGCTGATCGTGGCATAACGATGGAAGTAGGATTCCGGGTTCTTGAAGGCGGTTTCGCGCAACCGCATGAAGCGGTTGACGTACCAGCTATGGATCAGGCTCTCCTCGGCATCGATATAGATCGAGAAGTCGAAGAAATCCGAGACCATCGGCACGATCTTGCCGTCGGCCGGCAGGTTGCGCGACTGCAGCACGTTGATGCCCTCGAAGATCAGGATATCCGGGCGGTCGATGACGGTGAACTGGTCCGGCAGCACGTCATAGGTCAGGTGCGAGTAGCTCGGCGCCTTGACGTTCGGTTGGCCCGCCTTGATCGCAGACAGGAAGCGCAGGAGCGCGCCGACGTCGTAGCTTTCCGGAAAGCCCTTGCGATCCATCATGTTTTCGCGCTGGAGCACGGCGTTCGGGTAGAGAAAGCCGTCGGTCGTCACCAGATCGACCTTCGGGCTTGATGGCCAGCGCGACAGGAGTTGCGCAAGGATACGGGCCGTGGTCGATTTGCCGACGGCGACCGATCCGGCAATGCCGATGACGAAGGGCGTCTTCGTTTCGGACATGCTGAGGAAGCGCTTGCGCTGCTCGAAGAGCATCTGGGACGATTCCACATGGGTCGAGAGCAGGCGCGACAGCGACAGGTAGATCTGCCGGACTTCACGGAGATCGACGGGGTCGTTCAGCGAGCGCAGCCGCTGCACTTCGTCGGCCGTCAGCGTCAGCGGCGTATCGGCGCGAAAGCGCGACCATTCCTCGGCGGTGAAGAAATGATAGGGCGAATAGTCCCGCTGCTGCAGATTGTCCGGCAGGTCCGCCGCTTCGATGTCTTTGGCCGCTATCGTCATGGGGTCTGCCGATTTGCCTTTTCCTGCAGGCCAGATTGGTTGGTTCGCCGCGCGAGCTCGTTCAGCACATCCTGCAACGGAACGTCGGCGATCTTCAATACGACCATCAGATGATAGATGAGATCGGCGCTTTCGGCGACGAGATTCGCGCGGTCGTTGCTGACGGCCGCGATCACCGTCTCGACCGCCTCTTCCCCGAGTTTCTTGGCCGCCTTCGGCTGGCCGCTCGCGACCAGCTTTGCCGTCCAGGATTCGTCCGGCGCCGCCTTCGCGCGCGTCGCGACGATGGCTTCGAGATCGGAAAGTGTGAAGTCAGCCATGGAAGATCCTGAAGCTCAGTCGAGGCGCATGGCGATGCCATGCTCCGCCATATAGCGCTTGGTTTCGCCAATGCTATAGGTGCCGAAGTGGAAGATGGAGGCGGCGAGCACGGCGGTCGCATGACCGTCGCGGATGCCGGCTACCATGTGGTCGAGGTTTCCGACGCCACCCGATGCAATGACCGGGGCACGAACGGCATCGGCGACCGCGCGGGTGAGCGCAATGTCATAGCCGCTCTTCGTGCCGTCGCGGTCCATCGAGGTCAAAAGGATTTCGCCGGCGCCGAGATCGACGACGCGGCGGGCAAACTCGATCGCGTCGATGCCGGTCGGCTGGCGTCCGCCATGGGTGAAGATCTCCCAGCGATCCGTTTCGCCGTCCTTCGACACCTTCTTGGCATCGATGGCAACGACGATGCACTGGTTGCCGAACTTGTCGGCGGCTTCCGCAACGAATTCAGGGTTCTTCACGGCAGCGGTATTGATCGACACCTTGTCGGCGCCGGCAAGCAGCAGCTTGCGGATGTCGGAGACCTGGCGCACGCCACCGCCGACGGTCAGCGGCATGAAGCACTGTTCGGCGGTGCGGGCGATGACGTCGAAGATCGTCTCGCGATTGTCGGAGGACGCGGTGATGTCGAGGAAGCAGAGCTCGTCGGCGCCGGCGGCATCATAGGCGCGTGCCGCCTCAACCGGGTCGCCGGCGTCGATCAGGTCGACGAAGTTGACACCCTTGACGACACGGCCGTCCTTGACGTCGAGGCAGGGGATAACGCGGGCTTTGAGGGACATGGTCAGGCCTTTCTCGCGGCGCGGATCAGATCCAACGCTTCCTGCGGGTCGATGCGGCCGTCATAGAGCGCGCGGCCGGAGATGGCACCTTCGAGTTTGTGTGCGTCCGGCGCAACCATGCGGCGGATGTCGTCCATCGAGGCAAGACCGCCCGAGGCGATGACCGGAATGGAAACCGCATCCGCCAGCTCCAGCGTCGAGGTCCAGTTGATGCCGGTCAGGATGCCGTCGCGGTCGATGTCGGTATAGATGATCGCCGAAACGCCGGCGCCCTCGAACTTCTTGGCAAGCTCGATCACGCCGAGCTCGGAGGCCTCGGCCCAGCCCTCCACGGCGACCTTGCCGCCCTTGGCGTCGATGCCGACGGCGACCTTGCCGGGGAACTTGCGGCAGGCTTCTATGACGAGTGCCGGATCGCGCACAGCGACCGTGCCGAGGATGACGCGGGCAAGGCCGCGCGACAGCCAGTTTTCGATATGGTCAAGCGTGCGGATGCCGCCGCCGAGCTGCACCGGGTTACGGGTCGCCTTGAGGATGGCGTCGACGGCCGCGCCGTTGACCGTCTCGCCGGCAAAGGCGCCGTTGAGGTCGACCACGTGCAGCCATTCGAAGCCCTGTTCTTCAAAGGCGCGGGCCTGGGCCGCCGGGTCGGGGTTGTAAACCGTCGCCTGGTCCATGTCGCCGAGCTTCAGGCGTACGCATTGCCCGTCTTTCAGGTCGATGGCGGGAAATAGGATCATAGGTCTGTCCAATCGAGAGAGGCGAAAGCTCAGGGCTTCCAGCGCAGGAAATTCGAGATGAGGGCAAGGCCGAGGGCCTGGCTCTTTTCCGGGTGGAACTGCGAGCCGGCCTTGTTGCCGTTGGCGACGAAGGCGGTGACCGGACCGCCGTAATCCGCTTCGGCGACCACGTCGCCGGCGTTCTCGGCGGCCAGATGGTACGAATGCACGAAATAGGCGTGCAGGCCGCCTTCGCCAACCCGGATGCCGTCAAACAGCGGATGTTCGCGCTTGAGCGTGAGCGTGTTCCAGCCGATCTGCGGGATTTTCAGCGAGGTGTCGGCAGGCGCCATTTCGACGACATCGCCGGGGATCCAGCCGAAGCCGTGGGTGATGGTCTTTTCGAGCCCGCGCGACGACATCAGCTGCATGCCGACGCAGATGCCGAGGAACGGCCGGGCGGCCTGTTCCACCGCTTCGGTCAGCGCCTGCTCCATGCCGTCGACGGCGGCAAGGCCACGGCGGCAGTCGGCATAGGCACCGACACCCGGAAGCACGATGCGGTCGGCGCTCGCCACCCGCTCCGGCTTGTCGGTGAGGTCGATCTCGGCTGAAATGCCGGCTTCGCGAGCGGCCCGTTCGAAGGCCTTGGTGGCTGAGCGCAGGTTGCCCGAGCCGTAGTCGATGATGGCGACGCGCATCAGCGTTCTCCGTAGGAATCAAAAAGGCCGAGGCCGGGTCCGCCGTTTGAGGGCTTGCGCGCGGTCCAATCGGCCGGGGAAGGGGTGGCGGGCTTTGTCTCGCCCGGTGCCACGCTCGTGAAATAGATCTCTTCCGCCGTCTCCAGATTGGGTGCCGGCACGATGGAACGAAGCGTCCAGTCACGAGCCGTCAGGCTGCGTGCCACCAGAACTGGCCCTTCCAGCGCGACGAGCAGCCGCAGCGCGAGCTGCACCAGCACCGATGCAAGGAAACCGCCTGCGAGACTCGACAGGGAGATTAACGAAATCTGCAGAACAGCAACTGCGATTCCGATTGCCCATTGCCGCTTGAAGAGAAGCCAGAGCGCCGGGAAGAGAAAGGCGCCCCAGGAGAAGCCGTCGGCAACGAAGCGTGTTCGCTCGTCGTCGGCGCGCGCACCCGGCGGGGTGAGGATCAGGTAAGAAGCCATGGGTTCAGCCAGTGACTGGCCGCTTAGGCAAGGGTCCCCTTGGTCGAGGGAACGCGGCCGGCCTGGCGCGGGTCGATTTCGGTTGCGGTGCGGAGCACGCGGGCGACGGACTTGAAGCAGGTCTCGGCGATATGATGGTTGTTGGCGCCGTAGATGTTCTGGATATGCAGCGTGATCCCGGCATGCTGGGCGAGCGCCTGGAAGAACTCACGCACGAGTTCCGTGTCGAAGGTGCCGATCTTCGGCGCGCTGAAGGCAACGTTCCAGACGAGGAACGGCCGGCCGGAAACGTCCACTGCCGCGCGGGTCATCGTCTCGTCCATGGCAAGGTCGAGCGAGGCGTAACGGGCGATGCCGCGCCGGTCGCCGAGCGCCTTGGCGAGCGCCTGGCCGATGGCAATGCCGGTGTCCTCGACCGTATGGTGGTCGTCGACATGCAGGTCGCCGTCGGTCTTGATCTCCATGTCGATGAGCGAATGGCGGGCGAGCTGGTCCAGCATATGGTCGAAGAAGCCGACACCGGTCGAAATCTTCGAAACGCCGGTGCCGTCGATGTTGACCGATACGGACACCGCGGTCTCGTTGGTTTTACGCGAAACCTGTGCGGTGCGGCTGGACGTGGCTTCTGCCATCGGGCTCTCCTGTATGCGCCAGTGCGGGGGGAGGAAAGTCTGTGCGGTTTCCTCATCTCGCGCTCGCTTGCGATCTCGGCCGCTCCTTATCAGGCAAATGCTGAAATATCCAGAACTTGAGCGTTGATTCGAATCATCCGACACCGGGCCCTGAACGAAGATTGCACCCTCGGGCGGTTGCCATTTGCAAATGTGTCTGCCGTACTTACATAGGCCTCAAGCAACCAGGCTCGTGTCACGAGCCGCAACGCCCCAAGTAAACGCCCCCAAGTATCAGGGGCCGACAGGTATCTTCATGAGTGAACACAATCCCTACGGAACGATGCATGCGACGACCATCATCACGGTACGCAAGGATGGCAAGGTGGTGATGGCCGGCGACGGCCAGGTGAGCCTCGGCCAGACCGTGATGAAGAGCAATGCGCGCAAGGTGCGGCGTCTCGCGAAGGGCGACGTGATCGCCGGCTTTGCCGGCGCGACCGCCGACGCCTTCACGCTGCTCGAAAGGCTCGAGGCCAAGCTTGAACAGTACCCCGACCAGCTGATGCGCGCGGCGGTCGAACTTGCCAAGGACTGGCGCACCAACAAGTATCTGCGCAATCTCGAAGCGATGATGCTGGTCGCCGACAAGTCGATAACCCTGGCGATCACCGGCAATGGCGACGTACTTGAGCCGGAACACGGCACCATCGCCATCGGCTCCGGCGGCAACTACGCCTTTGCCGCAGCGCGCGCCCTGATGGACAGCGACAAGTCGGCCGAGGATATCGCCCGGCGGGCGCTGCAGATCGCCGGGGACATCTGCGTCTATACCAACCACAATATCGTGGTGGAGACGTTGGATGCCGAATGAGCCCAAGCATGTCAGCTTCGCGCCGGTGGTTGATGACCATCTGCCGCTGCTGCATGCCTGGCTGAGTGAACCGCATGTGCGGCAATGGTGGGGCGATCCGGACAAGGAAGTGGAACTGATCCGCGAAGGCTGCGCGACCGGAGAGGTGGAGGGCTTCATCTTCCACGTGGCCGGCGAGCCGGCTGGCTACATCCAGTCCTGGATGCCTTTTCAGTACCCGGACGAGGAGCCCTGGGCGAAGGATCTGCCGGCCGATGTGCCCGGTATCGATATCTTCGTCGGCCCTGCGGAATTGACGGGCAGGGGTGTCGCCTCGCTGGCGCTGCGAGCTTTTGCCGAACGGCTCTTTGCCGCCGGCGCGCCCCGAATCGTGATCGACCCTGATGCGGGCAACCGCCGGGCGGTCAGCGCCTACACCAAGGCCGGCTTCGTGCCCTACGCAGAATGGATAGATGTATCTGGTCGCACGCTCCTGATGGAACTGACGCGGACCGAATTTGAGAGGACTACATGAGTACGTTTTCACCCAGAGAGATCGTGTCGGAACTCGACCGTTTCATCATCGGCCAGAACGACGCTAAACGCGCCGTCGCCATTGCGCTACGCAACCGTTGGCGCCGCCAGCAGCTCGGCGACGAGCTGCGCGATGAGGTCATGCCGAAGAACATCCTGATGATCGGCCCGACCGGTGTCGGCAAGACCGAGATTTCCAGGCGTCTGGCCAAGCTCGCCGGCGCGCCCTTCGTCAAGGTTGAGGCGACCAAGTTCACCGAGGTCGGCTATGTCGGCCGCGACGTCGAGCAGATCATCCGTGACCTCGTCGAGGTCGGGATCGGCCTCGTGCGCGAAAAACGCCGCGCCGAAGTCAAGGCCAAGGCGCACCAGAACGCCGAAGAGCGCGTGCTCGATGCACTGGTCGGCGCCACGGCCTCGCCGGCGACGCGCGATTCGTTCCGCAAGAAGCTGCGCGCCAACGAACTCGACGACAAGGAGATCGAGGTCGACCTCGCCGAGACCGGTGCGCCGGGTGGTTTCGAAATTCCGGGCATGCCGGGCGCCAATATCGGTGTGCTCAACCTTTCGGAAATGTTCGGCAAGGCGATGGGTGCCCGCACCAAGAAGGTCAAGACGACGGTCAAGGCCTCCTATGAGCTGCTCATCAACGACGAGTCGGACAAACTGCTCGACAACGAGCAGATCCAGCGCGAGGCAATGCGCGCGGCCGAAGACGACGGCATCGTCTTTCTCGACGAGATCGACAAGATCGCCTCGCGTGAGGGCGGCATGGGCGCCGGCGTGTCGCGCGAAGGCGTGCAGCGCGACCTGTTGCCGCTCGTTGAAGGCACGACGGTTGCGACGAAGTATGGACCGGTCAAGACCGACCACATCCTGTTCATCGCTTCCGGCGCCTTCCATGTGGCAAAGCCCTCGGACCTGCTTCCGGAATTGCAGGGCCGTCTGCCGATCCGCGTTGAGCTCCGTGCGCTCACCAAGGAAGATTTCCGCCGGATCCTGACGGAAACCGAAGCGAGCCTCATCCGCCAGTACAAGGCGCTCTTGGACACGGAAGAGGTGAAGCTCGACTTCACCGACGACGCGATCGATGCGCTCGCCGATGTCGCGGTGCAGCTGAATGCCAGTGTCGAGAACATCGGCGCCCGCCGCCTGCAGACGGTGATGGAGCGCGTACTGGACGAGATCTCGTTCAATGCGCCCGACAGCGCCGGACAGGCGGTGACGATCGACGCGGAGTATGTGCGCAAGCATGTCGGCGATCTCGCTGCCAACACCGATCTGTCGCGCTACATCCTGTGACATTTCGGTCGTCGAGGCGCGCAAACGCCCGCAACCCAGAATAGACCGGGCGCCTGTCTCTCGACAGGCGCCCGCATTTTTTCTAACACGGACACGGAAATTGATCGTGGCCCGGGCATCTTTCCGACATGATCTTGGCGTAAGAGCCGCCCCGCCGACCGAGGCAGCCTCCACCAGTCACAGGAAGAAGAGATCGTGCGTTTTACCGCCTGCATGCTCGCTATCGCCACGTTTTGCCTGACCGCAAGCCAGACAATCGCGGCGACCGCCGTTCCGCCGGGCAACCGCAACGTCGAGCAGCCCGGTATCCCCGGCGCTTCCGTGCGCCGAACCAAGGCCGGCCGCACCTCCTTCGATGCCAAGTTCGAGAAAGTCCGGGATCTGCTGGCGACCGACAAACAGCTGATCAGCAAGATCAAGTCCGTGTCGCGCGCCTATGGCATCGCGCCGATCCACATGGTCGGCGCCATCGTCGGCGAGCATACCTACAATGTCGACGCCTATGACCGGCTGCAGTCCTATTACGTCAAGGCGGCCGCTTACGCCGGCAACAGCTTCCAGTTCGGCTATGATGGCGAAACGGTCGCCGAGTTCGTCGCCCGGCCGCAATTTTCCGAATGCGGTGCCAAGAAGGGTGCCTATGCGCTCTGGAGCTGCCGCGAGCGGGTCTGGGACAACGACTTCCGCGGCAAGTCGGTTGGCGGCAAGTCCTTCCCGAACAACCGCTTCAGCGCCGTTTTCTTCCAGCCGTTCTTTGCCGGCCAGACCTTCGGCCTCGGCCAGATCAACCCGCTGACGGCGCTGATGCTGACCGACATCGTCGCAAAGACGTCGGGCTACGACCGCCTCGATGAAAACAACGCCGCTGGCGTCTATGAGGCGATCATGGATCCGGATGTGTCGCTCGCCTATATGGCGGCCTCGATCCGCCATTCGATCGACGCCTACAAGTCGATCGCCGGCCTCGACATTTCCGACAATCCCGGCATCACGGCGACGCTCTACAATGTCGGCAATCCGGACGGCCGCGCAGCTGCCCTTGCCGCCAAGATCCAGAGCGGACAAGCGCAATGGCCGGAGGAGAATTATTACGGCTGGCTCGTCAACGACAAGCTTTCGGAGCTTGAAAGCCTGTTGTGATTCACGTGAAGCACTTTCCTTGATTGCGCCGTAAAAACCTGAAATCATTGGCGCAATCGAGAAAGGCAATCACCATGGACATGCGTCCGGAGCCCTTCGAACCGCCGGCTCCCGTTCCTCGAGTGGGCATCCCTTCCTACCTGCAGATCATCAGGACGGTCTTACGCAATCCGCTCGAACTGTGGGGCGAGCCATCCTACACCTTGCCCTGGATCGAGACGAAGTTCGTCACCCAGCGCACTTTGATCGTCAACGATCCCGGTCTCATCCGTCACATCCTCGTCGACAATGTCGGCAACTACGAAATGTCGAAGGTTCGCCGGCTGATCCTCAGGCCGATCCTGCGCGACGGCTTGCTGACGGCCGAAGGCGAGGTCTGGAAGCGCTCGCGGAAAGCCATGGCGCCGGTGTTCACACCGCGCCACGCCAAGGGTTTCGCAGGCCAGATGTTGCGAAGCTCGGAAGCATTCGTCGAGCGCTATGCCGGCGCCAAGACAGCTCCGTTCACGACCAACATCGCCAACGACATGACGGAACTCACCTTCGACATTCTTGCCGAAACGCTGTTTTCCGGTGAGGTGGCGGTGGAGCGGGAAGGGTTTGTCCAGAGCGTCGAGGAACTCCTGCACCGCATGGGCCGCGTCGATCCCATGGACATTCTGCTCGCGCCGGAATGGATACCGCGCCCAACCCGGATCGGCGGCAAGAAGGTGATGAACCGGTTCCGCTCGATCGTGTCCGAGACCATGGCGATCCGGCGGCGCAAGATGGCGGCGGATCCCGAGGGCACGCCCAAGGATTTCCTGACCCTGCTTTTGGAGATCGAGGGCAGTCAGGGCCTTTCGACTGCGGAGATCGAGGATAACATCCTGACCTTCATCGGTGCCGGGCACGAGACAACCGCCCGGGCGCTCGCCTGGACGCTCTATTGCATCGCCAACACGCCGGCCTATCGCGAGACGATGGAGGCCGAGATCGATGCCGCGATCGCAAGCGGTGCCGATCCGGTCGAATGGCTCGGCCTGATGCCGCATGTCCTTGCCGCCTTCGAGGAGGCGATGCGGCTCTATCCGCCGGCGCCGTCGATCAACCGGGCCGCGATCGAAGAGGACGAGTGGACTTCCCCCACCGGAAAGCGGGTACGCATCCCCAAGGGCATCGCGGTGCTGATCATGCCGTGGACGCTGCACCGCCACGTTCTTTACTGGGATAAGCCCCGCGCGTTCATGCCCGAGCGTTTCCTGCCGGAGAACCGCGAGAAGCTGCATCGTTACCAATATTTGCCCTTCGGCGCCGGCCCGCGCGTCTGCATCGGCGCCACTTTCGCGCTACAGGAAGCCGTGATCGCGCTCGCCGTGATGATGCATCGCTACCGTTTCGATCTGACCGAGGAGACAAATCCCTGGCCGGTGCAGCGCCTCACTACTCAACCGCGGGGCGGGTTGCCGATGAAGGTGTCGGTTCGCTGAAGGTCTTGCCGGGGATCGGCGACTGTACCGAGCGCACCGGCGAGTCGGCCGGCTTCGGCTGCTGCAGTATCTTCGACGGTTTCTTGATCGTCTTGATCTGGGCGCAGGTGGCGTCGCCGACATTGTCGCACGGTTTGTAGACGACAATCTCGCTTCCGGCACCATCGTCCCACACCGCCTGGATCGTCAGCGTCTTCGCGGTGTCGGCCGGCAGCGAGATATAGACATACTCGGCCGTCTCATCGGCCGGCAGGTTGAACGGGATCTGCGGATTGCACTTCGCCAGCGGAAAGCGCTGATCGAGCGTGTCCGAATTGATCGAATATCGAATTTCCGATAGCCGGCAATGCATCGTCTGCAATGCGGTGAAGTAGATCAGTTGCCGGTCGTCATAGTCGCGAAACTGCACCCAGCCGGTCTGCTTGTTGGCGTCGAGCATCGCCTTGTAGATCGCGACATCCGGAAGTTGCGGCTTGTACTCTTCTTCCTCCGCGTCCTGTGCTTGGGCCAGGTTCAGCGGAAACCAGATGAAAGCGGCAAACGGGAGCCAGACGAAAATAGACGGACGGCGGCCTTCGAGCATGCGCAGGTGTCCCCATCTTTTGACCCGTGTCGCCCAGTTGATCATCTATGTCTGCGGCACGATGGTTTTCTCTTGAAATATGTCATATCACCGCATCGATCCCCATTGAACCCGGGGCCTTGCGCCCCGCGCGAATTCCGGACTGCGCGAATTGACCTCTCATTTTCTTCTCGGCATCGACACCGGCGGCACCTATACCGACGCCGCTCTCTTCTCGGAAACGCAAGGGGTGGTCGCCAAAGCCAAGGCGCTGACGACCCGCCACGACCTCGCAGTCGGTATTTCCGGCGCGGTCGAAGCGGTGCTCGATCAGGCGAAAGTGCCGGTTTCTGCAATCAGCATGGTCTCGCTGTCGACGACGCTTGCGACCAATGCGCTCGTCGAAGGGCAGGGCGGCCGCGCCGGTCTTGTCATGATCGGCTTTGGCCCCGACGATCTGAAGCGCGATGGTCTCTTGGAGGCGCTGGGCTCCGATCCGGTGATCTTCCTGCCGGGCGGCCACAATGTGCACGGCGGCGAAACCCCACTCGACATGAGCGAGCTCGATGCCACGCTGCCGGCGCTTGCCGGCCAGGTCTCCTCCTTCGCCATTGCCGGCTACTTCGCCGTTCGGAATCCGGATCATGAAAAGCGCGTCCGCGACCGCATTCGCGAAGTCTCGCATCTGCCGGTGACCTGCAGCCATGAACTGTCCTCGAAGCTCGGCGGCCCGCGCCGTGCCTTGACGACCCTGCTCAACGCCCGGCTGGTGTCGATGATCGACCGGCTGATCGGCTCCTGTGAAGGCTTCCTGAAGGCGCGCGGCATCGACGTGCCGATGATGGTGGTGCGCGGCGACGGAGCCTTGATCTCGGCGGAGGAGGCGCGGCTGCGCCCGATCGAGACGATCCTCTCCGGTCCGGCCGCAAGCCTTGTCGGCGCGCGGCATCTGACCGGCCTCGACAATGCGGTGGTCTCCGACATCGGCGGCACCACGACCGATGTCGCGGTACTCGAGGGCGGGCGTCCGCGGCTCGATGCCGAAGGCGCCGTTGTCGGCGGCTTCCGCACCATGGTCGAGGCGGTGGCGATGCGGACCTACGGCCTGGGCGGCGATTCGGAAGTGCGCATCAACGACCGCGGCTTGAAGGCGAAGATCGATCTCGGCCCGCGCCGGCTGATGCCGCTCAGCCTCGCGGCCGCCCTGCATGGCGACGCCGTCATCTCGGTGCTCGAAAAGCAGATGCGCGCCCAGCATACCGGGCGCAACAATGGCCGGTTTGCGGTCCGCACCGGCCTGCCGGATCATCTTGCCAGCGGCCTGCAACCGCAGGAGCAGGCGCTCTATGAGCGCATCGGTGCGGTTCCGCTGGCGTTGGAGACCCTGTTGGTCTCGACCCCGCAGAAGGCGACGCTCGATCGGCTGGTGGGGCGCGGGCTCGTGCATATCTGTGGCCTGACGCCGTCGGACGCCATGCATGTGCTCGGCCGGCAATCGCAATGGAACCTTGAAGCGGCTCAGCTCGGCATTCAGCTTGCAGCGCGCACCCGCGACGGCTCCGGTCAGCCAATCGCTTCCTCCCCGGAAGCCATGGCGCAGATGATCGTCGACCGGCTGACGCGGCAATCCTCGGAGGTCATCCTGCAGGCCTGTCTCGGCGAGGATGGTGCCGGTGCCATCGATCCAGCCGTTTCGCAGGCCGTCGACCGGGCGCTCACGCGCACGCCGGGCATCGTCCGCTTCTCGCTTGGTCTCGACCGTCCGCTCGTCGGCCTCGGCGCTTCGGCGCCGGTTTATTACCCTGATATCGCCGAGATGCTCGGAACGGATGCCGCCATTCCCGAAGAGGCCGGCGTCGCCAATGCCGTTGGCGCCGTGGTCGGCCAGGTCAGCGCTACGGTCACGGTTTTCGTGACGATGCCGGAGGAAGGCATCTTCGTCGTCAACGGTGCCGGGGCCAGCGAACGGTTTCTCGACCAGGAACAGGCTTTCGGCGCCGCCCGGCGGCGAGCCGAAGCCGTGGCGCTGGAAACGGCGCGCACCAATGGAGCGGACGATCCCGCTTCGATGCTGCGCGAGGAAATCGATGCGCCGGAAGTCGAGGGCAGCCGCAAGCTGATCGAGGCCCGGTTCATCGCGTCCGCCAGCGGACGTCCGCGCATTGCCCACGACTGATCTTTTCCATTTCGGAAACAATTCTTCGCATCCTTGCAGAATTGACAGGGAATGAATTGGTGAGAAACTGCGGCCGTTTCACGCGCGCGTTGCGCATGGGCTGGTCCGCGATCGGCTACAGGCGCAAGATCAACATGTTGGGGCGTTCTCATCGCATCCGTCCGGATCGGTGACGCTCCTTACGTCTATTTCAAGGAGTTGGCAGATGGACCGCATTGAGAAGTTTGGGTTGAAGATAGATGCGGGTCTCCATCGCTTCCTGGTGGAAGAGGCGATGCCGGGCACCGGCATCGATGCAGAACATTTCTTCGAGCAGCTTTCCGCCCTCGTGCACGATCTGGCGCCGAAGAACCGGGCGCTGCTCGCCAAGCGCGACGAGCTGCAGGCCAAACTCGACGCCTGGTACAGGCAGAACGGCGCCCCCAGCGACATCGAGACCTACCAGGCCTTTCTCCGCGATATCGGCTACCTGCTGTCGGAAGGTGGCGACTTCAGCGTTTCGACCGCCAATGTTGATCCGGAAATCGCGACGATCGCCGGTCCGCAGCTCGTCGTCCCGGTCATGAATGCGCGCTATGCGCTCAACGCTGCCAATGCGCGCTGGGGCTCGCTCTATGACGCGCTCTACGGCACGGATGCGATTTCGGACGCCGATGGCGCCGAGAAGGGCCGCGGTTACAATCCAAAGCGCGGCGCCAAGGTCATCGCCTGGGCACGCGACTTCCTCGATGCCAGCGCCCCGCTGGCGAAGGGTAACTGGGCCGACGTCACCTCGCTCAAGGTTGCGGGTGGCGCGCTGGAGATTGGCCTTAAGGACGGCTCGAACACGACGCTGCGCAACGCCGCTCAATTCGCCGGCTATTCCGGCGCCGAAGGCACGCGGTCGGAGATCGTTCTCCGGCACAATAATCTGCATGCGATCGTCGTCCTCGACGCCTCCACGCCGATCGGCAAGGAGGACCCGGCCGGTATCTCGGACGTCATCCTCGAATCGGCGATCACCACGATCATGGATTGCGAAGATTCGGTCGCGGCCGTCGATGCCGAAGACAAGGTCGTCGTCTACGGCAACTGGCTCGGCCTGATGAAGGGCGACCTCGAAGAAGAAGTCGCCAAGGGCGGCAAGACCTTCACCCGCCGCCTCAATGCCGACCGCACCTATCAGGCCGCTTCAGGCGGCACGCTGTCGCTCCCCGGCCGGTCGCTGATGCTGGTCCGCAATGTCGGACACCTCATGACGAATCCGGCTATCCTCGACCGCGACGGCAAGGAAGTGCCCGAGGGTATCATGGACGCCATGGTCACCGCGCTGATTGCCCTGCACGATATCGGCAACGGCGGCCGCCGCATGAACTCCCGCGAGGGATCGATGTATGTCGTCAAGCCGAAGATGCACGGACCGGAAGAAGTCGCCTTTGCCTGCGAGATCTTCACGCGCGTCGAAAAGGCGCTCGGCATGCCAGCCAACACCATGAAGATGGGCATCATGGACGAGGAGCGCCGCACCACGGTCAACCTCAAGGAATGCATCCGCGCTGCCCGCGAGCGCGTCGTCTTCATCAACACCGGCTTCCTCGATCGCACCGGCGACGAGATCCATACCTCGATGGAAGCCGGCCCGATGATCCGCAAGGGCGACATGAAGCAGGCCGCCTGGATCGGCGCGTACGAAAACTGGAACGTCGATATCGGCCTCGAGTGCGGCCTTTCCGGCCACGCCCAGATCGGCAAGGGCATGTGGGCCATGCCCGATCTGATGGCAGCGATGCTCGAGCAGAAGATCGCCCACCCGAAGGCCGGCGCCAACACCGCCTGGGTTCCGTCGCCGACGGCCGCGACGTTGCATGCGACGCATTACCACCGCGTCAATGTCGCCGAGGTCCAGGCAAGCCTGAAGAGCCGCACCCGCGCCAAGCTCTCCGACATTCTGTCGGTGCCGGTTGCGGTCCGGCCGAACTGGACGCCGGAGGAGATCCAGCGCGAACTCGACAACAACGCTCAAGGGATCCTGGGCTACGTCGTGCGCTGGGTCGACCAGGGCGTCGGCTGCTCGAAGGTGCCCGACATCAACAATGTCGGCCTGATGGAAGACCGCGCGACGCTGCGCATCTCCGCCCAGCACATGGCCAACTGGCTGCACCACGGCGTCGTCACCGAAGCCCAGGTCGTCGACACGATGAAGCGCATGGCCGCCGTCGTCGACGGACAGAACGCCGACGATCCGCTCTATGTCGCGATCGCCGGCAATTTCGACGGCTCGATCGCCTTCCAGGCGGCCCTCGACCTGGTTCTCAAGGGTCGCGAGCAGCCGAACGGCTACACCGAGCCAGTCCTCCACCGCCGTCGGCTGGAGCTGAAGGCGCTGAACGCCGCCCGATTCATCCCTGACGTCTGAATATTGGTGCAGGGCCGTGTGTTCGTCTGAACGCACGGCTCTGTTTTTTCAAGCGCGGTCCCAGCCTCCATGCGCCCGCCAGTCGTCTCCGCCGGTGGCCTAAAATTCGGCCCAGCCGTCTGTGGCGAGTGCGGCGTTGCCCTGTGTTGCATAGACGGCTGGTCGCCGGGCTGCCTGGGCAACAGTCCGCCCCTGGTCGCGGACTGCGGTTGCAGCGGCTGCCGGGGCAGGAGGCCTCGATCCGCCCTTTGCCTGCGTCTCGCCGGCGAGGATGAAGCGTCCGATCAGGTTACGCAGGTTGGTACCTTCCTGCGCCAGGGTGGCGGAGGCGGCATTGGCTTCCTCGACCATCGCCGCGTTCCTCTGCGTCACCTGATCCATTTGGTTGACGGCCGTGTTGACCTCGCTCAAGCCCACGGACTGTTCCCGGGCGGACGTGGCGATCGCAGCCATATGTTCGTTGATGGTGATTACATGCGCCTCGATCGTTTGCAGCGCTTCGCCGGTGTCGCGCACCAGGCGCACGCCGTTTTCGACCTCCTGGCTCGATGTGCGGATGAGATCCTTGATTTCCTTCGCGGCCTTGGCCGAGCGCTGGGCAAGTTCGCGCACTTCCTGGGCGACCACGGCAAAGCCTTTGCCCGCTTCGCCGGCCCGCGCCGCCTCGACGCCGGCGTTCAGCGCCAGGAGGTTCGTCTGGAAGGCGATCTCGTCGATGACGCCGATGATGCTGGATATCTGGCTGGAGGATTCTTCGATCCGCCGCATCGCCTCGACGGCATTGGCGACGACGACGGCCGACTGGGCCGCGCTGGTCTTCGCCTCGCCGGCGACGTCGCGCGCCTCCTCCGTCCGTCTCGAAGAGTTGCTGACATTGGCGGTGATCTGGTCGAGCGCGGCGGCTGTCTCCTCGAGCGCCGCGGCCTGCTGTTCGGTCCGCTTGGAGAGATCGTCGGCGCTCTGGCTGATCTCGCGCGTGCCCATGCCGATGTTGCCGGCGCTGTCGGCGACAGCCAGCAGCGCGTCGTTCAACTGTCCGGCGGCCTTGTTGAGGTCATGCCGCAGCTGTTCGAACTCGGCGGCGAAGGGCTCGTGCAGCCGAACGGCGAGATCGCCATTGGCAAGCCGCTGCAGCCCGGCGGCAAGACCGGCGGTCGCTTGCGTCAGCCGCTGCTGTGCGTCCTGTTCCGCCTGTCTCTGCACGCGAACGCGCTCGGCCTCGCCGGTGCGGCGAGTCTCCTCGGCCTCCGCCTGCAGCCGCAGATTCGATCGCGCGGCCTCCCGGAAGGACTGGATGGCACGGGCCATGTCGGCGATCTCGTCCTTGCCGTTTACCGGCTCGTCGGCATCTTCGACGTGGCCGTCGATCAGCCGGCGCATGGCGGCGATCTGGCGCCCGAGCGGTCCGACGACGCCGCGCAGCACCACAAGGAAGGTGCCGCCGGCAAGCGCCATGACGAGAACGATGATGGCAATGCTGAGCGTCTGCACCGTTTCGAACTCGCGATGCTTGGCTTCAAAGGCCGTGCCGGAAAGTTCGACCTGCAGGTCCGAGATCTCGGAGATCGTCGCCGTCAGCGGATCGATTGTCGCATAGAGCTTGTCGCGCACGAAGGCATCGAGTGCCTTCTCGTCCTTGGCTGAGAGAATTTGCGTCAGCGCCATGATCGAATCCATCGCAACGACCATCTGGCTCCGCGCATTGTCGACGAGCCGTCGTTCCTCATCGGTCATCGAGGTTGCC
This sequence comes from Ensifer sp. GW101-20A05, assembly GCF_059424735.1. NCBI lineage: Bacteria > Pseudomonadati > Pseudomonadota > Alphaproteobacteria > Hyphomicrobiales > Rhizobiaceae > Ensifer > Ensifer sp. GW101-20A05. Next base: position 7,010 of record NZ_JBWKZT010000005.1, on the reverse strand, counting down.
GCATAGGCATCCCAGTTGGTCTTGATCGTCTCTCGCGCGGCATTGACCGAGGCAAGCCCGCTCTCCATCGTTTCGTTGCCGTTGCGGACCTTGTGTGCAGCATCGACGATCGAGACTGCAAAGGCATCGGAAGTCGCCTTGAGGTTCTTTAGCGGCACGATGCGATCGGCATAGACCGCATCCATCATGTCGCCGGTTTCCGACAGCGTGCTCTGACTGTAAATGGCGATGCCGATGGCTATGGATGACAGAAGCGCAATCGCGCCGATAAGCTTGGTCTTGATCAGCATGCCAGTCCCTCCCGAGCGGAATTTCTGGGCACACTCTTTCGTTTGTTTAGATAACGCTTACTTAATAAGCGGCTGAATTTAAGTCGAATTTGAACTTTTCCGCGTCACGCAGCCGGTTTTCGCGACCCTGATTTGAGGGTGTTTTCGAACGGCAACTGTGCGTGGTTGAAGCGCTCCGTTGCAGCATCGCATCACCGGCAAATGGTGGTTGAGTAACGACGTAAAAAAAGCCGCCGACTGGTGTCGGCGGCTTCGGATGGCTGATGCAGCCCGGTTACTGCTGGACGACGACGCGGGCGTTCTTGCCGGGGCGAACGCGCGAATAGAGATCGATGATGTCCTGGTTGATCAGGCGGATGCAGCCGGACGAAGCGGCGGTGCCGATCGACGACCATTCCGGCGTACCGTGCAGGCGGAACAGCGTGTCCTTGCCCTGGTCGTTGAAGAGATAGAGTGCGCGGGCGCCGAGCGGGTTCTTGAGGCCGGGACCCATGCCTTCCTCGACATACTTGGCGACTTCCGGCTTGCGCTCGGCCATTTCCTTCGGCGGATGCCACATCGGCCATTCCTGCTTCCAGGCAATGTAGGCTTCGCCTTCCCATGCAAAGCCGGCCTTGCCGACGCCGATGCCGTAACGAACGGCCTTGCCGCCGGGCAGCACGTAATAGAGGAAACGATTCGGCGTGTTGACGACGATCGTTCCAGGGCGCTCGCTGGTGGTGTAGTCGACGATCTGGCGATGGAACCGGGTATCGACCTTGTTGATCGGAATGGCGGGCAGCGCGTAACCGTGATCCTCAACTGCGCCATAATCGCCGTTGAAAATCTGATTCGTAGCGACCGTTTGCGCTACGGGAGCGGGTTCGTTCGCAGCCGTTTCGGGCTTGGACGATGTCGTCGAGCAGCCGGCAACAGCGAGTGTCGCCGCGAGGCCGCACAAGAGGAAGGCATTGCGGAAGCGCATGGGAGTCTCTTAAAAAAGAAGCGAAGTAAAAACTGGGTCGCCGCGACCGTCAGTGACTACGGTTATTTTCGATTAGTCTGTGCTATGCAAGAGATTGCGCGGCTACAAATTGGCTGGAAAGTGCAAATTCCATGACCCTTGTTTTTTTGCAACAAAATGACCGGCCCAAAGGGACACCGGGCGCATGACCATCCTCTCCATCCATGACGACAACCCGCTGATCGACGGCCGACAGTCGAATCGCGCGATGATGGTGCGTCGCGGCGTGCAGCGGCTTTTCGCTGAACTGCGCCATTCCGTCCTGCCTGAACTGACGCTGGCGAGCGGGAGGCGCGCCGACCTGATCTCGCTGTCGGTCAAGGGCGAAATCTGGATTGTCGAGATCAAGACCTCGATCGAGGACTTTCGCGTCGACCGCAAATGGCCGGATTACCGGCAGCATTGCGACCGGCTGTTCTTCGCAACCCATGCCGGCGTGCCGCTCGATATCTTCCCCGAGGAATGCGGCTTGCTGCTTTCGGATGGTTATGAAGGGCACATCGTTCGCGAGGCGCCCGAACACAAACTGCCGCCGGCGACGCGCAAATCGGTCTTGCAGCTCTTTGCCCGCACGGCGGCGCAGCGCCTGATGCTTGCGGAGTGGGCAGCCGAGCGCAACGGCGAACTCGGCGATCAGATCGGCGACATCCTCACGGGCAACCGCGACAGCGGCGGCTGACGCCGTTACTTCGGCGCGCGCTTTGCAAGAATGCGTTGCAGCGTCCGGCGATGCATGTTGAGGCGGCGCGCCGTTTCCGAAACATTGCGCTCGCACATCTCATAGACACGCTGGATGTGTTCCCAGCGAACCCGATCGGCCGACATCGGGTTTTCCGGCGGCTCGACGCGCTCGCCCTGGCGCTGAACGAGCGCCGCAAAGATGTCGTCTGCATCGGCCGGCTTGGCAAGATAGTCGACGGCGCCGAGCTTCACGGCGTTTACGGCGGTGGCAATATTGCCGTAGCCGGTCAGCATGATCATGCGCGTGTCATCGCGCCGTCCGCGGATCGCCTCGATCACGTCGAGACCGCTGCCATCACCGAGCCGAAGGTCGATGACGGCATATTTCGGCGGGTTGCCCTTGGCCTTGGCAATGCCTTCAGCCACTGATTCGGCAATGTCGACTGAAAAGCCGCGGGCTTCCATGGCGCGGGCAAGGCGCCTGAGGAAGGGTGCGTCGTCGTCGACGAGCAGCAGGGTGCGGTCCGGTCCGATCAGTTCGGCGTCCTGTGCGGGTGTGCTGGGCGAAGCTGTCGATTTGTCGGTCATTCTGGAATCCTTGAGCGAAAACCTGCGCTTTCGCCGAGATTATAGGTTTCTTCTGGTCTCGTTCAATAAACTGCGAAATGTCATTTCGCCAGTTTCGTATCCATCAGGGCGCGCGGCCATTCGACGCTGACCCGGGCGCCTGGCCTGTCGGGTCCGCCATTTTCGAAGCGCAGGCGCGCGCCCGAACGTTCAAGCAGGGTCTTGGCGATGAAGAGGCCGAGCCCGAGGCCACCGGCGCTGTCGTCCTTCTGCCGCCGCGTCACATAGGGCTCGCCGATGCGCTGCAGGATATCCGGGGCGAAGCCGTCGCCATCGTCCTCGATCGTCACTTTCACGCGGTCCGCGGTGTGCTCGACCGTCACGGCAACTTCCTTCTTGGCATAGTCGACAGCATTTTCGAGCAGGTTGCCGAGCCCATAAAGGATGCCGGCATTGCGGTTGCCGACCGGCTCGGTGGCGCGGTCACCTTTCTCGACGAGATTGATGTGGATGCCGAACTCGCGGTGCGGCGCCATCACCTCTTCGATCAGCGACGACAGCGGCAGCATCCGCATGTGCTCCTCGCTTTCGGAGGAGAGCGTCGTCAGCCGCTTCAGGATATCGCGGCAGCGTTCGCTCTGGCTGCGCAGCAGATGCACGTCCTCGCCGAAGCGTGGATCGTTACCAAGCTCGCGCTCCATCTCCTTGGCGACGACACTGATGGTCGCCAGCGGCGTGCCGAGTTCGTGAGCGGCCGCTGCCGCCAGTCCATCGAGTTGCGACAGGTGCTTTTCCCGCTGCAGCACGAGTTCTGTCGCCGTCAGAGCCTCCGACAGTTCGCTCGCTTCCAGGGAGACGCGGTAGGTGTAGAAGGCGGCAAAGGCGGTCATCGAGACGATCGCAAACCAGATGCCGGCGGTCAAAACCCGCGGCATCAGGAGAACCGTGCCCGGATACCAGGGCAGTGGAAAAGGCGAGAAGGCAAGTGCTGTGATCGCGATCACCGCAAGGCCGGCAAGGATGATGCTGTGCGATTTCGGCTGCGATGCCGAAGAGATGATGACGGGGACGCAGAGAAGCGGTGCGAAGGGATTGGTAAGTCCGCCGGTGATGAACAAGAGCCCGGTGATCTGCGCGAGATCGAGGCCAAGCAGCGCGAAAGCGGCCGGCGGCTGCAGCCGGTGGGTCGGCGGATAGCGCAGCGTCACATAGGAGTTGACCAGCGCCAGGCTCGCGATCAGCACCAGGCAGGAAATCAGCGGCAGCGGAAACTGCAGCCAGAAGGCGGTGGTGAGGACGGCGATCGACTGGCCGCCGACGGCAAGCCAGCGCAGCCGGACGAGCGTCTGCAGGCGCAGGCTGCGGTTACTGGTCTGGTCGTTGTTGTGTTCGAGCGCAACTGTGGTCATTCGTGCCTGCATTCCAGTCATCGGAGGTTTCGTCTCATGTACCACGCGGCTTTGCCCGTGTCGTCGGCGCCGCATCGGCCGGATCTTCGGGCCAAGGGTGTTTCGGGTAGCGTCCGCGCATGTCCGCCCGCACATCCCGCCACGAGCCCGCCCAGAAACCGGGCAGGTCCCGCGTCGTCTGGATCGGGCGATGGCCCGGCGAGATCAGTTCTAGCAGCAGCGGCAGGCGGCCGTCGCCGATCGCCGGGTGGATCTTCAGGCCGAAGAGCTCCTGCACGCGGATCGACAGAAGCGGCTCGTCGCCGTCGTAGTGAATTGGGTGCCTTTGCCCGGTCGGCGCCTCGAAATGCGTCGGGGCGAGTCTGCCGAGTTCCCGTTGCCGCTCGTGCGGAATGAGGGAGAGCAGGCCGTCCGAGAGGTTGGACGCCTTGATGTCGGCAATGGCTGTGACGCCATGCTGGAAAGGCACGAACCAGTCGTCGAGACGATCGAGCAGCGCCTGATCGGAGACATCCGGCCAGGGCTCGCCGATCGAGCGGTTGAGGAAGCCGATGCGGTCGCGCATCTGCATCGCCTCTTTCGAAAACGGCAAGACGGCGAGGCCGAGCTGGCGCACGCCGTCGGCAAGCGCGCGCGCGGCAGCTTCGCCGGTTGGCCTGGCAAGCGGCGCCTCCTCGAAGATGATCGCGCCGAGCCTGGTCACGCGGCGCGCGCGCACCTGCCGGCTTTGCCTGTCGAAGAAGCTCTGGTCTTCGCGGGTAATCGCTTCGGGCATATGCTCTTCGACCTCGGCCCGCGACAGTTCGGCGGCCGCCAGCACCCGCTGACCGCCGGCCCGTCCCGTGAGGTCAGCGATGACAAGCATCGGCGCGGCCGCAAGCCGCTCCGTCTCCGGGATCTCCGCGCCGCGTCCGTTCGCCATCACGAACCGGCCGCGGCCGCCGCGCTGAAGCGCGATGCGATCGGGGAAGGCATGCATCAGCAGCGCGCCCGGCTGGAACGGTTCGTTCGATTTCGGCGCGCCCTTCAGCTCCGCCGCCCTGCGGCGCGCCAGATTGCGCGAGGCCTCGGCGCGGTCGCCACGCTCCTGGCGGAAGCGGCGCAGCCGATCTTCGAGATCGATGCTGGTACCGCCGAGGCCCTGTTCGGTGAGCATGACCGCGAGCAGACACGCGGCTTCAGCCTGGCCCTCTTCGGCGGCGGCAACCGCCATTGCGGCGAGACGCGGCGGTAACGCCAGATCGCGGATCTTGCGACCTTTCGCCGTCAACGCGCCGGCTTGGTCGAGCGCGCCGAGCGATGCCAGTAATTTCCTGGCCTCGGTCAGCGTCGTTTCGGGCGGTGAGTCGATGAAGGCGAGGGTGGTTGGATCGCTGACGCCCCAGTGGGCACAGTCGAGCAGCAGGGCGGAAAGGTCGCTCGCAAGAATCTGCGGTGGCGTGAAGGCGGCAAGTGCTGCGGTCTGGCCGCTGTGCCAGAGGCGGATCGCGATGCCGGGTTCCGTCCGTCCCGCGCGGCCGGCGCGTTGATCGGCAGAGGCGCGCGAGACCCGCACCGTCTCCAGCCGGGTGATCCCGGTCGCGGCTTCAAAGACCGGCAGCCGCTGCAGGCCGCTGTCGACGATGATGCGCACGCCGTCGATGGTGATCGAGGTCTCGGCGATCGAGGTGGCAAGCACGATCTTGCGCGTGCCCTTGGGCGCCGGGCGGATCGCCGCATCCTGCTCCTTCTGGGTCAGGTTGCCGTAGAGCGGCACAATGGCCGTGTTTGCATCGAAGCGGTCCTGGAGCCGCGCGGCGACACGGGCGATCTCGGCCTGGCCGGGCAGGAAGGCGAGGACGGAGCCGTCTTCCGTGCGGTGCGCTTCAGCAATGGCGCGCACCATGGCATCCTCGACACTCTCCCCGCCGCGATCCTGGTAGCGGATGTCGATCGGATAGCTGCGGCCCTGGCTCTCTATGATAGGCGCGCCGCCGAGCAGGCCTGAGACCCGTTCGACATCGAGCGTCGCCGACATGACGATGATCTTGAGGTCGTCGCGCAGCGCCGCCTGTACGTCGACTGCCAGCGCGAGGCCGAAGTCCGCGTCAAGCGAACGCTCGTGGAATTCGTCGAACAGCACGGCCGCGACGCCCTTAAGTTCCGGGTCGTCGAGGATCATGCGAGCGAACACGCCTTCGGTCACGACTTCGATGCGCGTCCTGGCAGAGATGCGGTTGTCGAGACGCATGCGATAGCCGACGGTTTCGCCGACCTTCTCGCCGAGAAGCTCCGCCATGCGTCCGGCGGCAGCTCGTGCCGCCAGCCGCCGTGGTTCAAGCAGAATGATCTTGCCGCCCTTCGCCCAGTCCTGCTCGAGCAGGAAGAGCGGAACGAGCGTCGTCTTGCCGGCGCCGGGCGGAGCCGAGAGCACTGCCGACGGCCCTGCGGCGAGTGCGTGCGCCAATTGAGGCAGGACCTCGCGAACCGGCAGGGCAGGAAGATGTGTCGTCACGTCTGGGCCTCCGCCCCGTTTTCGATGTGGTGTGACGCTCTGCCGTCCGGATCGGGCGGAGCGTAGCGCACAAGAATGATCGATATACCGGCCATATGGTCATTGTGTCGGGCACGGCGAACATCACGCAAGTACGGTAAGAGGCCATGGAAGGGCAAGGCACCGCCCATTTGTGTGCTCTGCGAAGAGTAAGTTCGCATAGATCTGCGGCTGGAATCCAGGGCTGGCTGAGTGCTCGCTATATAGGGGAACGAGACGTCCTTCAGCTAAGGCAGCGCTCGCATCGTTCCGAGGCAAAACGACGATATTTGATGTCGTGAGCGATCCGGAAGGAATTTGACCGTTTGATCAAAGATTCGCGGTGCGATTCCGGAGGTTTTAGCTCCTCAAAATCGAGCGAGTTTATCAACAGTCGAAATAGTCATTTAGATTCAATGGCTTGTTCTTTTTTGAAGTTTTTTTGAAGATCGCTGTTGACGTGTTGGAGGATGGGGGTCTATAAGCCCGATCACTGACGAGGGCGGCGGCGCTGCTGGCGACGACGACCTTCGCTCTAGAGTTTCCCT